>CAUJJS010000118.1 GCA_963205415.1 Pseudomonadota bacterium
GAAGCTCACCCAGGTGGCGCCCGAGGCGGTGTTGAGCAGGGCATTGAGGATCGGCCAGTCGGACACCGCATCCGAGCCATCCTTCATGGCCTCGGTTTCACGGTTGGGTGAAGCCACCGAACCCGAATCCAGATGATCGCGTCCGATTGCAATCGGGCCTTTGAGTTCGCCCGAGCGCACCATTTCGTTGAAGGCCAATCCAAGCTTGTCGCGCAGGCCCAAGCCCACCCAACAAATGCGCGAGGGCAATCCTTGGAAGCTGATGCGCTCGGCTGCCATGTCGAGCCAGCGATGCAGGTGCGGATCGTCCGGAATGAGTTCCTTGACCTTGGCATCGGTTTTGCGAATGTCTTCGGGATCGCCCGACAGCGCCACCCAACGGAAGGGCCCGATGCCACGACAGAACAGCGGACGAATGTAGGCCGGCACGAAACCGGGGAAATCAAACGCATGGGCGCAGCCGACATCCTGCGCCATCTGCCGGATGTTGTTGCCGTAGTCGAAGGTGGGAATGCCTTGCGCATGGAAGGCCAGCATGGCTTCGACGTGCTGGCGCATCGATGCCTTGGCGGCATCGCGCACCCGATCGGGATGGGTTTTCTGTTCGGCCAACCACTGTTCCACCGTCCAGCCAATCGGCAAATACCCGTGGACGGGATCGTGCGCCGAAGTTTGGTCGGTGACCGCATCGGGCTTCACGCCGCGACGCACCAACTCGGGCAGGATTTCCGCAGCATTGCCGAGCAAGGCGATCGACTTGGCTTCACCGGCTTGTGTGTAACGGGCGATGCGCGCCAAGGCATCGTCCAGATCGTGCGCTTGCTCGTCCACATAGCGCGTTTTGAGGCGGAAATCGATGCTGGACTGACGGCACTCGATATTCAGCGAGCAAGCGCCCGCCAGCGACGCGGCCAAGGGCTGCGCGCCGCCCATGCCGCCGAGGCCTGCGGTCAGGATCCACTTGCCGCGAAGATCGCCGCCGTAACTCTGTCGCCCCATTTCGACGAAGGTTTCGTAGGTGCCCTGCACGATGCCCTGCGAGCCGATATAGATCCACGAGCCAGCGGTCATCTGACCGTACATCATCAAGCCTTTGCGATCGAGCTCGTGGAAGTGCTCCCACGTGGCCCAATGCGGCACCAGGTTGGAATTGGCAATCAAGACACGCGGTGCATCAGCATGCGTTTTGAACACGCCGACCGGCTTGCCCGATTGCACCAGCAAGGTTTCGTCCGGATTCAATTCCCGCAGTGATTTCAAGATCGCATCAAAGCAGGGCCAGTCGCGTGCGGCACGGCCGATGCCGCCGTACACCACCAGTTCGGCCGGATTCTCGGCCACCTCCGGATCGAGGTTGTGCTGAATCATGCGGTAGGCGGCTTCGATCAGCCAGTTCTTGCAACTCAACTCGGTGCCACGAGGGGCGCGGATGCTGCGGGAAGGATCAAGGCGAGTATCGGTGCGAGACATGCGGCCACTCCAAGAGATCAGCGCGCAATTATCGCACCACCTACATCAGCGAACACCATCAACGACGTTCGACTTCCTGAATCGCGACATCGCGCACCAAGCGGAAGCCGACGTCGTCGTAGCCATTGTCTGGCTTGAGTGGGCCATCCTTGCGACTGCTGGGCGCGGCATCGCGCCAACCCAGACCGACAGCCGGGTGCGAGGCGCAAGCATTGCAGCCACCGGTCCATTCCCGCACGTTGCCCAGAGCACTGCCGATTCCGTTGATACGCACCGCGTCGGCATTGGCCGGGCCGGTGCCATTGGACTGACAACGCACCCCACCCGTGCCACAGGCTAGTTGTGAGGGTGCGCCAGTCAGGCTCCGCCATTCGCTTGCGCTCGGAAGACGATAACGCACGCCATCGCGTTGGCCGAGCCAGTTCGCGTAGGACTGCGCGTCCACCAAGCTCACGCATACCACCGGGTGATCGGCGTTCTGCGCAAAGCCCGGATCGGCCCAAGTTCGGTCACGAAAGGACACCAGTGTTCCTCGCTTCAGACAATTGCTGGGGCCTCGGCCCGTGGCCTTCGCGAATTGGGCATAGCTGCCTTGTGTCACCACGCTGGGCAAGGCCGCCAAGCCCGCACGATCACCTTGCGGCATACGTGCCAAAACCATCGACGTGGCTCCGCGCCGCAGTCCATCGCCCACCTGCGCGCTGATGATGGGCGTCGAGTACTCCGGCTCCAGTAGCGCGGCCGCGATCCCCAAGCGTTCGGCGCGACGCTTGGCTGCATGCACGGCCTCGATGTTCTTGTCTGCCAAGGCTTGGCGCAACTGGCGATGCAAGGGTGTCACCCGTTCGGCTTGGAGTGAGGTCCAGGCTTCGGTAGAACGCAGGTTCAAACCCTGGTCGAGCAACGCCGCAGAATCGTAAATGCGCTTGACGGCCGCATCATCACCAGCCGCCATGGCCTCGACTGCATAGGGCTGCATCGCTGCCAGCCAACGCTCGCCGAGCCGTGCCACGCGCGTGTCCTTGCCACCGAGCAGTTTCCTGGCTTCGAGCAGCGAATCCAACGCGTTGCCGTTGCGGGGTTGGGTCAAGCGTCGGCGACGAATCTGTTCACCTGCTGTCAGCAGCAGGGCATCCCCCGGCGGCAGCAGAGCCGGAACATCGAATCCTTCACCCTCACCTTCGAGCGTTTCGTTCGAATCATGGTCGGACGCAATTGGCTCGACAGCACCCAACTCCGGCGTTGACGCTCCCGACTCGGCAAGCTCGGTCGCTGCGGTGGCAGGCAAGTCGAGCGAGTCGTGATCGGGCACAGGGCTGGCGTTTTCCGGAGGGACATCGGACACCACGGCAGCTTCAGGCGCAGGCGCGTCGGGCACAGGCACCACCGGTACGGGCTCGCTGTTCTCGGCCAGTCGCGGCGGCGGGACTTCCGCCGGCTCCGGCCAGAACACCACCAGCAGCGACACCAACAGCGCCAATGCCAGCACGCCGGCTCCCATCGCAAACGGCCAACGCCTTGCCATCCACGATGTCGGCGTGCGCCTTGATCGCAGCGCAGGCGCATTGCCACTGCGAACCGCATGGGATGTCGCGACGGCGGGCGCCGCACCCGGCACCGGCCCTACCGGCGCCGCTGCAACGCGCGGCGCCAGTGCGATACGGTCCACCGCCGCCAGCATGTCGCGGGCACTGGCAAAACGCGCGTCCGGTTGTTTCGCCATGGCGCGATCAATCAAGGCCTGCCAATGCGCCTTGTTGGCCGGCAATTGCGGCACTGGATCCAGCGCATGCATCAGCGCCAGAGCCATCGAATCTTCATCGTGGAACGGTAGGGTCCCGGTGAGCATTTCGTAGGTGAGCACGCCCACACTGTACACATCAGCGCGGCCATCGACCCGCTCGCCCCGGGCTTGCTCGGGCGCCATGTAGGCCCAACTGCCCATGGCGTTGCCAGCACCGGTCATGCGCGAACGATCACGCTTGCTGATGGCAATGCCAAAATCCGTCAGCAAGGGCCGGTCATCGTGATCGAACAACACATTCGCCGGCTTCACGTCGCGGTGCACGATGCCTTGCGAGTGCGCGTAATCAAGCGCCGCCAGCAGCGCACGCAAGACGCCGATGATCTGCACTTCGTCGTCACGCAGATCGCGCTTGCTCAGATCGCCACGCGACAGGTACGGCATGGCGTAAAACAGCAGGCCCATGTCCGCCCGCCCCACGGTATGGATACCGACGATGCCCGGGTGTTGCAGTTTGGCGATGGTGCGCGCCTCGCGTTCGAAGCGTTGCAGGGTGATGTCGTCCTGCAGGGCCAAGGGCGAGATCACCTTGATCGCGACCTGACGGTCGAGCGATTCCTGGATTCCAAGGTAGACATAGGACATGCCGCCGCGACCCAACAAGCGCAACACGCGATGGCCCGGAATATCGGGCAGCACGGCGCTGAGCAGCTCGTCGAGTTCAGCAGGCGAGAGGTCGTTGTTTTGAGGAATCATGGCGATCGGATTGGCACCCCGCTCAAAGCATACGACACTCTTTGACACAATTGCGGCCCCATTGCCAGCAATTTTTGTGACCCCGGTCTAAGCCTCCGCTGGAATCGCACGCGGCAAAGCTTATTCCGCGGCCGATAAGAGCTCTGGCACCGAACCATCATGCCACGGACGCATCAACTCATGCGCAAGCGGCAGCAGCGTATGTGCACCCAAAGTCGCCTACGCGGCGCGTTTGCGAGGAGTGAGAATCAACTTCATTTCCTCGCGAGTTCCATCGGGCTGAAGCCCGACCTACCTAAAATGATGACGACGGTTCCTTGGCGTGACGCGCTCACGTAGGTCGGCCTTCAGGCCGACGCTCTTCGGCGCCATGTCGGGCTGAAGCCCGACCTACGAAATCGTCGTGACGCAATCGTCGTGATCGGGATGAGGCCCGACACTTGTTACACTCGCCCCATGCAGGCTCCGATCAACCGCAAGAAATCGCGCATCACCTCGATCGACATCGCCCATCGCGCGGGCGTGTCGCAGGCTACGGTGTCGCGGGTTCTGGCCGGCAGCCCCTTGGTCAATGCCGCGACACGCAAACGGGTGGAAGAGGCGGTCAAGGAGCTCAATTACAAGGTCGACCGGCATGCCTCCAGCCTGCGCACCCAGCGCGCCGGAACCTTGGCGCTGTTGTTGTTCGAAGACCCGACGACCGATGATTCGCGCATCAACCCGTTCTTTCTGGCGATGCTTGGCTCCATCACCCGCGCCTGCGCTCGCTATGGGCATGACCTTCTGGTGTCGTTCCAACAACTGTCGGATGACTGGCACGGCGATTACGAAGACAGCATGAAGGCCGATGGCTTGATCCTCTTGGGCTATGGCGACTACCGCGCCTATGCCAGCAAGCTGGAGCAATTGCTGGCGCAGGGGACGCATTTCGTGCGTTGGGGCGCGGTGCTGGATGACCAATCCGGCCTCGCCATCGGTTGCGACAACCACGCCGGCGGCCGACTTGCGGGCCAGCACCTGCTCGCTCAGGGACGACGACGGATTGCCTTCCTCGGTGATGCTTCCAATCGCTTTCCCGAATTTCAGGCGCGCTTCCGTGGCTGTGACGAAGCCCTGCGCGACGCCGGCCTCAGCCTTGCACCAGCCTTGCAAGTGGATGCCGACAGCAACGAGCAGGATGGTTACGAAGCCATCCAGACCTTGCAGGCACGCGGGCTCAGCTTCGATGCCGTGTTTGCCGCCAGCGACCTGATTGCGATCGGCGCGATGCGCGCTTTGCACGATGCCGGCCGACGCATTCCCGAGGACGTGGCCGTGGTCGGTTTCGATGGCACCCCGATGGCGCGTTTTGCCAATCCCCCCTTGAGCACCGTGGTGCAGGACACGGCCAAGGCCGGCGAACTGTTGGTGGAGACGCTGTTGCATCTGGTGCGCGAAGAGCCTGCCGCAAACCAGATGCTCACGCCCACGCTGGAAGTGCGTGCTTCCAGCCAAGTCTGAGTACTGAGCCTGAGGCAAGCGCCGCGCCTCACTCCAGCGTGCGTGCGCCCGTCATCGCTGCGTCCAGCGCCGCTGCCAAATCCGGCGACGCGACGTCGGCATCGAGCAACCAGACCTGCACGTCGTGCGCGGCGACATCGGTGCGCAGGGCTTCACCCGCCTGCAAATCCTGATGCGCGCCATCGAGCGCCGAGCGCCATGGCCCGGCTTGCAACAGGCGGTCAATGACGAACTGTTCGGGCGCATCACCCTTGTTCAGCAAGACCAGCGCGATTTGATGCACGCCCTCGTGCTGCAGCACGCGCAGAAATGCCGCTCGATGGCCTTTCAGCTCGATGTTCACTTGCAGACCGCGCTGCAAGGCCGGTGTGGCTGCACGCAGTTGGGCAATGCGCGCCAGCGCCGCACGGATCGGACTGGCGCGGGCCGCCTCGATGCCCTCCACGCCAAAGTAATTGCGATTGCCGGCGTGTTCGGCACGACCGCGCATGAAGCCCATTTCCGAACCGTAGTACACCACCGGAATGCCGCGTGTGGTGAAGAGCCAGTTGTGCGCGTCGATGAAGCCCGCGTCGCTGGCGTCCAGACGCGCCATGTCGTGGTTGTCGTAGAAGGTGGCCAGTTCGTAGGGATTGGCGTAAGGGCCTTGGGTGAGGTGCAGGGCCGAGGTCAATCGTTCATAACCCGCCTGTGCATGACCAAACACCTCGCCCATGGCCTGCTTCATCGGAAAGTCGAGCACGCTCACCGCGCCGCCGCCTTTCAGGGTATGCCGGGCAATGCGTGCAGCGTCGTAATCGAAGGCTTCACCGAACATGAAAAAGCCCGGATGGTCCTTGCGGATGCGTGCGGTGAATGCCGCCCAGAAGGTATCGGGCATCCAGGCAATGGTGTCGATGCGGAAGGCATCGGCGCCTTGCGCGATCCACTGTTCGTAGGCGCCCGCCAGATAGTCCAGCACGGCTGGGTTGTCTTGGTTGAAGTCTGACAATTGCGCGAGATTGCCGTCGAAGATCGAACCGGTCGCGCCATCCACCGGCCCGCGCGTGTTGTAGAAACGGTGCAGTGGGTTGTGGACAGGATCGAGTTGTTGCGGAGGCAGGTTCTGATGATCGGCGATGAGCGTGCCATCGCGGTCGTAGATCTTGCCGAACTTGGGCTGGTCGTAAGCCATGCCCCAGGCTGGCGAGCCGTGGTTGCCGACGATATCCAGCACCAGCTTCATGCCTCGCCCATGCAGGGCAGCGGCCAAGCCGGAAAAGTCCAGATCGGCGCTCGGCAAATGCTCATCGAGCCGGTAGAAATTGACGCCCCAATACCCGTGATAGCCGGTCTTGCCCTTGTCGGCGAGGATGCCGCCGCAGGTCGGTGCCGTGCCGCCGGTAAACGCTTCATCCGGATTGTCCACGACGGGCGTGATCCACAGCGCCGAGAATCCCATCGACTGGATGTAATCGAGATGTTCGACGATGCCCTTGAAGTCGCCGCCCAGATAGCCGATGTTGCCCGCCACGCCGTTGCAGGGCGCCAGCGGAATATCGAAGGTCCCCTGCCCGCGTTGATCGTTGCCGGCATCGCCATTGACGAAGCGGTCGGTCAGGACGAAGTACACGGCTTGGCTTGCGAAGGGCTCCAGGGTGCCGTAGAAATCAGGCGCCACGGAGTTCGGGCGAACCGATTGGCTGCAGCCCATCAATGCGCTCAGTGCGCAGCTCAATACAATGGATTGACGGCAGCCCTTATGCATGGCAATTCCTCAAGAGTTTGCGTCGTTGGGAAGCCGAACGCGCAAGACGCACAGTCCGGCCACGATAAGGCTGATGCCGCCAATCGATAGCGCGTGGATGGGATGCCCGCCCAGCAAGGACTTCAACAAGAAACCCAGAAGACTGGCCGCGACCAACTGCGGGATCACGATGAAGAAATTGAAGATGCCCATGTAGGTGCCCATCTTCGCCGCCGGCACGCTGTCGGAGAGCATGGCGTAAGGCAGTGACAGGATCGACGCCCAGGCAAAACCCACACCCAGCATCGACAACAGCAACCAGTCTGGATCCGCGATCCACTGCATCGACAGCAGTCCGACGCCGCCCAGCGTGGCATTGACGAGGTGGGTGGCGCGCAGCCCCCAGATTTTCACCATGCGTGGAATCGCAATCGCCGCCAGCGCAGCAAATCCGTTGTACGCGGCAAACAGCACGCCGACCCAGTTGGCACCGGCGTTGTAGGCCGCCGATTGCGGATCACTGCTGCCAAAGTGCACTTCGGTCACTGCCGCTGTGGTGTAGATCCACATCGCAAACAAGGCAAACCAGGAAAAGAACTGCACCACGGCCAGTTGCGCCATGGTCGCGGGCATGTCGCGCATGTCATCGAGGATTCGGGAAAATGCGCTGTCGCCACGCAGAAAGCCCCGCACCAGAAAGGCCAGACCAAAGCCCGCCAATACACCGGCAAGGATGTAGAGCGCCTTGTCCAGACCCGCAAGCGCAACCCAAGCCGCCAACACCAGCCCCGACAGCAACAACACACTGGCCACGCCGCGCACCCGCTGTGCACTGCCATCGCGCCGAGGCGTAGGCGGTGCCCGATCCCAGGCTGCGATGGCTTCGGGCGGATATTCGCGGGTACGGAAAACCGTCCAGCCGATGGCCGACACCAGTGCCACACCGCCGGCATAGAAGGCGTAGCGCACGGTGTCCGGGATCTGCCCAGCCGGCGCCGTGTTGGCGACTCCGAATTGTTCGAGCACCCACGGCAAGCTGCTTGCCGCCACCGAGCCCACACCGATGAAGAAGCTCTGCATGGCAAAGCCGCTTGGGCGCTGCGCCGGCGGCAATTGGTCACCGACGAAGGCGCGGAACGGCTCCATGGAAATGTTGATGGAGGCATCCAGCACCCACAGCATGCCCGCCGCAATCCAGAGCGTGGGCACATTGGGAAAAGCGAACAGGGCCAGCGAGGACAGCACCGCGCCGATGAGGAAATACGGGCGGCGCCTGCCGAGACCCGTCCAGGTTCGATCCGAGAGATAACCAATGATCGGCTGCACCAAGAGGCCGGTGAGCGGAGCGGCCACCCACAGCACGGGAATGTCCTCCATGCTCGCGCCCAAGGTTTGGAAGATGCGACTGACGTTGGCATTCTGCAGCGCGAAGCCGAATTGGATGCCGAGAAATCCAAAGCACATGTTCCAGATCTGCCAGAACGTGAGCTCAGGTTTTGCCTTCATGTTCTGTTCGATCCTGCTCATCCCACCTGCCCCGTTGACCGGCCCCTGCGACCTGTGTGGCACCTTAACCGGCGCGCCCTGCGGTCACATCCTGCTGTAAACGTATTCACGCCGAAAGCCCTGCCGGAAGCGCATCCGGACGCGGCATAGTCCACCTCGAACGAGACAGCGACGGGACGAAGGCATGGGACGCGAGTGGTGGCGTGGAGCGGTGATCTACCAGATCTATCCGCGCAGTTTTCTGGATACCAATGGCGATGGCATCGGCGACTTGCCGGGCATCGTCGAGCGCCTCGATTACATCGCAGGGCTCGGCGTGGATGCGATCTGGATCTCGCCCTTTTTCACCTCGCCGATGGCCGACTTCGGTTATGACATCGCGGATTTTTGCGGTGTCGATCCGATGTTCGGCACCTTGGCCGACTTCGACCGTGTGCTCAAGAAGGCGCACGACCACGGTTTGAAGGTCATGATCGACCAAGTGCTCAGCCATTGTTCCAGTGCGCATGCGTGGTTTCAGGAAAGTCGTCAGAGTCGCGACAACCCCAAGGCCGACTGGTTTGTTTGGGCTGATCCAAAACCCGATGGCTCGCCGCCCAACAATTGGTTGTCCCTGTTCGGTGGCGTGGCCTGGACCTGGGAGCCACGTCGCAGCCAGTACTACCTGCACAACTTCCTGCCGTCCCAGCCCGACCTCAATTTCCACAATCCCGAGGTGAGCGCGGCACAACTGGACAATCTCAAGTTCTGGCTGGATCGCGGCGTCGATGGTTTTCGCCTCGACTCGATCAACTTTCCGTATCACGACGCGCTGCTGCGCGACAACCCAGCCAAGCCTGCGCACTTGCGCACCGGCCGCGGGTTCAGTCCCGACAACCCTTACGCCTACCAGTACCACATTCACAACAACACCCAGCCGGAAAACCTCGGCTTGTTGGAAGACGTGCGCGCCCTGCTCGACCGCTACGACGATGTGGGTGCACTGGGTGAAATCTCCTCCGAGGATTCTCTCGCCACCACCGCCGAATACTGCACGGCGCGCCGTCTGCACATGGCCTACAGCTTCGAGCTTCTGACCGAAGATGGCAGCGCGCGGCACATCCGCAGCACGGTTGAGGCACTCGAAGCACGCATGCGCGACGGTTGGCCCTGCTGGGCCGTCTCCAATCACGACGTGCAGCGCGCGGTGAGCCGTTGGGGCAGTGGCGACGCGGATCCGGCGCTGGCGCGACAACTGATCGCGCTGGTGTGTTCGCTGCGCGGTGCCGTGTGTTTGTATCAAGGCGAAGAGCTTGGTCTGCCCGAGGCGGACCTGCCGTACGAGGCCTTGCGCGATCCTTATGGCAAGGCCTTCTGGCCCAACTTCAAAGGTCGCGATGGCTGTCGAACACCCCTACCATGGACCGACGGGCCACAAGGCGGTTTCAGCCAAGGCACGCCGTGGTTGCCGGTGCCCGAGGCCCATCGCGTACGCAGCGTTGCGGTGCAAAACGCCGATTCCGATTCCACCCTGCATGCGGCGCGCGCCTTTCTGCGTTGGCGCAAGCAGCAACCCGCGCTGGTGCACGGCAGTATTCGTTTTCTGGATGCACCCGAGCCGCTGTTGGCCTTCGTGCGCGAATCCGCCGACGAACGTCTGCTGCTCGTGTTCAATCTGTCGGCGGTGCCAGCGCGTTGGGCGGCGCCGGCCAACACCAGCCTGCTGGCTATTCCCGGGTTCAGCGGCGTCACACACGACGGCGAAAACCTGCATCTGCCGGCGCGCAGCGTCGCCTTGGCCCGTGTCGGAGGCTCGCTTTGAACCGCCACGCCGCAGCGAC
Organism: Pseudomonadota bacterium; assembly: GCA_963205415.1. Taxonomy (GTDB): domain Bacteria; phylum Pseudomonadota; class Gammaproteobacteria; order Xanthomonadales; family Xanthomonadaceae; genus Denitratimonas. The sequence continues at coordinate 10,523 of CAUJJS010000118.1, forward strand.
CCATCCGAAGCCGCCCGCCTCACGACGGACGCGCATGAGCGGCCTCATCGCGGCCGGGCTGTTCCTGATGCTTGCCGCGTGGTCCGCGCACGGCGCGGAGGTGGCGAAGGTGGCCTCACCCAATGGCCGCATCGAAGTGCAACTGGATTTGGATGGCGATGGTCGCCTGAGTTACAGCGTCCAACGCGATGGCAAACGCATCATCGCGCCCTCGCATCTCGGCTTCATCTTCCGCAATGCGCGCCAGTTGCTGCGCAATCTCAGCCTCAGCGGGCAGTCCACGCGCAGCCACGACAGCCACTGGGAGCAACCCTGGGGCGAGCGTCGCGTGATACGCGATCACTACAACGAACTGCGCGCCCAGTTCGTTGAAAAAGACCACGATCGCCGTCGCTTCGACATGGTGTTTCGTGTGTTCGACGACGGGCTTGGCTTTCGTTACGACGTGCCGGAACAAGCGACGCTGCGGGAAGCGCAGATCGTGCAGGAATTGACCGAATTCGCCATCGAGCCGGCTGCGACCGCGTGGTGGATTCCCGCCCTGCAATGGAACCGCGAGGAATACCTCTACCAACGCACACCACTTGCCGAAGTCGGCATTGCGCAAACCCCGCTGACCCTGCGCACCGAGGGCGGCCTGCACCTGAGCCTGCACGAAGCGGCCTTGATCGACTACGCCGGCATGAACCTGCAACGTGGCGAGGGCCAAGTGCTGCGCGCCGCGCTCACACCGGGAAGTCCGACGCCGGTGGTTCGCACCACGCCGTTCGTCACGCCTTGGCGCAGCATCACGATCAGCGACGATGCCGCAGGCCTGGTCGATTCAAACCTCATCCTCAACCTCAACGAGCCCAATCGACTCGGCGACGTGAGCTGGTTCAAGCCGGCCAAGTACGTGGGCGTGTGGTGGTCGCTGCATCTGGACCAACAAAGCTGGGCCACCGGCCCCAAGCACGGCGCCACCACCGAAAACACGCGGCGCTACATCGATTTTGCGGCAGAAAACGGCTTTCGCGGGGTGCTGGTGGAAGGCTGGAACCCGGGTTGGGATGGCGATTGGTTCGCCAATGGCTGGGGGTTTGACTTCACCCGAGCCACGCCCGATTTCGATCTGCCGGCGCTGACTGCGTACGCCGCCGGCAAAGGCGTGCACCTGATCGGCCACCACGAAACCGCCTGCGCGGTGAGTCACTACGAACGCCAACTCGACAAGGCACTCGACCTAGATGCGCAGCATGGCATCGACGTGGTGAAAACTGGCTATGTCTGCGACGCCGGCCAGATCGAACGTCAGGACACACCCGATGGTCCGATTCTGCGCGAATGGCACGAAGGCCAATGGATGAGCCGCCACAACCAGCGTGTTTTGGAGGCTGCCGCCAAGCGCCACATCGCCATCAATTCGCACGAGCCGATGAAGGACACTGGCCTGCGCCGTACCTGGCCCAACTGGGTCTCGCGCGAGGGCGCGCGGGGCATGGAATACAACGCCTGGGCCCAGCCACCCAATCCACCGGAGCACGCCGTCAATCTGGTGTACACCCGACTCTTGGCCGGCCCCATGGATTACACCCCGGGCATCGTCAGCCTCACCGGCCGAAACGGACAGGAAATTCCCAGCACGCTGGCCCGCCAGCTCGCGCTCTATGTGGCGATTTACAGCCCGATCCAGATGGTGGCGGACCTACCCGAACACTATGCGCAGCACGCCGAAGCCTTCCAGTTCATCAAAGATGTGGCGGTGGATTGGGAGCAAAGCCAAACGCTGGCGGGCGAAGTTGGCGAGTACGCGGCCATCGCACGTCAGCAACGCGGCAGCGATATCTGGTTCATTGGCGCTATCAACGATCGGCACGCGCGCGATCTGAAGCTGTCACTGGGCTTTCTCGCCCCGAACACGCGCTATCGCGCCGAGATCTACCGCGATGGCGAGGGCGCAAATTGGCAAGGAGAGGCGCGCTTCCGAATGACGCGGGAGCAACGCACGGTGTCGCGCAGTGATGCTCTGTCGCTGTGGTTGGCCGGCGGTGGCGGTGCTGCCGTGCGCCTGGTGCCCGTCAAATGAATACCTATTCATGACCATTCCGGCGCGTTTTCAGCAATGTAGCCACTGAAAACGTATGCAGGACCGGTCCGATCCATGGAGTGACGCCTAAGATCGACTGCGCCACACCGCGAACCGTTCGAATCACCCGAACGCACCATGCAGCACCAACCATCACACAAGAACCTGGAGGGGACGACGATGTTGTTGAAGCGAAACATGCTGAGCCTGGCACTGGCCTCAGCCACCATGATGCTGGCCATGCAGGCCCAGGCACAAAACACGGCCACGGCCGAGCCACAGGCCGACGCAGGCGATGCCAAGGCCAAAGCCAAGGCTGAGGAATCCAAGAAGCTCGACACCATCGTGGTGACGGGTATTCGCGGTGGTATCGAGCGCGCCATCGACATCAAGCGCGATGCGACGTCCATTGTCGAGGCGATCTCGGCCGAAGATATCGGCAAGCTGCCCGA
>CAUJJS010000119.1 GCA_963205415.1 Pseudomonadota bacterium
TAGCTCCGGCATCAATGGGTGTGCTCGGCAGAGGCTTTGCCGAGTTCAGACTTCACGACGAAACTGCCTGCGGCCGCATATGCCGCCCCTGCTTGAAGACCTTGCAGTACCTCGACCCGCTTGCCATCGCTGCGACCCAACTGCACAGGCTGGGCCACAAAGCCGTCCTTCACCTTGACGAAAACGACCGGCTTGTCCCCCACGCTCTGAATAGCGTCGCTAGCCACGCTGACTGGCACGGCGGTTTCGGACGCGATCACTTCCACATTGACGAACAGGCCGGGACGCCACGCGCCCTGGGGATTGGCCAAGACCACACGAGCCTTGGCCATGCGGGTTTGTTCGCCGATCAGCGCACCCACGAAAGTGATGGTCCCTTGTGCGCTGGCATCGAATGCCGTGGCTTTGATGCTGACCTTCTCACCCACTCTGACCAGCGGCAAGTCCTTGGCGGGCACGTTAATCTCTGCCCAGACCTGGCCCAGGTCGGACACCGTGAACACGGCGGCGTCTTCCTTGACAGCCTCACCCAAGCTGAGGTGCTTTTCAATCACCACGCCATCGAAAGGCGCACGCAGCTCGAAGCGGTTCAGCCCGCCCGAAGACCCTGGGGCCAAGCCCACGGCCGACAGCTTCTGCTGCGCGTTGGCCACGGCGACCTGCGCCTCGTTCAGTGCCTGGCCGGCTTGCAGGTAGTCCTGCTCGGCGGAAATCTTCTGTTCCCACAGCCGCTTCTCGCGTTCAAAAGTTGTCTGGGCCAAGGCCAGCCGCTTTTGCGCCGTCTGCAACTCGCTGCGCTGCTCGGATGCGGCAGGGCTGGCGATAACGGCGAGCACCTGTCCCTTCTTGACCGTTTGCCCCAAACTGGCCTGCACACTTTCGACAACACCCGCAATGCGCGGAACAACGTGCGAGGTGCGGTCTTCATTCAGCCTAATCTCACCCGGCAATTGCAGGGCAGACTTGATGCTTGCAGCCCCTGCGGTGTCAATGCCGATGGATGCAGCCTTGATTTGCGCATCGCTGAGTTCGACTTTTCCTTCCTCCTGGCTGAAGCTGAACGTGAAAGGCGCGTTGGCCGTCTGAGCCACGATGCTGATCTCGAACGCATGAGGTTCCGGGACAATCTCTCGACTCAACAGGCTGTCCTTGTCGGGCGTGAAGTTGAGCGCCTGCTTCTCCCCAGTCAGGCGTGTAACGGTAGCGCTGACCTTGGCGGCGCTGCTGGCTAGCGCCTTTTCCTTTTCGTAGAGCCAGATTCGCAGGCGTGGTTCGCCGCCGTCCTCAGCGAGTAAGGCTTCCAATCCGAAATCCCCTTCTTTGAACAGCTTGCCGCCATGCGGCCCCTTGCTTGACCCCTCGTGGTGCTCGCCGTCCGCATGGCCTTTGTCGTCCTCGTGGGAGTCTGCGCCCGTCTTGCCATGATGCTCACCATCACTGTGGGCCTTGGCTTCCACGTGGCTGCCGTGACCCTCACCCTCAGCGCTCTTATCCGTCTTGCCGCCGAGAATGGCGCTGCCCAGTCCTATGCCCACTGCGGCGATCACGGCGATGGCAAACCACTGCTTCTTGCTGACGTTCAGTTTGTTCGTTTCGGGTTTCATGTTCATTCCTTGTTTGCAGGCAGGGTGGTCGTGGATTCGGATGCGCCGATCACGCGATCCATGTCCGCCGCCGCGCGGTGCGCATCGGCGAGCGCCTTGAGGTATTGGGACTTGGCGGCAAAGTAGGTGCGTTGCGCGTCCAGCACTTCCAGGTAGTTGAACTTGCCGTAACCAAAGCCCACGGTGGCCGCGTCATAGGCGCTCTTGGCCCCTGGCAGCACCTCTCGCTGCAATACGTCGATCTCGCCGCGAACCGACGCCAGCCGCTCGCGGGCTTGCAACACCTCTGTGCTGAGGCGCAGATTCAACGCCTGAAGTTCATCCCTCGCCTTGTCTTCACGCTTCAACGCTTCCAGCAGATTGCCCTGATTGCGGTCGAACAAAGGCAGCGGCACGGAAATGCCGAGCATTAACTGATTGCGCGCTAACTCGTTCGGACGCTTCACGCCCAGGCTGACCGTGACATCGGGCGTCTGCTTGCTGCGCTCCACGTCGGCCAGCGACCGACGGCGTTCGATCTCCAACTGCGCCCGGCGCAATGCCGATGAGGCCGACAAGCGCTGCTGGATGTCATCCAGCGAAGGGACGTTGGGAAGATCATCCACGCTGCCCGCTACCTGGGTGAAACGCGGCGGGTTGGCCCCGAGCAAACTGGCCAGCCGCGCGCGGGCACTGCGTTGTTCGCTCTGCGCCTGTGCCAGTTCAACCCGCACGCCGGCTTCGGCCACCCGAGCCTTGGTTTCTTCGACCGGGGACACCTTGCCCGCCGTCACGCGCTTGGCAACGGCATCCGTCGCTTGCCTGGCCAGGTCAACGCTGTCCTGGGCTAAGGCCGTGCGATCCTGGGCGGCCAGCGCCTCAAAGAAGGCGGCAACCACAGCGGCGCGAATTTCGACGCGCCGCGTGTTCAGTTCTTCAACTGCGACGTCACGCCCTCGCTCTGCCGCGGCAATGCGGGCAGCGCGCTTGCCCCCCAGCTCGATGGGCAGATTGATCTGGACGCTTTGCGTGCGGGTTGGCGTGCGTTGGTCTTCGAGCGAGTACGCCAGCTCGGGATTAGGACGTACTCGTCCCTGAATTACCTGGCCCTCCACGGCCTCGATCTCCCGTTGGGCGACAGTCAGGTCAAGATTCGCCTCCAAAGCCAGCGCGACGGCCTTTTGCAGAGTCAGGGGCGTTGCTGCTTCAATCTGCTCTACGCCGTTGGCGCTCTGCCCAAGAGCTGGTGCCGTCGGCAATAACTGAGCGAAAGCCGTCCCCGTCATGAGCGCAAGGAGCAAGCCTGCCGCAACCGCCCTCGCGTTGTAATTGTGAATATCCTTCAGCATCCGATTCTCCAGTGATTTGAAATACACAAGGGAATCGGCGGGGGGGCGATCCAGATGATCGCCAGCAACGTCATCACATCAGCCGCGCGAAGCCGGCTGGATACCGTAGCGCGCCATGCGCGACGGCAGGGGTGAGGACGAAGGGAAAGGAACGCGCTCCCCGCCGATCAGGCGAGGACACGCCACTGAGGGCGCTCTAAACGTTCAGGTGGAGGCGCAGCAAGGTGCTCCGGGGGATACCCCGTATCCAGGGACGGGCTGACCGGCGACGCCAGCTTGACATCCCCTGACAAGACCGAGAAGCACCCGGCATGACAGGACGCGCAATCAGGATCGCCACCCAGGGTCTTGGCCGGATCAGGGCTGGCATCCTGGCCGTCGGCCGCCTTGTGCTGATGCGCATGGTGGCCGAAGTGCTTGGCCGCAGCTCCGGTTTCATGCTTGCAATAACTGGCCACTGCCGCCCAACTGAATTGAAGCGGCAAGAACACCAGCAAGACGAGGGCCAGCCATTTGCGCATAGGGGTAACAGTGTAGCAGCTACA
>CAUJJS010000120.1 GCA_963205415.1 Pseudomonadota bacterium
AAGGTCTGGTCACGCTGGAGTCGGACAAGGCCACTCTGGAAGTGCCGGCACCCGAAGCGGGCACCGTGCTGGAGTTGAAGATCAAGCTCGGTGACACCGTCAACGAAGGCCACGTCATCGCGGTGCTCGAAACCGCGGGCGTGGCGGCTGCGGCCGCAGTGCCCAACAGCAAGCCGCCGGTGGCGCCCTCGCCGCGCGCACCGGCCGAACCTGCGGCACCCAAGCCCGCGCTCGGCAGCGGCAAAGCCGCCGACATCGAGTGCAAACTCGTGGTGCTCGGTGCCGGCCCCGGCGGCTACACCGCCGCCTTCCGCGCCGCCGATCTGGGGCTCGACGTGGTGCTGGTGGAGCGTTACGAAACCCTCGGCGGGGTGTGCCTCAATGTCGGCTGCATCCCGTCCAAGGCGCTGCTGCATGCGGCCGGCATCATCGACCATGCCCAGCACGGTGCCGAGTTGGGCATCCGTTTTGGCGAGCCGAAGATCGATGTGGATCGCCTGCGTGGCTACAAGCAAGGTGTCGTCGGCCAGCTCACCAAGGGCCTGGCCGGCATGGCCAAGGCGCGCAAGGTGCGCGTGGTGCAAGGCACGGGACGCTTCGTTTCCGCACACGAGCTGGAAGTCACCGGCAGCGACGGCAAAACCCAACTGCTGCGCTTCGAGCAGGCCATCATCGCCGCCGGCTCGCAAGCCGTGAAGCTACCGGCCTTCCCGTGGGATGACCCGCGCATCATGGATTCCACCGATGCGCTGAATCTGGCCGATGTGCCCAAGCGCCTTCTTGTGGTGGGCGGCGGCATCATCGGGCTGGAAATGGCCACGGTTTATCGCGCCCTCGGCAGCGAGGTGACGGTGGTGGAATTCATGGATCAACTGATGCCAGGTGCCGACAAGGATCTGGTCAAGCCATTGGCCGATCGGCTCAAGAAGCAAGGCGTCACGGTTCACCTCAAAACCAAGGCCGCGACCGTCAAGGCCGACAAGAAGGCCATCACCGTCGGCTTCGAAAGCGCCGTCGAAGGCCAGAAGCCGGCGCTGGAATCGGCCAGCTTCGACCGCGTGCTGGTGGCCGTGGGACGCTCGCCCAACGGCGGCAAGCTCGATGCCGACAAGGCCGGCGTGAAGGTCAACGAGCGCGGCTTCATCGCCGTCGATACCCAGATGCGCACCAATGTGCCGCATATCTTTGCCATCGGCGATCTGGTCGGCAATCCGATGCTGGCGCACAAGGCCACGCACGAAGCCAAGCTCGCCGCCGAAGTGGCCGCTGGTGAAAAGAAAGCCTGGGTCGCGCGAGTGATTCCTTCGGTGGCCTACACCGATCCGGAAATCGCTTGGGTGGGCGTCACCGAAACCGAAGCCAAGGCCAAGGGTTTGAGTGTCGAAACCGGCAAGTTTCCGTGGGCCGCGTCCGGTCGTGCCATCGGCATCGGCCGCACCGAGGGCTTCACCAAGCTGGTGTTCGACGAAGCCACCCACCGCGTCATCGGCGGCGGCATCGTCGGCCCCAATGCCGGCGAGTTGATCGCCGAGGTGGCCCTCGCCATCGAGATGGGTGCAGAAGTCTCCGACATCGCCGCCACCATCCACCCGCATCCCACCCTGAGCGAATCGGTGGCGATGGCAGCCGAGGTGTTCGAAGGCACAATTACGGATTTGTACCTGCCCAAGAAACGCTAGGGAGCCCCTGCGCACGGCGCCCGCAACGGCGGGCATCGTGCGGTTTCAATCGTCTGCGCGGCGGCCGAGCAGGCTCCAAGCCCCATTGAGCGTGAATCCCATCGGCAGCAACGCTTGCGTCCTATCGCTCAAAATCACCGTGAACGGTTGCCGTTCGCTTCTGGAGGCGTGATGCGCTATCTGGAACCCCATTCGGGCGTGACGTCATACGTGCTGGACTGCTATAAAGCGCCATCCAGCGCGGGCTGAAATGCGTGACGAGTCGTGACCTCGATGTCTTCGCGCCGCCGCGGGATGGGTCGAGCACACGGCAGCGATTTCCAACATTCACGTTTCTTGAGGGCGCGTTTATCGCAGATCTGTCGCCAGCGTCGTGGTGCAGGCGTTTTGTGGGCCTCGTCTTGCTCATCTGGCTCGCCTGTGCGGGCTGCGCATGGGCCGCAGGCGAAGACGTCAGGCTCTTGCCTCTGGTTGATCTGGGCACCCCGGCCTTCACGCCATACACCTTGCGCGACGGATTGCCGGCGACCGTGATGGGCAGTGCCACGGTCGATGCCCAAGGCTACACATGGGCCGCCTCGGCCAATGGCGTCCTGCGCTTCAATGGGCGCGACTGGCGAACCGAACCACCGGCTGCAATTCAGGGCATCCTCGGCGAACTCTTCACCGATCACGAGGGCACCACTTGGGTGGCGTTTCGGGATCGGGGTGTGGCGCGGTGGAGCGGTGAGCAGTGGGTGTTCGAGAAAGGACTTCCCACCCAGACGATGCGCCGGATCTCGGAAACGGTCGATGCCAAAGGCCGCTGGTCGCTCTGGGCGATGACCATAGGCGCGGGCCTGTGGCAACGCGTCGATGGCCACTGGCAGGAAGCGCCAGGCAATGATGGGCTGCCGCGCGGGCCACTGTCCATTGCCGCCACACAAACCTTGTTGGGTGGCGAACGGCTCTGGCTTGGCAGCGGCGAGGAAGGGCTCTGGTACCGCGATCGAGGACAGGCCTGGCAACACTTTACGGCGCCTGGCTTCGATGTCGCGCAGGTCGAAAGCATGCAGGTGACGCGATTTCAGGGACGCGAGCAACTCTGGATCTCCACGTTCGGCCGTGGACTGTGGCGCCTGGACGATCAGGGGCTACGCTCGTGGACCTACGAGCGTGGCGAGCTGCCCACCAATAGTCTTTACGCGATGGTCCAAAGCCAGCTGCCCAATGGCGAGCCGGTGATCTGGGTGGCCTCGCGTGCCGGCCTGTTGCGAGTGCACGGTGATGGCGTGCGCGTATTCGGTCGCGACGACGGCTTGCCTTCTGCCGTGGTGCGAAACCTGACGCTGTGGCGTAGCCCCGGCGGTGCGCAGGTGTTGTGGTTGTCCACGGAAGCGGGCATGGCCAGCGCACTCGCGGATGTGACGCCCTGGACTACGGTGTCGCATCTGGGCGCGCAGGATGCTGGCGTGTTTGCAGTGCGGGTCGAAGCCCACGATGGCGCCGAGCGGCTTTGGGTGGGCGCACGACAGGCCGGATTGGCGCTGTATGAGAAGGGTCGTTGGCGCGAATTTGGCCCCGCCGAAGGCTTGCCCTCCACCGCCGTGGGCGTGATCGAGCCGATCGTGGATTCCGGCGACCGTCCCCACCTGTGGTTGGGCTTGGCACGAGGCGCGCTGGCGCGTGTGCTCGATGGGCCGCGTTTTGAATTGCTTCCGACACCGTGGCCCGAGTCTGACGCCCAAGCGGTGATGGATCTGCTCAGTGTGCCGACGGCCAACGGCGTCGAGGTGTGGGCGGGAACGCGCACCAGCGGTTTGTACCGGCAGGCCAAGGGCGTCTGGCAGCCGGTCGCGCCCGTGGGCGCTCCGGTCGAGTGGCGTGTTTCGGCCATGGCGCGACAGGTCGACGAACAGGGACGGTCTTGGCTGTGGGCTTCCAGTTCGCTGGGCTTGTTGCGGCATGATGGCCAGAAGCTGGAGGTCGTCCTGAGTCCGGAAGCCTTGGGCGATCGCGGCTTGATCGGCGTGAACCTGGAGACGCGCTCGGATCGCACCGTGCTCTGGCTCGGCAGCACGCATGGCTTGATCCGCCTGGATGTCACCGATCCGAGCCAGCCGCGGAGCTTGCCAGACGATCTTCCCGCACCGCCTGACCCGTTCATCTACGACGCGGTGGTCGACTCAGCCGGACGGATCTACGTGTGCACCAACAACGGCGTGCAATTGCTCACGCCCTCCGCCGAGGGGTACCAGTCACAGGTCTACAGTCGCCGGGATGGCTTGCCGCACGAGGAATGCAATACCAACGCGCGGTTTCTCGACGGCCATGACCGCTACTGGACCGGAACCCTCGGCGGGCTTGGCGTTCACGATCCGGCGATCGTGTTGGCCGATCGCGAAGCCAAGCCGCTGCGCATTGCAGGGGTTTGGAGTGATGCGGCCGCGCTGGACCCCAAGCACCTCGTGCTGCAACCGGGTCAGCGAGACCTGCGCGTGCAATTTGCGCTGCTGTCCTGGATCAACACCGACCAGAGCGAATTCCGCAGCCAATTGCTCGGTGACGAGGACAAGCCCACCGCATGGTCACGCCAGAACGAGCGCAGCTTCAGCCACCTTCCGCCGGGACACTATCGCCTGCGTATTGAAGGCCGCGACCATGCCGGCAATCTCAGTGCGCCGGTCGAACTGACCATCGACGTACAGCCGGCGTGGTGGCAAACCCTGCTGGCGCGCGCAGGCTTTGTACTGGCCGCCATGCTGGCGCTCTACTGGCTGCTGCGCTGGCGCATGCACGCCTCGCGCATGGCGCGGCGACGTCTGGAGCTTCTGGTCTACACCCGCACCGCCGAGTTGCGCGAGGCCAATGCGCGATTGATCGATCTATCCAACCACGATCCCTTGACCGGCCTGGCCAATCGTCGCCTGCTGTTTCAGGTATTGGACGAAGCCGTCGCGTGCGGAGACGAGGCCACCTGGAGCGCGATCTTCGTCGACGTGGATCATTTCAAGGACTACAACGACCAATTCGGGCACGCCGCCGGCGATGAGGCCTTGCGCGTGCTGGCCGATGTGATGAAGGCCTGTGCACCTGACGACGCCCTGATTGCCCGCTACGGCGGGGAGGAGTTCGCCTGTTTGCTGCGCCACACACGCTCAGGTCAGGCGCGTGTCATCGCCGAATCCATGCGTGAAGCCATCATGGCGCGCGAGTGCACCGTACCCGACAGCCCCGATGTCCATCGCATCAGCATCAGTGCGGGTGTCAGCGAGCGCGTGTTGACCAGCACGGATGGCTATCATCAGTTGTTGCGCGATGCCGACTGCGCGCTCTATGCCGCCAAGATTTCCGGTCGCAACCGGGTGCGTGTGGCGATGCCGCTTGCAAAGTGAATCTGCACCGTCACCCTTGGCCGCAGCCCACACGCCTCGCCGTCAATGGATAAAGATCATCAGGGAGCCAGCGGCTGTAAGGCCCACGCCAGACACAACCAGTAGAGCCGCGCCAATCCGTCCCGCAGCCTTGGTAACCTCGGCTACCCAACCGGCACGCCGTGTGACCAGATCCGAAAAAAGCCAGATCCCCAGGATCATGAACATCACACCTGTCGTTGTCCCTTCAGGAACTGCAGCCCATCCCGAATGCTGTGCAGCGAGAAGTAAAACGAGACTTGCAGCCAGCGCGGCGTTTGAAATCAGAAGTCCAATTCGCAAAACATTCATGACGCGGCACACCTCTCGTGCTGTTCATCTTTCTTGAAAGAAAATTCTGAGACCCCTGACGCAATTATTCATCACATCAGCCAAGCCTATTACACCACACGTGGCACAGCCTGCAGCTGCGCCCTGGCAGGGAGGAGTGGTCCCGATGATTCCTCCCGTCGAGCCGCTGCCAGCGATGCACGCTGCTGTGGTGGTGCACATGGCGACACACGCCACCGTCCCATTCGGACCCATGTTGTTGTAGACGGCGGTAGCAATGGCGGCCATCATTGCCTGTGGCACAAAGCACTCAGGGCCTACATATTGGATGCCATTGCGTGCCCGAGATTTATCAAGCACCGGATTCTGCGACCCGACCAGCGCGTACGGCGCACTCAGTACGACTTCCGGGAGATGCTTCCGCAACTCGGGCACGTACGCGATCACCTCAATGACCGAACGCATGGCTTCCAGATCCCCTTGTGCATTGGCCCGATGATTCGCCGGTGCGGTGGCGAGATCCATCATCATCCCGGAAGCCCCGGTCAGAAGGGTTTGAATCTGGCCACTCTTCCCGATCAACTGATCGATGGCGCGTAGGTCTTTGCCCTGTCTAACCGCAACCGCAAGGCCGCGGCCTCCGATCTCCACGTAAAGCGATGTGGGCGCGAGCCGGGCGTCGAGGGGATGGGCCTCAATGAGCCACATCACGGACGCCCCATCGGAACGATGCACGAGCTCCCACCGTTCGATGCCGAACGCGTCACGTGAGACATCCGAGGCGAGAATCGATTGCTGCGAGGACGTGGACTCGGCACTGAGTACTTGGGTGGCCGTGTCGTTCGCTTGCGGCCGGTCGGCCGCCAAGCATCCCCCAGTCATGGCTAGCAACAGAACCGTGGTGACAAATATTTGCATGGTTTAACCAATGAAACGCCTCGCAACACATCGTTGCAGGCAAAGAATGCCCCCCCCCCCGCCGAGAAAGTCAAGAAATCCGAGACGATGCCTACATCCAGGTGCTCGAATGCGCAGTGTCTGTGCCGTCTCTATGCCGTGCGCGGGCTCAAACGGATATACCATGGTTGGGTGGCGCCTGATTACCGAGACGGCGGACTTCAATCCGCTTCCAGACGCGTTCGTGAAAGTGGAAGGCGACGGTGTTGACGGCGGGTTCGATCACGGCCATGGCGCCGCCAACCCACCAGTTTCCCGTCAGCAGCCAGCCGATGCTGAAGGCGACGGTGAAGTGCACCGCGGCAAAGCTCAGGGTCTTGTGCATGACGTGGTCTCCTACATGCGAATGATTCGCATTATCGGCCAATGTAGGCAATAGTCAAGCCGCCGCCGTTGGTTGAGCGCGTCTGTTCAGGCGGGTGGCAGGACTTTTCCCGGATTGAGAATGCCATCGGGATCCAGCGCGGCCTTGATCGCACGCATCGCGGCCAAAGTGGCAGGGTCGAAGGCCTGCGTCATGAAGTCCCGCTTGGCCACCCCGATGCCGTGCTCGCCCGAGAGTGTGCCGCCGAGGGCCAGCACGGTGTCGAACAATCGTGGCAACGCAGTCTGAGCGCGAGCGGTTTCATCGGTGTCATCGGGGTGATAGAGGATGTTGACGTGCAGGTTGCCGTTGCCGGCATGGCCGAACACCACGATCGGAAGTTCGACCTTGGCAGACAAGGCCTCGGTGAACGCCACCAGCTCGGGGATCCGCGACACCGGCACCACCACGTCTTCGTTGATCTTGCCGGGCGCGATCGTGCGCAGGGCTGGCGACAGTGCCCGCCGTGCAGCCCAGAGACGATCACGCGCCAGCCCATCCATTGCCACATCCAGACTGATCATGCCTTCCCCTTCGGCGGCCGCGCCCAGGGCACTCAATGCCAGTGGCAGGGTGTCCTCGTCGCCATCGGCTTCCACCAAGAGCATGGCTCCGGCAGCGGGGATCACGCTGCCGTTTCGACGCAACAGTTCGATGGCGCGTGCATCCATGAACTCCAGCGTGGCCGGAATCTGCGGCTGGGCCATCAATCGACCGATGGCAGCCGTGGCGCTGGCGGCGTCGCGATACAGGGCACGCAGACCGGCCTGAATGGGCGGCTTGGGATGAAGGCGCACGGTGGCCTCGACGATCAACCCCAAGGTGCCTTCGCTGCCGATCAAGAGATGGGTGAGGTCATAACCGGTGGCATTCTTGCTCCACGGCCCACCGCAACGAATGATTTCACCGCTGCCGGTGACGGCCACGAGGCCCAATACGTTGTCGCGCGTGGCGCCGTACTTGACCGCACGCGGCCCGCCGGCATTGGTGGCGAGGTTGCCACCCACGGTGCAGCGTTCGGCACTGGATGGATCGGGTGGCCAGAACAGTCCGTGTGAGGCCAACGCCTGCTGCAAATCGCCATTGAGAACACCGGGTTCGACCACGGCGCAGCGGTCTTGCGGTTGGATCGCAAGGATCCGATTCATGCGTGCGAACGACACCACCAGGCCACCGAGAAACGGCACCGCTGCCGCCGTGGTGCCCGTGCCGGCGCCACGGGCGACGATCGGCACCCGATGCGCACGACAGGCACGCACGATGGCCGCGACCTGCTCGCGATTCTGCGGAAAGGCCACGGCATCGGGCAGAGCGAACTGACGCGAATCGTCCTCGCCGTGAGCGCGACGCGACGCCTCATCGGTACGCCAGCCTTCCGCACGCAGCAGGGCGGCAAGTTCGGCAACAAACGTGGCGGGAAGGTTCATAGCCGAATTGTAGGCGCAGCGCGGCGTAGGGCGGAGCGTGCTCCGACCCCATCAAGCTCATCCGCGTAGAGCGGAGCTTGCTCCGCTGTCGCCAAGGCAACCCGCGTAGAGCGGAGCTTGCTCCGCTGTCGCCGTACGCACCAGCGTTTCAGCCGAGCAAGCTCGGCTCTACGGCGCAGAGTCGAGGATTTCAGCCGAGCAAGCTCGGCTCTACGGCGCAGAGTCGAGGATTTCAGCCGAGCAAGCTCGGCTCTACGGCGTTGGCGTGGCGTTCAATGCGCGCCACTGACCGGGCAACAGGTCATCGAGCCGGTGGGGGCCGATGGCTACTCGTACCAGACGCAAGGTGGGATGACCGATGGCCGCGGTCATGCGGCGAACCTGTCGATTGCGGCCTTCGCTCAGTGTCAACGCAATGAAACAGTCAGGCACCGCCTTGCGCACTCGGATGGGTGGATCACGTGGCCACAGCCACGTCGGTTCCGCGATACGCTGCACCTGCGCCGGACGCGTGGGGCCGTCGTTGAGCACGACACCCTGACGCAGGCGTTCCAGCGCCTCATCGTCAGGCTCGCCTTCCACCTGCGCCAGATACGTCTTGGGCTGTTTGTGACGCGGATCGGTGATGCGATGCGCCAGTGCGCCCTCGTCGGTGAGCAACAACAGTCCTTCCGAATCCAAATCCAGACGTCCGGCGGGATACACGCCCGCCGGCAGGCCGAAGTCGGCCAGCGTCGCGCGCGGCGTTTGGCTGCGGTCGGTGAACTGGCACAGCACGCCAAAGGGTTTGTTGAAGGCGATGAGCATGATCGCGTCAGCCTACAGGCAAAAAAAGACCCGCCTTGCGGCAGGTCTTTCGAGGTGGCAGCCCCGGATGGATTCGAACCACCGAATGCCTGAGTCAGAGTCAGGTGCCTTACCGCTTGGCGACGGGGCTGTATCCGTTGTTGTTATGAAAAGTGCATCAACGCTTGGAGAACTGGGTGGCGCGACGGGCCTTGTGCAGACCGACCTTCTTGCGCTCGACTTCACGTGCATCACGCGTCATGAAGCCGGCGCGGCGCAGATCGCCCTTGAGGTTCTCGTCGTATTCCACCAGCGCGCGGGCCAAGCCCAAGCGTATGGCGCCGGCCTGGCCGGTGGTGCCGCCGCCCTCGACCGTCACCAAGACGTCGAACTTGTCGGTCGTCTGGGTCAGTTCCAGCGGCTGACGCACGATCATGCGTGCGGTCTCGCGGCCGAAGAACTGGTCGAGCGGACGATGATTGATGGTGATCGCACCCGAGCCCGGACGCAGGAACACGCGGGCGGAGGAGGACTTGCGACGGCCAGTGCCGTAATTTTGCTGAAGTGCCATGATCGTCTACTCAAAGATCCAGCGGCTTGGGCTGCTGGGCGCTGTGTGGATGGTTGGGGCCGGCATAGACCTTGAGCTTGCGGAACATCTCGCGCCCAAGCGGATTCTTCGGCAGCATGCCCTTGACGCCGATCTCGATCACGCGCTCGGGGTGGCGATCCAGTGCCTGCTCCAGCGACTCGGACTTCAGGTTGCCGATGTGACCGGTGAACCGGTGGTACATCTTGTCCTTCATCTTGGTGCCGGTGGTGTGGATCTTCTCGGCATTGATGACGACGAAATAATCGCCGGTATCGACGTGCGGGGTGAACACGGGCTTGTGCTTGCCACGCAGGCGCAAGGCGAGCTCGGAGCACAGGCGGCCCAGCGTCTTGCCGCTGGCATCCACCACATACCAGTCGCGCTCGACGGTTTCAGGCTTGGCGCTGAAAGTCTTCATAACGGCTACTCAAACGGATCGGTGAGACAGAAATCCTGCA
>CAUJJS010000121.1 GCA_963205415.1 Pseudomonadota bacterium
TCGCCGCGTGGTGCTCGAAAACCGTGTGCAGACCGATCACCGCGACGTCATCGTCTGAAAACGTGGCGCGGATGCGTTGGGCTTGAGGCAGACCATGCGACACGCAGCCGGGGCACAACATCTGGAAGGCCTCAATCACCACCACTTTGCCGCGCCATGCCTCCAGCGTCGGCGCGGCATCGGTATTGAACCAGCGATCGACCTCGAGCGGTGGAGCCTTGGAAGAGTCGCCGGCCATGGTCTTGGCGGATTCGATCGGCCCGATCAGGCCGCCTGCACCGGAATCGCGTTGCTGGTGCGAGTGATGCGATTGCTGGTATCGACGTACACCAGGGTCGGCTTGTGCTTGGTCATCGCCGCCTCATCGATCACGCCATAGGCACAGATGATGAGCAGATCGCCGACGCTGGCGCGGTGCGCGGCCGCGCCGTTCACTGAAATGATGCCGCTGCCATTTTCGGCGCGGATGGCGTAGGTCACGAAACGCTCGCCATTGTTGACGTTGTAGAGGTGGATCTGCTCGTACTCGCGAATGCCGCTGGTATCCAGCAGCACGCCATCGATGGCGCAGGAACCTTCGTAATGCAGTTCCGCATGGGTGACGCTGGCACGATGAATCTTGGCCTTGAGAACATTCAGTTGCACGGCAATCTCCGCCGGATGGTGCGTGGAAAAGCCGTCAGTTTAGGAACGATGTTGCAGTGCCGCAACTGGCGTTCGTGGGCGTGTCGTGGCGCGTGCTTGCTTACGGAGGTCGATCAGGGTGGCATCAGGTAGCGCCCGCCGATTTCGGCTGAGCGCAGGAGCCAGCTTGGGACGACGTGGATCAGCCACAGGCCGAGCAAGGCGTGGCTGACGGCCAAGGGCAGCAGGGCACGGTCCCGCTGTGCCAGCCAAGCCCAGACGCTGCCAGCGAGCAAGGTGAACACCATGAGCGCGAAGTTGGGGGCATGCAGCAGGGCAAACACCAGCCCGCTCAGGAAGGCGGCACGGCAGGGGTTCGCGGTGAGTTGGCGTGCGCGCGGAACGATGGCCGCAATCAGCAGCCACTGCTGGGCAATGGCCCAGACCGGATAGCGCAGCAGCGAGAAGGCGTCACGGTCTGCGGAGGGCGATGAAAACCCGAGTAGGGGCGCGGTCACGGCCACGGCGATCACGCTGAACCCCATTGCCCGACGCCAGGCACCGGCATCGCCCAGCAAATGCCAGTCGAGCGTTGGGGCTCGGGGTGTTACGAACAAGGCCACAAGGCACAGGGCAAAGAGCGCAATCACGGGCCACGGTGTTTCACGTGCCGGCCAGCCGGTCAGCAACAGGATCACGGCGCAGCCAATGGGCAGGGCCAGATCCAGGCCGGTGCGCATCGTGAGGTGTTCCGGAGTAGCGCCAGCGCGCCGGCGCAGCCCAAGGATGCTCCAGCCCAGCAGCACCAGCGCGATGGCCCATTGCAGATGCCGACCGTACCCGTCCAGATGGGTGGCCATCCACTGGGCAAGCGCGCCGATGTTGCCGCCGGCAACGATGGCCGACACGGGATCGGACTGCTGCGTGGCGTCGCGCAAGGCCAGCAAGCGTTCCGGCGTGATCTGGAAGGCCGTCTCGGTCACGGGTAGGGCGCAGGCGCCCGGCGTTTCACAACGGCTGTTGCGCAATGCCAGGCTCCGCAACTGCAGGTGTGTGCCCGGTGTCGACTCGAAACGCAACAAAAGGTTGTCGGTCTGAGTGCGCGCCAATCCGCTCACAGTCAGTCGACTGTGATGTTTTCCACCTGCCAGCTCGGCGGTGACCCAGGTCCGGTGCGGCCGCACGCTGAGCAAGGCCACGCGCACCGGCGCATCGCTGTCGAAGTCCAGTTCGATCTGATCGATGACGGCCATGGGAATGATTTCATCGTTCAAGGCCAAGGACAGGTTCAGCACGCCCTCTTCGTTACTGCGAACGCTCAAGCCCTGATCGGAGTACGCGGCGCGTTCCAGGCCGCCACTGCCGGCGGCCACAACGCTGGCGGCACGGGAAAAGTCCCAGTGCGACGGCGCTTGCCCCTGTGCCCAGACCTGCGCACGGCCGTGCGCCTGCTGCGCCAGCCAGGTGGAAACCGTGATCTGCGACAGCAGCCAGAAGCCCGTAATCGCAAGTGCCGCGAACAGGCCCAGTCGCACCCAGCGCACGCGCGTGCTCAGTGGGAATCGCCCGCCAAAAGGCTCACCTTGGCGGCGCAGATGAAGTCGTTGGCCGACAGTCCGTCCACATCGTGACTGCTGTAGCGCACCTCGCAGCGATCGTAGTGCACGCCCAGATCGGGGTGGTGATCTTCGTGGTGGGCGATGAAGGCGATGGCATTCACGAAGGCGAGGGTGCGGTAGTAGTCGGCAAAGCGGAAGCTGCGGCGAATGGCCGCGCCGTCTTCGATCAATTCCCAGCCGGGCAGGGCCGTCAGATGGGCAGCAATGGTCGCCGCGTCCATCGCGGGTGCGCCCTTGCGCAAGGGCTGGCAGTGTTGTGAGGCGAGGTCGGCAAGCGAGGTCATGACAAGCTCCGAGAAAGTCTCGAAGTATACGTCCGCTTCACCGAAGTCCGTCTTGGGTGGCGATACAATACGCGTTCGAAATCAATGCCCGTGATCCATGATCGAAGTCAGCATTCGCGCCCAATCCTATTTCCGCCAGTTGCTCGTCGAGCAGGGTGAAGAGGCCGTGGGAGTGTTGCTGCGGGCCATTGACGGTGGCACCCCGGCCGGTGAAGTGAAACTGGAGTTCTGCGAGGCGGCCGATCTCAAGGGCGACGAACACCGCATCGATTACCCCGGCGCCTGCATCTATGTGGATCGCAGCAGCCTGCCGCACTTTGACGGTGCGCACATTGACTACGAACCCTCGGCCACGGGCGGTCAGCTCAATATCCGCGCACCGCGCATCAAGGGCGAAGTGCCAACGGGCGATGCGGGCTTGGTGGACAGGGTGCGTCATGTGCTCGATTCCATGGTCAACCCGCAACTGGCGATGCACGGTGGCAAGGCGAAGCTGGAACAAGTGACCGAAGAAGGCGTGGTGCTCTTGCGCTTTGGTGGCGGTTGTCATGGCTGTGGCATGGTCGAGATGACCATGCGCAATGGCGTGGAAAAGACCCTGATGGCGAAGGTGCCAGGCATTACCGGCGTGCGCGATGTCACCGACCATTCCAGCGGCACAAAACCCTATTACGCACCGCGTTGAAATCTTGGAGCACATCCATGGACAGTTTCATGCAAGCCGCCATCGACGAGGCCCAGGCCGGTTGGGACGAGGGCGGTATCCCGATCGGCTCGGTCATCGTGTATCGCGGCAAGATCATCGGTCGGGGCCATAACCGTCGGGTGCAGAAGGGCAGTTCGATCCTGCACGGGGAAATGGATGCCTTCGAAAATGCTGGCCGTCAGCCGGCATCGGTGTACCGCGAATGTACGCTCTACACCACGCTGTCGCCCTGCTCGATGTGCTCGGGCGCGATCCTGCTGTATGCCATCCCGCGGGTGGTGATCGGGGAAAACCGCAGCTTCATGGGTGATGAAGCCCTGTTGCGCAGTCGCGGTGTGGAATTGACCGTGCTCGACGATCCCGCCTGCATCGAATTGATGGCGCGCATGATGCGCGACAAGCCTGCGCTTTGGAACGAGGACATCGGTCGGTGATGCGCCAATAACGTGAATTGATCGTAAATAGACCGCAAAGCGCGTTTCAAGTATGTCGTTCTGAACGGCGTAAGAGCGGGATGGCAGGGGCAGTTCCTTGCCGCGTATCGGAATGGGTCAGGGATGGCGCCCCACTGTGCAAACCGGGACTACTGGCCGTAAGATCGGCGCCGCTGCGATGAGTTTGTCAGCAACGTACCCAATCGATTTCTAAAAACAACAATTTCCAAATTCGACCTGAACCTGCCTTCGCCAACCCTGCGACCGCTGCCGTCGGTCGAGGGCGCGTCCACTCTCTGGGGAATGTCACGATGAAAACTTTGTTCCATGCGGTGATGGTTTCAATCCTGCTTGCAGTACCGAAGCTGGTGTTGGCTGCGCAAATTCCGGTCCACAACACGGGGGTCGATGCATCCGATGTGCTGGTGGCCTCAGGTGCGCAGGCAGCGTTCTGGACGCTCTCCGCCAAGCCGGCCGGCGCCGTTCCGGCGATCGGCAGCTACCCCTATCGGTACTACAATGGAGCGTACTTCGCCGATACCGCGACTGCCGCCTGGGTCTCACCGCAAGCGGGTGGTGCTGCCGGAGTGATGGGAGCCTACACCTACGACTTGGTGATCGACCTGACGGGATTGGATCCCTCCACCGCCGTCATCAGCGGGGTCTTTGGCACCGACAATGACGGTGCCATCTGGCTGAATGGCAATGCACCCGTCGCCACCACCGGTTTCGCCGGCTTCGGCGCCACCACGCCATTTACCATCACCAGCGGTTTCGTGTCGGGCGTGAATACGCTGCATGTGCAGGTCAACAATGGCGGTGATCCCACGGCATTTTTCGTGTCCTTCACCAGTGCCACGGCTGCGCCGCTCCCCGGACCACCGGCCATGATTCCTGCAACCTCTTGGCCTGTTTTGGGCGGACTCAGCCTGCTGTTGTTGCTGACTACCTTGGCAGCGCTTCGGCAACGCCGCGTCTAAGGATGTCTGAACAAGCCCATTATGCCCGCGAAGGCGGGCATTCAGCGACTTCAAGTCATTGAAATAAGAGGCACTGGACTCCCGCTTCCGCGGTGGTGACGTGCAAATGTCGACTTGTTCAGATGCTCCTAATCGGCTTGGCACCACGACCCAGCATTAGCCGCATCAATTCGACTCGCTGCCCGAGTGGGGGCTTCCTCGGGCAGCGAGATTCGACATGAGTACCAATCGCCCCAAGCGCGGATGCACGCCGGTGAACGCAGCGGTCCGGGCCGCATGTCGGACCGGTCTTTGAGTATGTTCAAGTCACCGCAGGGCAGTGGCCCCCGTTTTCACGGTTTGTCGTTACGGTAGGTGTGTGAACCTACCGACCCTGGACGAACTAACCCGGTATCTGGAGACTCGAATGCGCGCCCGCCTCACGTTCGTAGTTGTCATTGGACTCGGCCTTTTGGGTGTCGATCCCGCTCACGCCCAATATTCGATCAGCTGGTCGACGATTGCCGGCGGCGGTGGCACGTCCGTTGGCACGTCGGATACCGGAACGGACTACAGGCTGTCCGGAACGATTGGACAGCACGATGCGGGAGAGTTGTCGCTGTGCTCGGGACTTGCTTGCGTCGGAGCGACGTACGAATTGACCGGTGGCTTCTGGACTGGCGTGACGGGTGACCCGACCCCCGGCGTCGGCTGTGGCGCCAACCTCGACTGCATCTTCCGCGATGGCTTCGAGTCACCATGATGGGAAGCTCAACACACGCCACACAGGCCACTTCGTGCGTTCGACGCCAGTCAGAAGTCGCAAAGTTGCGATTCGCTGGCCCCGCAACGCGTACTTTTGCGTGATTTTGATGGAACCTGCCTTGGAGTTCGCCATGCGCCATGTACTGCCTTGCACCTTTTTTCTTGGCGTTCTGTTGGCCGTGCCTACGGCCACCGAAGCGCAAAACCTCGGCACTGCGTTCACCTATCAAGGCGAACTGAAGGCCGCCGGGGAAGCGGCCCAAGGCCTGTTCGACTTCGAAGCCTGCCTGTTCGATACCCCCGTCATTCCCAATTCCATGCCCTTGCTCTGCGTCGAGCAGGCCAATCGACCGGTTGGGGGCGACGGGCAGGGGAGATTCACCCTGAGCCTGGACTTCGGCGCGGCATTTGACGGCAGCGTGCGTTATCTCGAAATTCGAGTGCGTCCTGCAGGCGTTGGCGGCACCTTCACCGCATTGTTGCCCCGTCACGAGATCCGCCCCACGCCCGAAGCCCTGCGCGCCGCGAGCGCACCGTAAAGCGGGATTGCCGGTGCACCTGCAGGCTTCAGCGACAACATCGACAACGATAGCGGCGGTGACATCACCGCCGTCATCGCTGGTACCGGCCTGAGCGGTGGTGACATCACGGGTGATGCGACGCTGGGAATCGCCGATGGCGGAGTCGGCCTGACCCAGATCAACACCGCGCAGGTGCAGGCACGGGTCAACGCCAGCTGCCCCGACGGCGAGGCCATCGCCAGCATCGGCGATGATGGATCGGTCAGCTGCACCTCGATTCCCGCCGCTTTCGCGCATGTCATTGATGCGGCCAACAACGTCGGTAGCGACATCGACCTCGCCCTGCGCAACGACGACCGTCCGGTGCTGGCTTACTACTACGCCTCGGCGACCGCCTTGAGATTGCACCTGTGCGCGAACCGCGCCTGCAGTGATGGCGTCACCCGCAACATCGACGCCTCAGGCGACGTTGGGCGTGGTGTGGCGCTGGCGCTCACCTCCGATGGACGGCCGGTCGTCGCCTATCAGGACACCACCAACCTCGCACTGAAGCTGTACACCTGCGACAACGCCGATTGCAGCCTCAGCTCGCGCCGCACCCTCGACGATACGCGCGATGTCACCACCAGCATCGACCTTGTGATCCGCAACGATGGTCGTCCCCTGGTGGTCTACGGTGACAACACGAATTTCGAAGCGCAGGTGTACGACTGTGCCGATGTCAGCTGCAGCAGTGGCACGCGTCGCTACCTCACCAGCAGCATGTTCGTCGGCTCGGACCTCGCGATCGAACTTGATCCTGCCGGGTTGCCCGTGATCGCCAAGGGTGGGAACGCGGGTGGCGGCGTACCGATCTATCTGGTGCGTTGTTCTGACGTCAACTGCGCGGGGGCCAAGACAGTCATTGCCTTGGCATCGAAAACCGCGAACAAGCTCGACCTGATCATACGCAGCAATGACCGGGCACTGATTGCCACAACCGGATCGGGCGTCGGCGTCGAGGTGCTGGAGTGTACCAACGCCACCTGCAGCGCGGTCACTGCGTACCCGATCGACACCAACGCCTCGGATCGCGTTTCGCTGGTCGAAGCGGCGGCACAACCGGCGCTGGCGTTCCGGCGATTCGTTGCCGCCGATCAGAGCTACCTGCGTCTGCACCGGTGTGTCTCGAGCTCATGCTTGGATGGCTCCTCCCGCGTGCTCGATGGCGGCCCCGGCGAAGCCGTGGGCAACGCGGCCGTGGTGGCGGTGCGCAGTGATGGGCGCCCGGTGGTGGCGCACTACGACTCGCTCAACGAGGATCTGTTGCTGCACGTGTGCGGCAATCCGAATTGCCTCTGATCGCAATGCTCGGATTCAAGCCGTGTTGGTGCACATGAAGCAAGATAGACCGGTTTTTTGGAATGAGGACATCGGTGTGTGATGTCCGCCGCAGAGCCACGCATGAATCGCGGACACGGGCTGCATCGGGCCGCGATTCGGTTTAGGCTGTTGCTGCCGGCCCAATGACGCGGCGAATCGGAGGATTTGGCCATGAGCGTGGATGCTTCCATTCCGAAGGCTTTGTATCAGGCCAATGTTGCCTTGGCCCTGCGATTGGCGACGTTATTGCAGGAAAACGGCGCGCAGTGGTTCGACCTGTTTGCAGCCGAAGCCAATGAGCGTGTGTTGGAGGCCCGTGCCCAGCGCGAAGCGACCGAATCGGATACGCCCAGCCACACGCCGGCCTTGCCCACGCCCGAACAGATGTTGCGCTGGATGCAGGGGCAACCGAATCGTTGGCAATCCCTGTTGTCGCAGGCCGCAGGCCATCAACTGCGTTTCATCGAAGGGGTGCAGTCGGCCTTGCAGCAGTGGCAATCCGATTGTGCGGCAGCCTTGGCTCTGGCCGGGTCGGGGCCTTGGGGTGCTGAGATGCCCAAAGCCTTAATGTCGCTGGGCGGGATGGGTGAGATGACTACCTCGATGCAGGAATTCATGGCCCGATTCGTCCCCGCGTTCCAGGCTCACGGCAGCCATTTGCACGGGGCGCGTGATCGCGTGACAACGCCTGCCAAACCGGCATCCCAGGTGTCGGAGCCGACGGCGACGAAAGCACCGACGCCCAAGCCGAGTAAATCGGCATCGAAGCCCAAGCCCCGCACGGCGGGCAAGGCGACGGCTTCCAAGGCCGGTCTTGGCGCGGCCGAGAGCCCGCCGAGTCAAGTTTCCAAGCCGCGCCCGGTGCCGGGCACGGTGACGCGTTCGCGCCGCTCGAAAACTCCCTGAAAACTTGAATCTGTGATGTCCAGTTGCCTGCTGCCCCACGTTGACCCGTCGAACTTTCCGGCGCCCTTGTTTGATCCGCCCGACTCGCGAACACAGGCCGAAGCCGTGCTCGCAGGCGGCTGTTTCTGGTGCACCGAGGCTGTGTATCGACAGTTGAATGGCGTGCAGCAGATCGAGCCTGGTTACAGCGGTGGCAGTGCGGAAACGGCCAACTACAAGGCGGTGTGTAGCCATGCCACCGACCATGCCGAGGTGATTCGCATCGTGTTCGAACCCGACAAGATCAGTTTCGGGCAGTTGCTCCGGGTGTTCTTTTCAGTGGCACATGATCCGACTCAGCGCAACCGACAGGGTGACGACATCGGTCGCCAGTACCGTTCGGCCGTGTTTTTTGCCGATGAGGCGCAGCGTGAGGTGGCGCAGCGTTATGTCGCACAACTCGATGCGGCCGGCGTTTATCAGTCTCCCATCGTGACCACGCTCGAACCGCTGGTGGCCTTCTATCCGGCCGAGGACTATCACCACAACTATGCCGCGCTCAATCCTGACCAGGGCTATATCCGGGCCGTTGCCGCGCCGAAGGCGGCCAAGCTGCGGCAGTGGTACGGCGACAAGCTCAAGTCGTGAGTCAGGTTTCCGTGGACGAGGTTCGTCTGGACCTGTGGCTGTGGGCCGCGCGCTTCTTCAAGACACGCGCCCTGGCCAAGGACGCCATCACCCATCATCGGGTGAAGCTGGCCGGCCAAGCCTGCAAACCTTCGCGCAGTGTGCGCGTGGGTGATGTGTTGACGATTGAGCGCGCAGGAGAGCTTTGGGACGTGCGCGTGTTGGGCCTGAGTGATACGCGCGGACCGGCTACGGTGGCGCAAACCTTGTACGGCGAGAGCGAGGCGTCGCGCGTGCGACGCGAGGAGGAGCGCGCCCGTCGCGCTGCCGAACGCGCCGGCTTTCAAGCGCCCACACACCGTCCCGACAAACGCGCCCGACGCTTGCTTCAGGCACTCGGCGATCTGGATGCCCTGTAAGCTCGGGGCCACGGAACATCCGACACGTCGATACAACGCCACCGCGCTGCTCAGACCGTGTTCAATCGGTCATTGGCGGGTTCAGAATGGCAGATCCAGCGCTGCGCACAGGTAGTCGACCATCGGTGCCAGTCCGTGCAGCGATTCGTCGATGAAGGCGGGCAGGGCGTCCGAGCAGGCCAGCGCTTCATCGAATTGCCGTACTGCCACCCAGTCCTTGCGGCGCAGGTCCACGATCAAAGGATGAGCCGGGTCGAAGCCGGACGGCGCCCGTTTCAAGCTGTCTCCGAAAAAGCCGAAACGCGCGGTGAAATCCGGAGCGCGCGTGATGCGGGTCCAGCTGGCCGGGTTGTCCACCACGAAGTCGCGAAAGGCGCGCAGCGTGGGACTGGACGGATGCCAGAATCCGGCGCCGACAAAACAATGACCGGGTTCGAAGTGCAGATAGAACGAAGGCGCTTCCATCTCGCGTCGGCGCTCGTGCGCGAGGCGAACGCTGGCCCAGGTTTTGTAAGGCGCTTTGTCGTTGGAGTAGCGGGTGTCGCGTTGAATGCGGTACATCGAGCCGCCCTGTTTGCGTGGGTCGGCGCGGTAGTGCGGGCTGATCTCGGCCAGCACCGGCTGCAGGGAGGCAATCAAGGCCAAGATCGGCTCGCGCACCTCACGCTCGTAACGCGGTTTATGGGCGTGGAACCAGGTTCGGGTGTTGTTGGCCGCCAAGTCCGACAGAAAGCGAAACAGGGCGGGAGAAATCATCGACATGGCGATATCGCGGGCAGTGCAGGGCCCACACCATAGCGCCGCAGGAATGCGGTGCAAGTTGCTCGCGGTGCGTGGCATGATCGTGGCATGAGCGCACGATGGCTGGCCTTGATTTTCATGTTCTCGACGCCGCTGTGGGCCGGCGAACTCGAGCCTGCGCGTGCGCCGCGCAAGCCGATCCAACCCCTGCCTGCGGGCGTCACTCTGGCAGCGGTGTTGACCGATGCGCGTCTGGATGAAGTCAGTGGACTGGCCGTTTCGCGGCGACACCCAGGCATCGTGTGGGTGCACAACGACAGCCAGGATGCCCATGCGCTGTATGCCGTGGATACGCAAGGCCGTGTGCGTGCCACGCTCGAACTGCCCGTGCCCAATATCGACTGGGAAGACATCGCAAGCTATCAGCGCGACGGTCGATCCTATCTACTGGTGGCCGATACCGGCGACAACGGTGGTATTCGCAAGGAATTGGTGCTGCACGAAGTGCCCGAGCCGGCCGAGCTGCGCGATCAAGGTGCCAGCGCGCTGCGCAGCATCCGCTTTCGCTGGCCCGATGGCGCACGCGACTGCGAGGCGCTGGCGGTCGATGTGGCCGATGCCTCCATCTGGTTGATCAGCAAGAAGCGTGTGCCGCCGCAATTGTTCCGTCTGCCCCTGCTTCCCGCCGAGCCGGATGCCGTGCAAGTGGCCGAATTTCGCGGCCAACTGGCCGGTATCGTTCAGCCCAGCGCCAGTGATCTTTCGGCAAATCCGGTCTACGGAAAGTACCGCAGCCAGATCACCGCCGCCGACATTTCCGCCGATGGTCAGCGCTTTGCAGTGATGAGCTATCAGCACCTTTATCTGTGGCCACGGCACCCGGATGGGTGGCCCGCAACCCTTGCGCAAGCGCCGATACGTCTGGATTTGCCGTGGATGGCGCAGGCCGAAGCCATGGGTTTCGATGCCAGCGGTGCGACGGTCTGGATCAGCTCCGAGCACCTGCCTGCACCGTTGATTCGACACGCACTCGGGCATTGAGCCGGTTTTCCGCGCTTGTGCGCCTTCCCTGATGAGGCGGCAATCCAGCCCGCATGGAGACGAGCATGAAAAACGGCGATGTGGCAATGACGATCCTGGCCTGTGTCTTGATGGCGGCCTTGCCAGCATGCAGTGGTGATTCGCAGGGCGAAACCGTGGCCGTCGGAAGCGGCGCCGCACATGCCTGGCAGGCGCCAGCCGCGCAAGCGGGAGCCGAAGTGCCGCCGACCCGAACGGCACCTGCCGACACCCGACATCTCGTATCGGCACAGGTCGTGGATTCGCAGGGCTTTGCCCAGCCGATGGTGGCGATGCGCCTTGCCATTCCCGCGGGCTGGTCGATGCAAGGCGGCGTCGAATGGCGCCAAACCAACAGCGCCTGCGCCCCGGACCAGTACGCGGTGCAATGGCGGGCGCTGGCTCCGGATGGGGTCTCGGTACTTGAGAATCTGCCGAACGCCAGTTGGCAGCAACAGGCCTCGGTGGGGCTGGTGTCTTCACCTTGCCCTCGTGCCGACCTTCCCAACGTGCAGCGTGTATTGGAAGCGCAGGTACAGCGATTCCGCCCCGGTGCGCGCATTCTCGATTACCGCGAACTACCGCAGTTGGCGCAACACACCCGCGAGGTGTTCGCGACCGCCATCCAGCGCATGGGCTTGCCGATGATGGACGCACGCATCGAGGCGGGCAGTGTGTTGCTGGCCTACCCGCAAAACGGCGTCGACATGCGCGAGGTCCTGACCGCCACCGTGAGCTACGTTGGCATGGCCGGCTACAGTTCGACCGTGGCCTATCGTGCACCCAATGGCCAACTGGATCTGAGTCTGAGCGAACGCGTGGTGGCGAGCCTCGAATCCAATCCGGTCTGGGAGGACCAGAAAAACGCTCGGATACGCGTGAACTCGGATCGCTTCTATGCCAACCAGAGCCGGCAAATTTCGGACTGGAATGATCGCAGCATGGATGAGATCAGGGCGCGCGGCGCTGCAGGCCGTGCGGCCATCGCCGCGATCGCTGCACGGGGTGGCACTTCCGGCAGCGGCTCAAGCTGGAGCCCGACGGTCACCAGCAGTGGTGGCGTCAGCGATGAAGACCAGCGCCGTCGTCTGGAAGCCATCGGCGAGTACGACACCTACACCGGCGTGGATGGCACCGACGTGCAATCCAGCATCCACGGCGGCGATCGCGTGTTTCAGAACACCAGTGATCCGTATTCGACCTACAGCACCAACGATCCCTATGCCACGCCTGCCGACGGCTACACCGAGTTGCAGCAGCGCGAGTGAAACCGATGGCTGTCCAAAGAGACACCAATTGGCCGCATCGACGGTCAATTTGTGCACGAGTTGGCTAAATTTGCTTCATTGCTGGTCGGATCATGCCTGGGTGCAATGAGCTTAGAGCGACATGTCATACGCTCCAGAAATAGCCTGTAAACGATTGTAATTTGGTCGCAAAATTGCAATACGGCTGAGAATTTGACTTGTGCTAGGCCTTGCTGACTGAATAAAATGACAGCGTTGTCATTCCAACAAGCAAGGTTACAGGGGCCATGTTTGCTGATTTCCCATCAAGTTCGTTCTGCGGTGCGCTCCATCGCGCCGCCTGCCAGCGTGGCCGTGCGTCGTTCCACGGGCCTATGTCCACGCCATGGGGTGTGACGCTCACGGCGTCCCTGTTGCCATCACCCCGCAAGCCGCGTCAGCGGCTCTGAGCCGGCAAACCTGATTTCCGTCCGGTTGTATCCATCTGACCACGCCGCAGCGTGGTCACTCTGTTTGTACGCGTGAGAAGTTCACCATGAAGCCAGTCACAAAACCCTCGCAATTCACCGATTTGATTCGGCCATTGCTCGCCCGCCTTCGCATTGCCAATGCGTTTGCCCTTGCCATCGTGCTGATGATGACCGGGGCCTTGCCCGTAACCGCCTTCGCACAGGCTTCCAACTCGCCGTTGGGGCCAATGACCAGCGGCTGCGTGGGTGCAGCGTGCCCACCGACGTATGACAAGACAGATCCGTGGGGCAATGTGGCATCCGTCGCCAACTGCGGGACCTCCCCCATTGGGCGCGACGAGGCCTATTCGATCTATGCCGGCGGCACCTTCACCGTGACCGCAGGTGCCGAAGGCGAGGGCCGCTTCTATGTGAAGGGCAATCTCAATGCCGGTACCCTCATGTACAACATCGTGGCCGTGGGCGTGGGTTCCTGCGTGGTGCCACCCGATTCCCTGCAGCCGCACGTGGAGTCCGGTGCCAATATCTCCGGCAGTGACGTGCGCGTGGGTGAACTCTACAACCTGCACTCGGATGTCAAAGCGGTGGGCAGCATCGCCGCCACGGTAAGCACGCAGGGCGCCAAAACACCCAACACCACGATCAATCCGGAACCCATCAGCTTTGCCACCTTGCAGGCGCGCAGTGACGACTGGGCGGCCTTGCCCACCACCGGTACGGCCGTCGTTGACCCGTGGACGGTCACGTTCACCGGCAATGGCACCTCGGCGTTGCAGGTGTTCGATCTGGTCCTAAACGGCGGCAACAACCGCGTCGTCAGTTTCGCCAATATCCCGACCACGGCCACGGTGTTGATCAACGTCGAAAGCGCCAGTGCGGTCACCATTCCCACGGATGACTTCCGTGACCTTGCCAACAAAGGTGGCATGCAATTTTCGGGCGATTTGACCCGCCGTATCCTCTGGAACTTCCCCAACGCACCCAGCGTCAGTCTCACCGGCAGCAGCCAGTTCCGTGGCAGTGTCTTGGTGCCACGTGGCAACCTCACCATGGCAGTGCTGGGTCTGAACGGTCGCGTGCTGGTATCGGGCAACATCGTCCAGAACCGTGGCGGCAGCGAGTTCCACAACTTCGACTTCATCGGCACCTGCCCTTGCCACCTGAGGCCGACATCGAAGTCAGCAAGGTCGTGGACGATGCCACCCCGTACGTGGGCGAAAACGTCACCTTCACCGTGACCGTTGCCAACCTCGGTCCCGACGATGCCACCGGTGTGGTGCTCGACGACGTTTTGCCGAGCGGCTACACCTTCGTCAGCGCCAACCCTTCCGTCGGCAGTTACGACGATGGCACTGGCGTTTGGACGATCGGCGCATTGGCTGATGGCGTAAGTGAAACCCTTGAAATCGTGGCCACGGTCAACGCCACGGGCGACTATGAAAATACCGCCAGTGTCGATCGCACCACGGCGACCGAGCCTGATCCGGACGACACCAACAACGAGGCCAGCGTCAGCACCACTCCCGAGCCTTCGGCCGACATCGAAGTCACCAAGGCCGTGGACAATGCCACGCCCTTCGTCGGCGACAACGTGGTGTTCACCCTGACCGTGCCCAACCACGGTCCCAGTGCCGCCACCAACGTGACGGTGACGGACCTTCTTCCCAGCGGTTACACCTATGTGAGTGACAACGGTGGCGGCGACTATGTCGCCGGTACGGGCGTGTGGACGATTGGCAGCTTGGCCAATGGTGCGAGTGCGAGTCTCGATATCACCGTGACCGTCAATGCCAGTGGAACCTATCTCAATACGGCCTTGGGCGGCGCCGACGAACGCGACCCTGACGACACCAACCAAGAGCCCGAGCAACCCACAACCCCGCGCGTGCGCGTGACGCCGCTGGTGCCCACGGTCACCACCGCCCAATGCGACGTCAATACCGCCGGCACCACGGTGTGGGATGTCGTCAACACCCCTGGCAACGGCTCGGGTGTCAGCTACGCCGCCAGCGAAAACCCGGTGACACACTTGGTGACCGTCACCGCAACACCGGATACAGGGAATGCCTTTGATCCACTGACCCTGCCTTCGGGTTGGACCTTGCAAGTGGATGGCACGGCGACCTGGACCTACACCCTGCAATCCACCAACTGCGCGCCTGCGGTCGATCCCATCACCCCGACGGTGAACGCGCCGGTGTGCGCGGTGGGCGATGCCGGTCAAACGATCTGGGGCACGGTGACCCTGGCGAGCCAGACGGGCGTGAGCTACAGCCAAGGTAGCCTGACGGACAACGGCAACGGCACCGGCAGCATCGTGGTGACGGCGACGGCGGATGCGGGCGTGTTCTTCGATGCGGGCAACCTGCCTGCGGGCTGGAGCGTGAACCCTGCGGGCACGGTGGCGACCTACACGGCGACGGTGGTGTCTGAAGACTGCGCCGGCCTGGTGCTGCCGCTCACCCCGACGGTGAACGCGCCGGTGTGCGCGGTGGGCGATGCCGGTCAAACGATCTGGGGCACGGTGACCCTGCCGACCAATGGCGGTGGACTGAGCTATAGCCAAGCCGCTCGCGTGGGCAACACGGTGACGGTGACGGTTACGACCGATACCGGCGTGTTCCTCGACACCGCAGCGGCCACCGCGGCCGGTTGGACCGTGGCCGGCGATGCGCAGAGCGCAACGATCGATGTGACGGTGGACTCACTGGTGTGCAGCAACGAAGCCGATCTGGAAGTACTCAAGACGGTGAATAACATGACGCCGAGCGTGGGTGGCACCATCGTGTTTAGTCTCTTGGCCACTAACCACGGCCCAATTGATGCGACGGGTGTCGTGGTGACCGACCATCTTCCCACTGGCTACACCTACGTTTCGGCCACGGCCAGCAAGGGTAGCTACAGCCCCGCGACCAGCGTGTGGTCGATCGGGAGTTTGCCCGTGGGTGCCAGCGAGTTGCTGGATATCACTGTGACCGTCAACAACTCGGGCGTGTACTTGAACAGCGCCAGCATCGATGGCGATCAGGTCGATCCGGTGACGCCCAACGACAGCGACAACGTGGCCCCCACGCCGACGGTTGTGGGTGGGACACCGCCTCAGTTGATCCCGGCAAGTTCGCCCTTGACTCTGATTCTGCTGGGGCTGGCGATGTTGTGGCTGGGTGGGATCGTTCGCCGCTACGGCAACTGATCCCCGCGCGTCTTTGACAGCCGCCCGGTTCTACTGGGCGGCTGTTCTTTTGCCACGATGGCCATAGGGCGCTGGTTGTGCTGACTTTCCCGTGATCCTTCGTCAAGGTGTGAGGGCGAACACGCTCTTTTCTTGACGATCAGATTGGCCCCATTCCCGTCTTCTGCCACCATCCCTATCGATGGTTTGCGGGAGAGGGGCGTGAAGGCTGACGTGGTGGTGGTGGGTGGTGGTCTGGCCGGAATCGTGACCGCGCTGGAACTTCTTCGCGGCGGGCGTTCGGTGGTCGTGATTGATCGCGACACGGAGGCGCGTTTGGGTGGTCTCGCGCGCTGGGCGTTTGGTGGCATGACACTCGTCGGCACACCCTTGCAGGCCCGCAAGAAGATCATCGATACGCCCGAAATCGCTCTGCGCGATTGGTTGAGCTTTGGTGAACTCGATCCTGACGACAAATGGCCGATGGCGTGGGCCAAGGCCTATGTCGAGCACTCGCGCCCGCATGTGCACGACTGGGTGCAGCGCGAAGGCGTGCGCTTCATGCCGGCGGTCAATTGGGTTGAACGCGGTCGCAACGGTGACGGCAACAGCGTGCCGCGCTATCACATCGTCTGGGGCACTTCACGGGAGTTGACCCGGCGCATGATCGCGGCCTTGCACGCGGCCGGTGGGAACGGGAGTTTGCACGTGCTGCACCAGCATCGGGTCGTGGCGATCCAAGGCAGTGCAGGGCAGGTGTCGGGGGTTGAAGCGGTGGATGAATCCACGGGCGCGGACCTGCTGGTTTCGGCGCCCGTGGTGGTGGTAGCGACCGGTGGCATCAATGGCGGCCATGCCGAGACGCGACGGAACTGGCCACCGGATCGACCGTGCCCGAACGTGATGCTCAATGGCGCTCACCCGTTTGCCGATGGCGCCATGCACCACGCCGTGGCCGATCATTTCGGCGGTCAGATCACCCACGCGGCTGAGATGTGGAACTACGCGGCCGGCTTTGCCCATCCGTTCCCGCATTTCGACGGGCATGGCCTGTCCACGATCCCTTGCAAATCGGCTTTGTGGCTGGACCATCGCGGCCAGCGTATCGGTCCCGAGCCCTTGGTCACCGGCTTCGATACGCACTGGCTGTGTCAGCGCGTGGCCGAACAGGCGCAGCCGTGGACATGGCACCTGCTCAACTGGCGCATTGCGATCAAGGAATTTGCCATTTCCGGTGCCGAACACAATCAGCGCATCCGCGACAAGCAATTCCTGCGCTTTCTGTGGGAGACCCTGTTCGGCAACCATCGACTGGTGCGGCAGATGCAGGCCGAAAGTGCGGATTTTCTGGTCGATGACAGTCTTTCGGGCCTTGCGGCGAAGATGAATGCGCTGACGGCTTCGCACGACATTGATCCGGCGCAACTGCAGGCCGTGGTTGATGCCTTCGATGCCCAATTTTCCGCGGATGCGAAAGGCGAGCAGGACGAACAGATCCGCCGCATCCAGCAGGCCCGCGAATGGGGGCCGGATCGCTTGCGTACTTGCAAACCTGCGCCCTTGCAGTGTGAAGGCGCTGGGCCATTCATCGCGATTCGCGTGCATCTGATCACGCGCAAGAGCCTTGGCGGCTTGCGCACCGATCGGCAAAGCCGCGTGCTGGCTCGCACGGACCAGCCCATCGCAGGGCTGTACAGCGTCGGCGAAGCGGCAGGTTTCGGTGGCGGCGGCGCTTGCGGCAAACGCTCGCTCGAAGGCACCTTTCTGCCCGGTTGCATTCTCACGGCGCGAGCGGCGGCGCATTCGATCCTTCACGGTCAGGTGCTGACATGAGCTTGCGCCTGCCGTCGACTGCCGATGATTTTCAAGCTTTGGCACGCCGTCGCCTGCCGCGCTTCCTGTTCGATTACCTCGACGGTGGTGCGGGCCGAGAGCACACGCTGACCGCCAACGTTTCGGCCCTGAGTCGGGTGCGCCTGCGTCAACGCGTGCTGGTGGATGTGGATGGCATTGAGTCCGCGACAACGCTCGCGGGCGAATCGCTTGCCATGCCGCTGGCCTTGGCGCCGATTGGATTGGCGGGGATGATGGCGCGCCGAGGTGAAGTGCAGGCCGCGCGAGTGGCCGAAGCGGCGGGCGTGCCTTTCATCTTGTCCACCGTCGGCATCTGCTCATTGGAAGAAGTGCAGGCTACGCGGTCGGTGCCGTTCTGGTTCCAGCTCTACATGCTGCGCGATCGCGGTGTGGTGCAGAGCTTGTTGGACCGGGCCTGGGCTGCCGGTTGCAGAACCTTGGTATTCACGGTGGACCTGCCGGCTCCCGGCCTGCGTCATCGGGACGTGCGCAATGGCATGGAGGCGAGCGGGCTGCGCGCCGGCCTTCTGCGTGCCAGCCAAGTGCTGGCGCGGCCTGGCTGGCTGTGGGATGTGGCGGTGCGCGGCAAGCCACTGAACTTTGGCAGCTTGGCGTCGCAGGTGCCCGATGCCCATGACCTCAATGCCTTCAAGCGTTGGGTCGATGCGCAGTTCGATGCCAGCGTTACCTGGCGCGACATCGCGTGGCTGCGCGGGCGCTGGCAGGGACGTTTGGTGCTCAAGGGCATCATGGAAGCCGACGATGCGCGCCGCGCCGTCGAACACGGTGCCGATGGTCTGGTGGTGTCCAATCACGGAGGTCGCCAGCTCGATGGCGTGCGCGCCAGCATTGAGGCCTTGCCGGCGATTTCGCAGGCGGTGGGCATGCGCGCCGAAGTTTGGATGGACGGCGGCATTCGCAGCGGCATCGATGTTTTCAGGGCCTTGGCATTGGGTGCGCGCGGGGTGATGATCGGTCGGCCTTGGGTCTGGGCATTGGCGGGCGCCGGGCCGGTTGGCCTTGCCGCGTACTTGAGCGGGCTGCAACGCGAGCTGCGATTGGCGATGATGTTGACCGGATGCCGTTCGATCGCCGAGATCGATCTGGATCGAATCGATCGCACGGCGCATGAACACTTTCTGGATACTGCACGATGAATGGCGCTCAATCCCTGATGAAAACCTTGGCCGATGCGGGCGTCGAGGTGTGTTTTTCCAATCCCGGCACATCGGAGATGCATTTCGTCGCCGCGCTCGACGACGAGCCACGCATGCGTGCCGTGCTGGCCTTGTTCGAAGGCGTGGCCACCGGCGCGGCCGATGGCTATGCACGAATGGCGGACAAGCCTGCGGCCACCTTGTTGCATCTGGGTTGCGGGCTGGGCAATGGCTTGGCCAATTTGCACAACGCGCGCAAGGGCAAGGTGCCGGTGGTCAATATCGTGGGCGATCACGCGACCTACCACGTGAAGTACGACGCGCAGTTGCAGTCGGATATCGAAACCGTGGCGCGCAATGTCTCGCCGGGGTTCGTGCGGACCTCCAAAGCGACGGCCGAACTCGGGCGCGATGTGGCCGAGGCGGTGCGTGCCGCGCAGGGCCTGCCGGGGCAGGTCGCCACCTTGATTCTGCCGGCCGATGTGTCCTGGGGCGAAGGCGGGGTTCCGCATGCGCCCTTGCCCTTGCCCAATGTGTCGCCCGGACCAGCCGATGTGTTGGCGACAGTTTCCAAACTCATCGACACGGGCAAATCCGTGGCCCTCCTGCTGGGTGGCCACGCCTTGCGTGAGCCGGCCTTGCTGGCGGCTGCGCGCATCGCGGCGCAGCGCGGCATCAAGGTGTTTGCCGAAGTCTTCCCCACACGACTGGAACGCGGCGCCGGTTTACCGGTGGTGGAACGGCTGGCCTACATGGCCGAACTGGCAAGTCTGCAATTGCAGGGCGTCGAGCATCTGGTGCTGGTCGATGCCAAGTCGCCGGTGTCGTTCTTCGCC
The DNA here is from genome assembly GCA_963205415.1 of Pseudomonadota bacterium. GTDB lineage: Bacteria > Pseudomonadota > Gammaproteobacteria > Xanthomonadales > Xanthomonadaceae > Denitratimonas. The sequence continues at coordinate 19,742 of CAUJJS010000121.1, forward strand.
TATCCGGGCAAGAAAAGTGACCTCGTGCCGGAAGGCTGCCAGGTGCATGTTCTGGCTTCACCGGCGCAAGACGCCGCGGCGAGTCTGGAACTCTTGGCCAAATCCCTCGGCGCCGATTTGGCGCGCCCGGTTCTGCAAAAGCCGCTGCGACCCGAAGCCCCGCGCGGAAGACTCACTGCCGCCAAGGTTTGCAAGGCCGTCGGCCACTTCATGCCCAAGGATGCGATCTTGATCGACGAGGGCATTACCTCAACCCTGATGCTGGGGGTGATGACCTGCGGCGCGCCGCGACACGACCTTTTGACCCTCACCGGCGGCGCCATCGGCCAAGGCTTGCCCAACGCCGTGGGCGCGGCCATCGCCTGTCCGAAGCGGCCGGTGATCGCCCTGATCGGCGATGGCACCGCCATGTACACCATCCAGGCCCTGTGGACGATGGCACGCGAAAACCTCGATGTCACTGCCATCATTTTCAACAACGCCTCGTACTCGGTGCTCAATGTCGAGTTGGAGCGTGTCGGCGCGCGTCAGGCCGGTGGCAAGGCCCAATCGCAATTGACCTTGGGATCCCCTGAGTTGAACTTTGCGCGCATGGCCCAAGGCATGGGTGTGCACGCGGTACGCACGAGCACGGCCGAGGAATTCAACAAAGCCTTCGAGTACGCGCTCGCCCAGCCCGGCCCGCACCTGATCGAAGCTTGCGTGCCCGAATCGCTCAACCGCAACAAGCGCCGGGTTCTGCCATGGATGCTGAAGGCCTTGCCCAGCCTCCCGCCGGTTTTGGCACGCGCCATCAAGCGCAAGATCGCGCCTTGAGGCGATTTGGATGTGCCCTCGTTAACGAGGGCGACCTCGAAGTGGCTGTCGGTACACGGGCGATGCTCGGTGTTTTCATCAATCAGGGTGCGGGGCGACACATGCAGGCGGTATACGAGCCCAACAACATCATCGACGCCCATCTGATCAAGGGCTTGCTGGAGAGCGAGGGCATCCAGGTTTACCTGCGCGGCGAACATCTGTTGGGCGGGATGGGTGAACTGCCCGCCATCGGTTTGCTGGCGATCATGGTGGATGAGGCGGATTGGGCCCGCGCCCGCGCCATCGTCAAGGATTGGGAAATGGCCAGTTTTGAGATCGACTCGCCGCCTGACGAGGGTTGGATCGAAGCCTGAATCACAAGTCCGCCAAGCGCGCAACTTGGCCGATTCGGGCTTGCTTGGCACAATGGGCTTCCACCGGATGATCTTGGCCATGTCCTATCTCGTATTAGCGCGCAAATGGCGACCCCGACGCTTCTCTGAACTGGTCGGGCAGACCCATGTGGTGCGCGCTTTGACCAATGCGCTGAAGTCCGGTCGGGTGCACCACGCCTTCCTGTTCACCGGCACGCGTGGCATCGGCAAGACCACGATTGCGCGCATCTTCGCCAAGAGCCTCAATTGCCAAAACGGCGTGGGCGCAGAACCCTGCGGCCAGTGCGAGATTTGCAAGGCGGTCGATGAAGGGCGTTTCGTGGATCTGCTAGAGATCGATGCGGCCTCCAACACCGGCGTCGACGATGTGCGCGAGCTGATCGAGAACGCGCAGTACTTGCCCACACGCGGACGTTACAAGGTGTACCTCATCGACGAGGTGCACATGCTGTCGAAAAATGCCTTCAACGCGCTTCTGAAAACGCTGGAAGAGCCGCCCGAGCACGTCAAGTTTCTGCTCGCCACCACCGATCCGCAAAAGCTGCCGGTGACGGTGTTGAGCCGCTGCCTTCAATTCAATCTGCAGCGCCTGTCGCAGGCTCAGATCGAGCAGCAGATGCAGCACATCCTGAGTGCCGAGGGCCTTTCCTTCGAAGCTGCAGCCATTGCGTTGCTGGCGCAGGGTGCCGACGGCAGCTTGCGTGATGGCCTGTCATTGCTGGATCAGGCGCTGGCCTTCGGTGATGGACAACTGCGCGAAGCCGAAGTCCGCAGCATGCTGGGCACCGTGGATCGCAGTCGCGTGGCGGCCTTGCTCGATGCCTTGGTCCACAACGACGGTGCGCGCTTGATGCAGGTCGCCAGCGACATCGCCGGCTTCTCACCGGATTTTGCCGCCGTACTTGATGCTGTGGCACTGGCCTTGCACCGCATCCAGTTGCAGCAACTGGTACCGGGGGCCCATGCTGAAATGGAGTCCGTGGACGTGGCCACGCTGGCCGGTGCCGTCGATCCACAGACCGTGCAGGTTTGGTATCAAATGGCCTTGCTCGGTGGCCGTGACCTACAACTGGCGCCCAGCCCGCAGGTCGGCTTTGAGATGAGCCTGCTGCGGATGCTGGCGTTTGCGCCGATGGCCGAGTCGTCGGTTGCAAGCGCAGGCAACGCGTCACGGGCACCAACGGCCGCGCCGTCATCGCGCCCGCCCGCCGCCTCGTCGGCCACGCCCTTGCCTGCCACACGCACTGTGGCCGAACCGCGCGTTGCAGCCACGGCCGTCAGTGCGCCACCCGATTCGAGCCCGATCGAGCCGGCACCGTCCGTTTCAACATCGGCCAACCGTGGCCGCGCCATCGTCGACAACGAGAGCTGGATGGACGCCCTGCGCGACATGGACTTGGCCGGGCCAGCGCGCGAACTGGGCACGAACCTGCAATTCGTGCAGGCCACCGAGTCGACCATCGATGTCTTTCTGCCGCCATCGCACGAATGGCTACGCAGTCCGCCGATGGTGAATCGTCTGGAGCAGGCGCTCAGCGAGCTCAGCGCGCGGGCCTTGCGTCTGGTATTCGTTGCCACGCCACCTGGCCCGAAAACCGAAACCTTTGCCGACCGCAGCCAACGCGAAGCGCGAGACCGTGAAGAGGCCGCGCGCGCCTCGTTCATCGCCGATCCTGCCGTGCGTGCGCTGGAGGCAGAAGGCGCCAGCATCCGGCTCGAATCGATACGGGCACGCGAAACCCCCTGAGGCATCGGGTCATCCGTTGCCTGCCTCAAAACCCCAAGGAGAATCTCATGCGAGGACAACTCGGCAATCTCATGCAACAAGCCCAACGCATGCAAGAGAACATGCAGAAGGCGCAAGACGAACTGGCCCAGATCGAAGTCACCGGTTCGGCTGGTGGTGGCATGGTGTCGATCACCTTGAGCGGCAAGATGGAGGCGCGCCGCGTGCGCATCGACCAAGCTGCCGTGGGTGATGACCTCGAAATGCTGGAAGACCTGATCGCGGCGGCTTTCAACGATGCCGTCAACCGAGTCAATGAAGAAAGCAGCAAGCGCATGGCGGGCGTTACCGCCGGCATGGGCCTGCCGCCGGGTTTGAAGATTCCCGGCTTGTTCTGAGGCCGGCTTGACGTGTCGATTTCCGTCGCATGAGCTCCTCACCCAAGCTTGACGAACTGATCGAGGCCCTGCGCTGCCTGCCCGGCGTCGGCGCGCGCACCGCGCAGCGCATGGCGCATCAGCTGTTGGAACGCAATCGCGAGGGCGGCCGACGCTTGGCGCAACGATTGAACGAGGCGATGGATGGCATTGGCAATTGCCGCCGTTGTCGCAACTACAGCGATACCGAATTGTGTACGGTCTGCAGCAACGCCAGCCGCGACGAGTCCTTGCTGTGCGTGATCGAAATGCCGGCCGATCAGCTGGCGATCGAGCAGGCCACACACTATCGCGGTCTCTACTACGTTCTGCTCGGTCGCCTGTCGCCCTTGGATGGCATGGGGCCTCGGGAATTGGGCTTGGATCGCTTGGCCACACGCCTCGCCGAAGGGCAGGTGAGCGAGCTCATCATCGCCACCAACCCCACGGTCGAGGGCGAAGCCACGGCGCATTACCTCGCGCAACTGGCACGTCAGAACGGCGTGCGCCCCAGTCGACTTGCCCATGGCGTGCCGCTGGGCGGCGAACTGGAATACATCGACCGCGGCACGTTGGCGCACGCCTTCAGTGCGCGTCAGAATGTCGAGTGAGCCTTACTGCAGGAAACCTCATGAGTCAGACCAACGACACCATTTTCGGCAAGATCATCCGCCGCGAGATTCCGGCCCGCATCGTGTACGAGGACGAGCATGTGCTCGGCTTCCACGATGTCGATCCCAAGGCGCCGGTGCACGTGCTTTTCATCCCGAAAAAGTACATTCCAACCCTCAATGACGCCACGGCCGAAGAAGCCGAACTCCTTGGCCGCCTGATGCTGGCCGCGGCCGGCTACGCCAAGGCTCAGGGCTTTGCCGACGACGGTTACCGCGTGCTGATGAACTGCAACACCCACGGCGGCCAAACCGTGTTTCACATCCACCTGCACCTGCTCGCCGGCCGGCAATTGCAGTGGCCGCCGGGTTGATTGGTCATGGGCTTAGAGTTTGAAGTCCGGCACGAAGCCGAGGCCGCGCGTTTCATCGCCACCGTGGATGCCCTTGAGTGCCAGCTGCAGTACCGGCTCGATTGCAACACCATGACGATCACTCACACCTGGGTGCCGCCGCAGCTCAGCGGGCGCGGGATTGCCGCCGAGCTCACCCGTCAGGCGCTGCTCACGGCACGCGCCCAAGGCTGGCAGGTCGCAGCCGAATGCAGCTATGCGCAACGGTATCTGGAGCGCCATCCCTACACGGTCTGATGTGCCACGTCGCGGCGCTCAAGCACGCCCGCGCAGTTGTGCGAGCAACTCGTGGGCGGCGTGCAGGCGCGTTGCCTGATCCGGTAGTGGCATGCGCAAGCGCAATTTGTCCGGGCCATCCATGGCAAAGACGCGCGGTTGCGACTGGATCAAACGGATGATGTTCATCGCATCGATCGGTGGTTGCGGCACGAAGTGGATGCGGCCGCCTTGTTCGCCCAGTTCCAGTTTGCGGATGCCCAGTGCGGTGGCGGCCTGCTTGAGTTCGGCCACGGCAAAGAGATTCTTGGCCGGGTCGGGCAAGAGGCCGAAGCGGTCGATCATTTCCACCTGAAGCTCGCGCAGGGCTTCGTTGTCGGCGGCTGATGCGACGCGCTTGTAGAGCGTCAGGCGGGTGTGAACATCGGGCAGGTAGTCGTCGGGAATCAGCGCCGGAAGATGCAGTTCGACCTCGGCGCCGTGATGATCGGGTGCGTCGAGGTCTGGAATCTTGCCCTGCCGGATCGAGCGCACCGCGCGTTCCAGCAACTCGGTGTAGAGCGAGAAACCGACTTCGGTGATCTGGCCGGATTGTTCTTCGCCCAGAAGTTCACCGGCACCGCGGATTTCCAGATCGTGGGTGGCGAGGGTGAAACCGGCGCCCAGTTCATCCAGTGAGGCGATGGCTTCGAGGCGTTTGGCCGCGTCACCGCTCATGACCTTGGCCGGTGGCACGATGAGGTAGGCGTAGGCGCGATGGTGCGAACGCCCGACACGACCACGCAACTGGTGTAGCTGCGCCAAGCCGAAGCGATCGGCGCGGTCGATTACGATGGTGTTGGCGTTGGGAATGTCGATGCCCGATTCGATGATCGTGGTGCACACCAGGACGTTGAAACGCTGGCGGTTGAAGTCGAGCATCACCCGTTCCAATTCGCGCTCAGGCATCTGGCCGTGGGCCACGCGGATGCGTGCCTCGGGCATCAGTTCGGCCAAATCGCGTGCAGTTTTCTCGATGGATTCCACTTGGTTGTGGAGGAAATACACCTGCCCGCCGCGCGCCAGTTCGCGCTGGAAGGCTTCGCGCATCTGCGCCGGATCCCACTGCGTGACCACGGTTTGCACCGCGAGGCGATTGGGCGGTGGTGTGGCGATGATGGACAGATCACGCAAGCCGGCCATGGCCATGTTGAGCGTGCGTGGAATCGGCGTGGCGGTGAGGGTGAGTAGATGCACCTGAGCGCGCAGGGCCTTGAGGCGTTCTTTCTGGCGCACGCCGAAGCGTTGCTCTTCATCCACGATCACCAAGCCCAGATCCTTGAACTTCACATCCGCTTGCAACAAACGGTGTGTGCCGACGATCACATCGATTTGACCGTCGGCCAGTTTGTCCAATTCCTGTTTGATCTCTTTGGCGGTCTTGAAGCGCGACAGCACTTCCACCCGCAGCGGCCAATCGGCGAAGCGGTCGCGGAAGTTGCGGTAGTGCTGCTCGGCCAAGAGCGTGGTGGGCACCAGCAAAGCCACTTGTTTGCCCGCCGTGGCGGCCACGAAAGCGGCGCGCACGGCCACTTCGGTTTTGCCGAAACCAACATCGCCGCAGACCACGCGATCCATCGGTTGCGATGAGGCCAGATCGGCGATCACGGCCTCGATCGCGCTGAGCTGATCGGGCGTTTCCTCGAATTGGAATTGGGCCGCGAAAGGGGCATACAGGCTGCGATCGGTTTCAAGGCACAGGCCGGCACGCGCCTGCCGCTTGGCCTGGATTTCCAGCAGTTCGGCAGCCACGTCGCGAACCTTTTCGGCGGCTTTCTTCTTGGCTTTTTCCCACTGCTCGCCACCCAAAGAATGCAGCGGCGCGGTTTCCGGAGAGGCGCCGGCGTAGCGACTGACCAGATGCAATTGGGTGACCGGCACATAGAGCTTGTCGCCCTTGGCGTACTCGATGCAGAGAAACTCACTTTTTTGGCCGCCGACATCGAGCGATTCCAGGCCGATGTAGCGACCCACGCCGTGATCCTCGTGCACGATCGGTGCGCCGGCGGAGATTTCCGACAGGTCGCGCAGGATGGTTTCCGGATCACGCCCAGCGCGGGTGCGGCGGCGTGAGGGCAGGGCGCGGTCGGGGTAAAACTGGCGCTCGGTCAGTACGCACAGCGCCGGCTCGCGCAAGGCAAAGCCGGCTTCGAACGGTGCCACGGTAATCGCCAGGTGCGCATCGCCATCACGAAAGCTGGGCCAGTCCGCCACGGGCGGGGGACGCACGCCCACATGCCCCAAAGTATCGAGCAAGGCTTCGCGGCGCCCGGGCGAATCGGTGGCGATCAACACCCGTCCCGGATAGTTCTGCAAGAAGCCCTGCAAGGCCGCGCCACTGGCTTCACCCTTGTGCATCAGGGGCAGATCCGGCACCGGCGCGTCGCCCAGATCGTGGGCCTGTTCGTGGCGGGGATGATCGCGGCCCAGCACTTCGATGCGGGTGCGGCGATTGAGTGCTTCGCGCAGGCTCTCGGGTGAAAGGAAAAGCTCGGCCGGCGGCAGGATCGGACGTTCGATATCGTGGCGGCGCTGTTCGTAGCGCTCGCCGGCCTGAGCCCAGAAGCCCTCGGCCGCTTCGTGGGCGCCGTCGCCGATCACGCACAGGACCTCCGGCCCGAGGTAGTCGAACAGGCTGGCTGTCGATTCGAAGAACAAGGGCAGGTAGTACTCGATGCCGGCTGCACTGCCGCCGTGTTTCATGTCCTGATACAAGGGGCATCGCCGCGGATCGATCGGAAAGCGTTCGCGTAGGGCACTGCGAAAGCGCGTGCCGGCGTCTTCGTCGAGCGGAAACTCGCGCGCCGGCAAAAGCCGTACGGCTTCTACCTTGTCGAGCGATCGCTGGGTCTGTGGGTCGAAGGTGCGAATCGAATCGACTTCATCGTCCAAAAGCTCGATGCGATAAGGCTGGGATGTGCCCATCGGGAAGATGTCCAGCAGCGCGCCGCGCACCGCAAAGTCACCCGGATCGAGCACCTGCGGCACATTGCGGTAGCCGGCCATTTCCAGACGCTGCTTCTCCGCGTCCATCGACAAGGTTTGGCCCCGCCTCACCATCAAGGCCTGACCTGCGACGAAGCCCACCGGCGCCAGACGTTGCATCAAGGTGGGTACCGGCACCACCAACACGCCGCGTTTCAGGCTTGGCAATTGATACAGGGTGGCCACGCGCTGGGAAACGATGCCGGGCTGCGGACTGAACAAGTCGTAGGGCAGGGTTTCCCAGTCGGGAAAGGGCAGTACCGACAATTCCGGTGCGAACACCGCCAATTCGGCTGTCAGGCTGTGCGCGGCGTAGCTGTCGCGGGTGATCGCCACCATTGGCCCAGCATGGGACTGCGCCGCCTGCGCCAGAAGGAGCGAGAGCGCACTGGCGTTGTTGGGCAAGCGCCAATCGGCGCGTTTCTGGCTGCCGTGGGGCAGCAGCGAGGCAATCGAAGAGTGGGGCACGGGCAACACGAAGCGAGCAAACGCGCATTTTACTTCGGGTGTGATGACTTGGCTTCGAGTGCCTTGCGGGCCGCAGGCTCAGCGGCGATCGGGGGCATTGGTAGCTGGTGTGGTCATGAAGTCTCCGGCTCAAAGGCGGGCTTGGCAATGCTGCCACTATGTTCGTGAGCCCATTCGATCAAGCAAGTCTTTGATCGGCATCGGTTTGGCGTATAGCCAACCTTGCGCCAATTGAACGCCATGTTCGCGCAGGTAGTCGGCCTGCGCATGGGTTTCCACACCCTCTGCAATCATCGAGATACCAAGGGATTTCGACATTTCGATGATGTGGTCAACAATTTTGCTGGTGACCGCGCCGGTTGCGATGGTGCCCACGAAGGTTTTGTCGATTTTCAGGAAATCGAACCTCACTTGGGTCAGGTAGGAAAGGCTGGAGAAGCCGGTGCCGAAGTCATCCAGCGCAACCCGGATGCCAAGTGCTTGCAGCTCGCAGATGGATGGCGATGCGTGCTCCTGATCGATGAATACACGCTCGGTCACTTCCACCTGCAGGTTGCCGGGATTGCAGCCGAGATGGCGAAGCGCGGATTGCAGACGCGTAGGAAGGCTGTTGCCGCGGAAGTCTTCTGCGGAAAAATTCAGCGCGACATGGAATTGCGGGTGCCGGGAAAACAGGGCTGCGGTCTCACGCTCAATCGCTTGGATGAGATATTCGCCCAGTGCCGGCATCAGGCCAGACTCTTCCGCGAGCGGAATGAAAATGTCGGGGCTGATGCTTTCGCCCCGCGGTCGATGCCAACGCATCAAAGCTTCTGCCCCGATCCAGCGGCCGCTGGCTAGTTCCACCACGGGTTGGTATACCAGCGAGAGTTCCCCATGCCGCAGTGCTTGCCTTAGCAGGTGGCGCATCGTTGTATTGCGTGCAGCGATGCGTTTGAGTGCTAACAACAGCAGACAGGTGGTGGGCAGACCTAGTGCAAGCGCCCATAGCATGCTCTTGCGTGATGTAGGTTGCCACATGGCGTGTGGCATAGCGGCAAAGGCCGTATACGCACCCAGAGCAGAGCGTTCCCACGCGACGATATGTCGTTTATGGATGAACGTTCCGGAATGGCCATCGCTTGCGTATTGGCGCCAGTCGGGATCGTAGTTGCCGCGTACCGCCAGCGGGGCGCTGACGCGGGCTTCGCCCACGAGCGCAACATCCCATGGTTGATCGGCAGGGATGCCGTCGAGCACTTGAGTGGCATGGGTAAACATGGAGATGCCGGTTGCTGGGTCGGTTGCCGCGGTCAGTCGGATCGTGGGCGCATCCTGCAGATGGACATCGTTGCGAATCGGGTAGCCATAGGTGCTGATGTAAACCGGCTCGCCGACCGGATGGTTTTGAATGCCGAACGTTGAACAGAGCAGACGATTGTTTTGGATGTATCCGACATCAGCCAACGTCTCCGCATGCAGTAATGCCGTACGCATCATGCGGATGGCTTCCGGGCTGCAAGGAGGGTGCCCGGCGAGTGGTGCCAGCATGTCCTTGGTTTGACGCATTTCGGCACTGACTCGGTCCGCCTGCGCCAAGGTTTGGCGCGCCATCAGTGAGGTGACTTCTTTCAGCTGTTGCATGCTGACCCAATGCGCGATCAGCAGGGCGATGGCGGTGGGCAGGATGATCGCCAGCAGGGTAGAAAGCGGCAGGAACGACAGCGACAGTTTGCGGAGAGAAGCGGGCATGGACGTGCCTGTTCAGTCGATTCTGGGCAGTACGTGGAGCTTGTATCCGTTGCCGTGCTGGCAACGGTCAAGCCTGACAAGCACGGCACCCGGTGACTGTAATCCGAATCCCGAGCCGCGTCGACGCCGTGGGTGCAGATCGCTCGACGAGGCTTGCTCATGGGCAGGCAAGAAAGTTACCGTGATGTGCCGACGGTGATTGATTCACGCAGCGCATCCACGAACCTCGTCATCCCCGACGCCGCGGCCCGCACGTTGTTGGAAAATGCGTTGGATGCGCTGCGCTTATCCAAGCGACCAAGAGTCGGGTTCGACAAGGGTGCATTGCGCGATGAAGACAAGAACCATGAGGGAAGGCGCACATCAGTGCTTGCGATCGGCAGCCTCGCGCTTCGTGCAGCATTCTGCTTTGCTGCTTCTCATGATCGGAATCACGGCATGCGCTTCGGGAGCAAGGCCAATGAGCGTCGAAACTGAAATCGATCTGCTGATGAACGCCTATCAGGGCAGGGTTCCTGGTGCCTCCGTGTTGGTGCTCAAGGATGGCAAGCCCTTGGTACGCCGAGGCTATGGCTTCGCTGATCTGGAGGCCGGTGTCGAAGTAACGCCGGCCACGAATTACCGCCTGGCTTCGGTGACCAAACAGTTCACGGCGGCCGCCATTTTGCTGCTGAGTGAAGATGGCAAGCTCGATCTGGATGATCGTCTGCGCCATTGGTTGCCTTCATTGCCAGACGCGACCGAGGCCATCACGATCTGCCATCTGCTCACGCACAGCAGCGGCCTGATCGACTATGAAGACGTGATGGCGGCCGATCAGCAAACCCAATTGCACGACCAGGACGTGCTGCACCTGCTGGAAGGCGAAAACCGACTGTACTTCGCACCTGGCACGTCGTATCGCTACAGCAACAGTGCCTACGCGATGCTGGCCTTGATCGTGGAGAAGGCTTCGGGTGCGAGTTTTCCTGATTTTCTCAAGCAGCGTATTTTCGAGCCGCTGGGCATGCACAACACCTTGGCCTATGTCGCCAAAGGCCCGTCGATTGCGCATCGGGCCTATGGTTACAGTGAAGTCGATGGCGCGTGGCAACGCACCGACCAGAGCAACACCAGCGCCGTGCTCGGCGATGGCGGTATCTACGCATCCATTGACGATCTGGCCCGTTGGGACGCGGCGCTCTACGACGACCGCCTGCTCAGCGACGCCTCACGACAACTCGCCTTCCAGCCGCATGTTGAAGTCATTGGAGAGTCTTACCAAGCCAGCTATGGCTATGGTTGGCGCATCACCGGCGAAACGCTGTGGCATTCCGGTGAAACCATCGGTTTCCGCAACGTGATCGTGCGCTGGCCCGGTCGCCACCTCACCGTCGTCGTGCTGAGCAACCGCAATGATCCGGAGCCGTATCACCTGGCACTGGAAATCGCGCGCCACTTCCCCTGATTGCATCCGCGAGTATCAGCAGCTCTGCGCCGAACATACACAGAAAACGGACTGTCATTCGGCGCTCTTGCCAACTGCTTTTCTGGATCCCAGGAAGGCGGCAAGGAACTGTGGCATGGATATGAGCAGCATGAAGATGATCGCAAACGGCAGCAGCGAAAACGAACTGCCGTTGAGCAATGCGCCGAGCATTTGGCCGCCCGCCATGCTCAGCGCCCAGCGCCAGGGCCTGATCGGAAAGCGACGGCCGAGGCCAAACGCAACCAGGCACATGAGCGGCATCCCCAGCAGGTAATAGGAGCCATCGTCCCAAGCTTCGTTTCTGCCGGTTGCGATGACGATTGCCAGGTAGACAAGCAAGCCGCAGACTGCAGAAATCGCATACGCGAGAAAGCTGTCGCCTTCTTTCATGGTCTTCAGCCCTGATGGTTCGATTCAAGATTGTTGCATCGATGCGCATCTGAGGGCACACCTGTTCCTGCTGGAACACCGCGCGCTCGGTTTGGCTCACCCAACGGCGCAAATCATGGCTGCGGGCTCTGCACCGGACACGCATTGCTCTGGCTCTGTCGGAAGCGATACCGGCGCGGGCGAAACCGCCCGCTCTCAGGCCATGAACACGCTCACGAGCCAGACAGGCTGACTCGTGAGTTGCGCTGACTGAAGCATCAGGCGGAGATCGCGAGCTTTTCCTGACGATAACGCCACACCGCGGCGGCCCAGAGCACGGCCACCAGCAGCAGCGAAGTGCCCAGATACACCGCCCACTGTTCGAACGAGGCCGATTCACTGCGGGTGATCTTCATGATGAGCTGGTTCTGCGACAGGAAGGGCACGGCGTATTGCCACAGGGCCGTGTCCTTGAGTGGATAGGCCATGAGGCCATAAGCCGGCAACATCGGCAGCATCATCAGCCACATGATGTGGCTTTGGGCCTCCTTCATGCTCTTGGCGCCGGCGGACAGAAAGGTCACCAGAGCGGTACCGATCACCACCAGAGGCAACAAGGTCACCATCAGCTTGCCGATCGCGAGGAAACTCACATCCAACTGCTTGCCCAAGCCACCGGCAAAGGTCGCCGTCAGCTTGAACGACAGCAGGATCAGCAGCATCGACAGAAAGCCCAAAATCACCGCCGCCAGCATCTTGCCGCCGACCAGTGCAGCGCGTGATACCGGCGTTGCCAGCAGCGGTTCGAGCGATTGCCGCTCGCGTTCGCCGGCGGTGGTATCCATGGCCAGATGCGAGCCGCCGATGAAGGCGAAGATCGTCAGGATCAGTGGCAACAGCACGGTCATCAGCGAGCTGTTCTTGGCCTCGGGGGTGGCCAGATCACGCGTGCCCACATGCACCGGCGTTGCGATACCGGGATTGATGCCGCGGATCAGCAGACGCATGGCACCTACTCGTGCGCCATAGCCTTGCAGCACGCGGCTCACGCGCGCGACCGACACATCGGCGTTGCGACGCGTGGTGTCGGTGATGATGTCGACCTGTGCCGGCCGACCGGCGTGCCAGTCCTCGGCGAAGTCGGGGTCGATGGCCAGCGCAAGGTCATCGACCTGGTCGCGGATGCGATCCTCGATGTCGGCAGGCGCGGCCTTGGCCTCGATGCCATAGGCGGCCAAATGCTTGACCAGGTTGGGGGCGCGTTCGATGCCCACCACCGGCAATTTGAGCGTGCCTTCGAGCTGGGTTTCGGCGCGCATTTCACTGAGCTTGCCGACGCCCAGAAACAGCACCGGATAGAGCAATGGCGCCATCAGCAGGGTCAGCAGCAGGGTGCGGCGATCGCGGGCGAAGTCGATCCATTCCTTGCGCATGACTTGGAGCATGGCTGAGAACATGCCGACACGATGGGTTTGGATGCGGCTCATGCGTGCAGTCCTTCTTCCGAACCGATGAGTTTGACGAAGGCGTCTTCGAGGTTGGATTCACCGGCGGCATCGCGCAGTTCGTCCGGGCTGCCTTGCGCTGTGACCCGACCCTTGGCGACGATGACGATGCGGTCACACAGGGCGGCAACCTCCTGCATGATGTGGCTGGAGAAGATCACGCAGCGGCCCTCGGCGCGCAGTTCCTTCAAGAAGCCACGCAAGCCTCGGGTGGTCATCACATCGAGGCCGTTGGTCGGCTCATCCAGAATCACGTTGCGTGGATCGTGCACCAAGGCGCGGGCAATCGCAGTCTTGGTGCGTTGGCCTTGGGAAAAGCCTTCGGTGGCGCGGTCGAGGAAGTCGTCCATTTGCAAGGCCGCCGCCAGTTTCGCCGTGCGTTGCGCGATGGCATCGGCGCTCATGCCGTGCAATTGGCCGAAGTACTGGATGTTCTCGCGCGCCGTCAGGCGTTTGTAGACGCCACGCGCATCCGGCAAAACCCCGAGGCTGCGGCGCACGGCTTGCGGGTCCTGTGCCACGTCCACGCCATCCACCAAAACGCGGCCAGTTTCGGGCGTCATCAAGGTGTAGAGCATGCGCAGGGTGGTGGTCTTGCCGGCGCCATTGGGGCCAAGCAAGCCGGTGATCTGGCCGTCGTGGGCGACAAAGCCGACATCATCGACGGCAATGACCGGGCCACTGCCCTTGCCCTTGCCGGGGAATGTCTTGCGGAGGTGTTCTGCTGTAATCATGGGATGAGGGCCGTGATTGGGGAATGGGGTTGGGGAATG
>CAUJJS010000122.1 GCA_963205415.1 Pseudomonadota bacterium
ATCATCGCGGCCCTCGCCATGGCCGGAGTGCCCCTGCTCAATGGTTTTCTGAGCAAGGAAATGTTTTTCGATCAGGCCTTGCGCGTGGGCAACAGCAGCCTGCGTCACTGGACCACAGCCGCAGCGGTCCTGGCCGCGGTGCTGGGTGTGGCTTACAGCCTACGCTTTGTCACCGATACCTTTTTCGGACGCGGGCCGCGCGCGATCGAGGACATGCCCTGCGAACCGCCGCGCTGGATGCGATTTCCCATCGCGGTTTTGGTCATTGCTTGTGTCGCGGTCGGCATGGCACCGGCCTGGACCATCGCGCCGGTATTGAAGGCCGCAGCCGCATCGATCCTCGGCCCACAAATGCCGAGCTACAGTCTCGCCATTTGGCACGGCTTCAACTTGCCGCTGCTGATGAGCGTGGTCGGATTGGTCGGCGGCATCGCGCTGTATTTCGGCCTGCGAAAATTGTTCGATCTGCACGCCATCGTGCGCGAATCCCTCGGGCGACGCCTGTTCTGGATCAATATCGAGCGCCTATTCACGCTCGCCGACCGCGCCACGCGCACCATCGCCAACGGCAGCCTGCAGCGCAGCTTGTTCTGGTTGCTGGTGGTCGCGGTCATGGCAACGGCCGCCCCCTTCCTGCAGCATCCGATGCTACCCACCGTGCCAGCACTCGATGGCCTTCCACTCCTGGCCTGGGCATTTTGGCTGCTGCTGGTGCTGGCCACGCTCATGCTGTTGGCACGGTTTCGCGATCGTCTGCACGCACTCTTGTTCGCCAGCGTGATCGGCCTGATCGTCAGCATGAGCTTCGTGTACTTTTCCGCGCCTGACCTCGCACTGACGCAACTTCTGGTCGAATTGGTGAGTTTGGGCCTGATGCTGTTGGCGCTGAACTATCTACCACGGCATTCGCGCCCGGAGCATTCGCACTGGCGCAAGTTGCGCGATGCCGGCCTGGCGCTCGTGGCTGGCGCGGGCGCGGCGGCGTTGACCTATGCGGTGATGATTCGCCCCAATCGTGGCCTCGGCGACGAATTTTTGCAGCGCGCCTTGCCCGAAGGCCACGGCCACAACGTGGTGAATGTGATCTTGGTGGACTTTCGTGGTTTCGACACCTTCGGCGAGATCACCGTCTTTGCGATTGCCGCTTTGATCGTGCACGCCCTGCTGCGACGCAGCCGCCTGGCGCCGGAAGATCGCATCGACGGTGCGCCGCTGCACCTGCCGATGCCGGCCGATCTGAGCCAGTTGCTCTTCCCGCTGGCGTTGACGGTATCGATCTACCTGTTCCTGCGCGGCCACGATGCACCGGGCGGTGGCTTCATTGCCGGCTTGGTGCTGGTGGTGCCAGTGTTGATGCAGTATGTGATTCAAGGCCTGGCCAGCTTCGAGCGCCAGCTGGGCGTGAACTACGTGCAGTGCATCGGTATCGGACTGCTGGCCGCCGCCGCCACGGGCTTGGCACCTCTGGCACTGGGCAATCCATTCCTGACCAGCGGGGTGCTGAACATCCACCTTCCGCTGATCGGTCCTGTCGCACTGGTCAGCCCACTGGGTTTTGATGTCGGGGTGTATCTGGTGGTGTTTGGCGCGTCCATGCTGATCTTGTCGTCCATGGGCGGCATCCGCCCCTCGCTCACGCGCGAGGTATGGCGTACCGCCTTGCAACGGCCTGATCCCTCACGCATGACACCGGAGGTGCTGTGATGGAAGCAGCACTGGCCAGCGCCATCGGCGTGCTCATCGCGGCCGGCGTGTACCTGCTGCTGCGCGCCCGCAGTTTCGAGGTGATCCTCGGCATGACGATGTTGTCTTACGCGACCAACCTTTTGATCTTCGCCGCCGGCCGCGTGGCATCGGCCAAGGCGCCGATCTTGCGTGAAGGTGTGCCGGCGACCTTGGGCAACTACGTCGATCCGCTGCCACAGGCTTTGGTGTTGACCGCCATCGTGATCGGTTTTGCCATGACCGCGCTCAGCCTCGTACTGGCAATTCGTGGCCGTGGCAACAATCGCACCGACCACGTCGACGGTCTGGGCGCACAGGAATCGGAGCGATGAGTTCGCACCTGCCGATTCTTCCGATTGCCCTGCCGTTGCTCACGGCCGCCCTACTGCTGGTGCTGGAGCGACGCGGCATCGCCTTCCAACGGGCGCTGGCCTGGGTGGGCACGCTGACGCTGGCGGCGCTGGCCGTCGGCCTGCTGCAACTGGCCGCCAACGACAGCATCACGGTCTATCGACTGGGCAATTGGCCGGCGCATTTGGGCATCAGCCTCGTGGTGGATCGCCTGACTGCGACCATGCTCCTGACCACCAGCCTTCTCGCCATCGCCTGCCTGCTGCACGCCTGTGCGGGGTGGGATCGGCGCGCCCCCCATTTCCATGCCCTGTTCCAGTTGCAGTTGATGGGATTGAACGGCGCTTTCCTGACCGGAGATCTGTTCAACCTGTTCGTGTTCTTCGAAATCCTGTTGGCGGCCTCCTATGGGCTCTTGCTCGGCGGTGGCCGCGGTGGCCGCGTGCGTCGGGGTTTCCACTACGTGATGTTCAACATCGCCGCATCGACCCTGTTCCTGATTGCGCTGGGCCTCGTGTACGGCCTGCTCGGCACGCTCAACATGGCCGAGATTGCGGCACGCATCACCAGCCTGCCTGCGGCCGATCGCGAACTGATGCAAGCCGTGTTCGGCCTGTTGCTGGTGGTGTTCTGCGCCAAGGGCGCCTTGTTGCCACTGTATGTGTGGCTACCCCTCACCTACGGCGGTGCCCAAGCGGCGGTGGCGGCGCTGTTCGTGATCCTGACCAAGGTTGGCGCTTACGCGGTGTTGCGGGTATTCACCCTGATGTTTGCGGCCGATGTCGCGCTCGCCGGGCCCGCCTGGGAATGGCTATTGCCGGCAGGGCTCGCAACCCTGCTGTTGGCCGGTTTCGGAACCATGGCCGCGGTGCGTCTGCGCGTACTGGTGGCCTATCTGGTGCTGGCTTCGGCCGGAACCTTGTTCGTGGCGGTGGCCCTCGGCACGGCGCAGAGCATCGGCGCGGGCTTGTATTACCTGATGCACGGGGTGTTTGTGGTGGCGGCACTATTCCTGATCGCCGAAGCCGTGCGCGAGCGCCGTGGTACCGACCGCATCAACCTGGTGCTGCCGATGCTGGATCGCACACTACCCGGCACGCTCTACCTGATTGCCGCGGTGGCGGTGATCGGACTGCCGCCCTTGTCGGGTTTCATCGGCAAGCTCGGCATCCTGCAAGCGGTTCCCGACGGCCAAGTGGCGTGGATTTTTGGCACGGTACTGGCTTCCAGTTTCTTCGTGCTGGTGGCGATGACGCGCAGCGGCAGCCGCCTGTTCTGGCGCATGCCGACGCGTGAGCGCCCCGCCACCACCATGCCGCGCATCCTGCCATCCACACGAATGGGGCGTCGGCGCGAAACCTCGGCCATCATTCTGTTGCTGAGCTATGTGCTGGGCTTGAGTCTCATGGCAGGCCCCGCGCTGGATTACACCTTGGCCTGCGGCGAGCAGCTCTTGCGCCAGGGCGACTACCT
>CAUJJS010000123.1 GCA_963205415.1 Pseudomonadota bacterium
TCCCTTCATCGCGCGGTCGAGCGCGGCCTGGATATGCCGCTCGGATTCCGTGTCGAGTGCCGAGGTCGCCTCGTCGAGGATCAGGATCGGCGCATCCTTGAGCAGGGCACGCGCAATCGCGATGCGCTGGCGCTGGCCGCCCGACAGCAAGGCACCGTGCTCGCCGACCGGGCTGTCCAGGCCCTCGGGCAAGCGCTCGATGAATTCCATGGCATTGGCGGCCTCGGCCGCGGCACGAATGCGCTCGCGGCTGGCGCCCGCCAGCCCACCGTAGGCAATGTTGTCGGCGATGCTGCCGTTGAACAAGACCACGCGCTGGCTGACCAAGGCAATCTGTGTGCGCAGATCAGTCAGACGGTAATCGGCCAGCGCGTGGCCATCGAGGAGGATTTCGCCCGCGTCCGGTTCGTAGAAGCGCGGCAGAAGGCTGACGAGACTGCTCTTGCCACTGCCCGACGGGCCGACCAAGGCGGTCACGCTGCCGGCCGGGCACTCCAAGTCAATGCCATCGAGGGCTGGATCGGCGCGACCCGGATAACGCAGGCTCAAGCCACGCAATTGCAGTTCACCACGCGCGCGTTGCAACGGGCGCGTGCCGGTGTCACGTTCGGGTGCGCGATCCAGCACTTCGAACATTTCTTCGGCTGCCGCGACGCCACGCTGCACGGTGGACTGCACCGTGGTGAGTCGTTTGATCGAGGGCAACATCACCAGCATCGCGCTGATGAGCGACATGAAGGTGCCCGCGCTCATGCCATCGAGCAAGTCCGGCCGCGTGGCGCGCCAGACGATCGCCGCCAATGCGCTGGCTGCAACCACCTGGATCACCGCTGAGCTCAGCGCATTGGTGCTGGCGATCTTGAGGTTCAAACCAAGGTTGTGTTGCACCGCTTGGGCGAAGCGTTCCGACTCACGTGCTTGTCCGCCATAGATGCGGATTTCACGATGGCCATCGACCGCCTCATCGACCGCGCCGGTGACATCGCCCATCGAGGTCTGGATGGTGCGATTGATGCGCCGATAACGTCGCCCCACGTACTGCCATACCCAGGCCGTGAGTGGCAGCATCACGAACAGGTACAAGGTGAGGCTGGCGCTGTGCCAGAGCATCACACTCACCATCGCCAGCACCGTGAGCGTTTCCACGATCATCAGCCGCACCGCATCGGCGCTGGCCTGCGCCACCTGCTCGGCACCGTAGATCACGCGCGACACGATCTGCCCCGCCGGTTCGTGATCGAAATAGGCAGCAGGCAGGCGCTGGTACTGGCCGAACAATTGCTTGCGCAGATCACGAACCACGCTGCGACCAATGCGCGCCATGCCGTAATCGCCGGCATAGGTGGCCACGCCGCGAATCACGAACAGGCCCACCAGCAAGAACGGCATCCAGAAGATCGCCTGCGCGTTGCGGGCCACGAACAGCTCGTCGAGCATCGGCTTGATCAGCCAAGTGAACATGCCTGCGGCAGCGGCATCGAACACCATGCCAGCAAAGGCCAACAGCCAGAACGGCCAGTACGGCCGCACGTAAGCGAGCAGCCGCCGATAGATTTTGCGCGTGCCGACCGGCGCGCTCACTTCGCGTCCGCTGTCGCCGGCACGGTGGCGATCGAAAGGCGCGAAAAGCCCAGCTGCCCGATCGCATCCATCGCCGTGATGACCGCTTGGTGCGGCGTCTTGCCATCGGCACGCAGAATCACGGCGCGGTTCTTGTCGTCACCGGCCACCTTGCCGATGGCCTCGCGCAAAGAAGCCACATCGCGTCGCAGCACTTCACTGCCACCGACGAAGTAGCGGCCTTCGGCATCGACCACGATCGTGAGCGGGTCTTTCGGGGTTTCGGCAATCTGCCCATTGGACTCGGGCAAGGCGATCTTGAGCGCGCTGCGATCCTGGAACGTGGTGGTCACCACAAAGAAGATGATCAGGGTCAACACCACGTCGATCAGCGGAATCAGACTGATCTCCAGTTCATCCTCGGGGCGAGCCGAACCGATCCTCATCCGGCCGAGCTCCGGCGCCGTGCTGGCTTGCTGGTTTGCGCAGCCTCGTTGGCGGTGGCTTCCAAGGTGTCGACCAAGGCCATCGACTGGCGCTCCATTTCGATCACGTAGGCGGCGATCAAGCCTCGGAAATAGCGATGGAACACCAGCGCCGGAATCGCGACGCAAATGCCGGCGGCAGTGGTGATGAGCGCCTGACCGATGCCGCCGGCCAACTGCGTCATGTCACCGACGCCGTGATCGAGAATGCCAAGGAACAGGCGCATCATGCCGATCACCGTACCCAACAGGCCGAGCATCGGCGCGGCGCTGGCGATGGTGCCGAGTGTGTTCATGAAACGCTCCAGTCGGTGCAGGACGTGCCGACCGATGTCTTCGATGCGTTCGCGGATGATTTCACGTGGGCGCTCACGAACATCCAGCGCCGCCGCCAGCACTTCACCGAGCGGCGAGTTCTCGCGCAATGCGTCGATGTGTTTTGGGTCAAGGTGTGGATTGCGCGCCCATTCGCGCACCTCGTCGCCCAATCCCGTCGGCAGCACGGTCTTGCGGCGCAGCGCCCAGAATCGTTCCAACACGATGGCCAAGGCAATCACCGAGATCGCCATCAGCGGCCACATCACCCACCCACCGGCCTTCAACAGTTCCAGCACGCGCCTGCTCCTTGTCGGTTTGTCCTGTGGCTCGGGGCCACGGCTTGCGCAGTTTACCTGTAGCGCATGATCTCAGCGCGAGCAGCCACTCAGGCTCAGTCGCTGGCCCGGGCGGATCAGGTATTTGGGAGCACGGATGTGGTTGGCCTGCGCCAGTGACCGCACGCTGCATCCGCGCTTCTTCGCAATCGCATGCAATGAGTCACCACGGCGTACCACGTAGCTTGAAACCACCTGCCGATTCAAGCCCGGCGGCGGTGCGGCGTCGTGAAGCTCACGACTCATCGCCAACATTGCACCTGCCTGACAGTGGCGCTCGAACGCCTGCCGCGCTGCCACCGGCATGGCGAGCTCGGTGCCCACCGGCAGTCGCTGGCCAGCTTCCCAGCGTGGATTGAGGTTGCGCAGGTGGCGAAACCAGCCACGCGGGTTGCCGTCTTGTCCCATGCAAACCGCCACCTCATTGAGCGACAGCGACTGTCCCAGTCGAATCGAACTCGGCGTGGCGTCATATTGGGCCAGACTCAAGTTGTATTGCTCCGGATGCAGGAACAGCCACGCCGCCGCCAGCACCATCGGCACGTACTCGCGCGTTTCGGGTGGCAAGGCATTGAACACCGCACCGCTCCAGAACGCCTTGCTGCCGTTGTTCGACAGGCGCGCCACCCGCCCTTCGCCGCCGTTGTAGGCCGCCAAGGCCAAGGCCAGATCGCCATTGAGCGCAGCGAAGCGTTCGTTGAGATAGGCGACGTTGGCCCGCGTAGCCGCCGCAGGGTCAAAGCGCAGGTCGAAGCCGGTTTCCCTTCCCAAGCCAAAACGCGCCGCCGTGGCCGGCATGAACTGCAGCGGCCCCGCAGCACCGGCGCGTGATACCGCGTGCACGCGGCCGCCTGATTCCTTGGCCAGAATCCCGAACAGCAGTGCCTCGGGCAGCCCGCCTTTTTCATATTCGGGGAACATGCGATGACGCATGTATTGATAGTTTTCCCAAGTATCGAGCAACTGCGGGCGCAGCCAGGTCAACCACTCTTCCAGCGCGGCCTTCACCGGCTCATTCAACTCGATGACGCGGGCCAGATCACGCCCATTCAACAAGGTCGTGGTGCGCGCGGCCTCCGGCAGCATCAACAGGACCGGCGAATCACCCTCGCCCGACACCGGCGCATCCACCGGCTCGTTGTCATCGGTGGCACCCACCAACAATCGCCCCTGCCGAACCAAGAGCGCATCCTGCGCCGCCAGCACCCGTCGCACATCGCAACCGGGCAAGCCCAGACATTCCTCTGCCAGTTGCCGCAGGGCGTCACGAGTTCGACCCAATTCGACGGAAGCCGCCGACGCATCGCCCTTGGCGTAGAGATCAGCCGCCGTGTCAAAACCCGCCGTGGCGGCATCGATACGTTGATAAAGCGAATTGAGCGCTTCGTCTGATACCGACGACAGACTCGGCTTGGGCGTGGTGGCGCAGGCAACCAGGCCGAACACCATCACCACACAGATCACAAAATGGGAACGCACGCAGACTTCCGGCAAGAATCAAACGGCGCACAGTAACCAGACCGGGGCGACACGACAAGCCGAGCACCCACAGTGTTAGTCCAAGTTAGTAATGTCCCCTTCCAACCAGATAGAAGTGTCCCCTTTTTGGCTGGGCACACATGGTTGGGGAGCTTGGGTTGTCAGATCGTGAAGTGAAGCGTGCCGGGGTGTTGGAAGAGCTCGCGTGTGGC
>CAUJJS010000124.1 GCA_963205415.1 Pseudomonadota bacterium
GTAGGCGATTACGCGAGCCATTCAGCCTCCTTGCCAGCCTTGCAGCCATGCTTGACAGCCGTCAAGCCGGCTTGACAGAATGGCCACCTAACCCCGCCGGAGATAGCATCTCCGGCCCGACGCCCGCCACAAGCGGGCGTCTCTTTTTGTGCCGTCGCAAGGCTCATGACCCACCCCCATGACGCGTGGCGCGGCGCAGTAGTTCAGCCAGATCTTTGTTCACGCTCACATCCGCCCAGTCTGGCGCCTGCGATACCGGGTTTTGCAGGTAGTACGGGCCGTCCACGCTGTCGTCCTCGCCCACCAGCACGATGGCCAGCCAGAACTGCTCGGGCTTGTTGAGCGCTGCGATGATCTCGTTCTTGGTGAGGGTGATGGTGGTGGCACCCTTGGCGCGGCCCTTCACTTCGATCAGGCGGTCGTCGGGCAGGGTGGCGCCGGTGGGCGGCACGGCCGAGGTGATGTCCCAGCCGCACTTCTTTGCTGATTCATCCTTGGGGATAAACCCCATCGCGCGCTCTGCCGCCATGACAGCATTCATCGCCAACTGTTCGATACGCGAGCGGGCCAGCGCATCGGTGCTGTGGGTTGCCGGCGTTGCTACGTGCGGGGCAGCCTGAAACCAGCCTGCCGGCACCACCAATGCACCGCCCACGACTTTCGGCGCGGCCGGCACAATGTGGCGTTGGGCGTCCAGTTCCTGCAAGCGTGCCGCGCGCCGCGCAGTGAGTTCTTCTGCGCGACGGATCAGGTTTTCCGGTTGCACACGGGGTTGCTTGCCAGCCTTCACTTCTTCCTTCAACGCAATGGCGCGATGGGAGAGGAAGTTGATCTCGCGGGTTAACCGCTCGTGCACGGCTTGGCTGACCTTGTCGATGTGGCGCAGGCGTCGTTCACGCACGGCAGACAGGTGCTTGGGCACCCGTTGCCCGCCGGCCCATTCCAGCGCACGTTGTTCGAGGTTCTGGTCGAGCCAATCCGCGTCGAGCAAAGGCTTGATCTGTGCAGTCTCCGCCTCGGTGGCCGGACGCAGATCCAGATGTGGCGCCCAACCGGCGAACGTAGCCTCGCCATTCGGCGAGATGCACAGGAACTGCAGCTCGCGCGAGAGGGTGCGCTCGGTAGTGCCTGTTCCTTCGCGCACTTCGTGGTCCACCATCAATAGCAAGTGCGGCTCGCTGCCCATGTCGGCGGGATCAATCAGCACGGCACCTTGCTTCAAGGCGTGCAGGCGTGCTTCCAAGGTCATGTCGATGACCGCACCCATCAGCGGATGCGCCGGATGAATCAAATCGGCCATCGGCTTGTGCAGCACAAGGATGTCGCCTTTTTCGAAGCACACGCGTGCGTACTTCGGCAACACCGGCTGACGAGTCTGGCCAATGCGACGGTCGCGTTCGCGGATCGCCGCGGGCACATGGGGCAGTTCGTAACGGCCCTTCTCACGCTGCCGGGCATCGCCGCCCAATTGCTCGAAGGCTTTCAGGAAGAAGGCGCGGATGAAGTGCGGCTGCAGCTTGCGTGCCTCGGCCTTGTCCATCTCTTCCTTGATGGCATGCAGCGCGTCCAGACCCATGTGGTTGTCCACCAGCGCGTTGCGTCGGAAGATCTCTTTCAACCTCTCGGAGTCCAGACTGTTGTCGATGACCTTGAACAGGTCGCGCTGGACATCCTCGCGCTCGCCGTAGCGGATGGCCTCCCACAGCAGGTCTTTCAGCGGCTTGCCGGTGAAGGCCTCACCCAGCACGTCGAATACGCGGCCGCCCAGCGCCTGGCGCTCGATTTCGATCTTCTCAAACAGGCGCTGGAACACGGCACCTTCGCGGGTTTTGTCCGCCACCAGATTCCACAGGTGACAGATTTCGCGCTGACCAATGCGGTGGATGCGACCAAAGCGTTGCTCCAGTCGATTCGGGTTCCACGGCAGGTCGTAATTGACCATCAAATTGGCGTTCTGCAGGTTGACGCCTTCGCCGGCGGCGTCGGTGGCGAGCAGCACCTGCACGTCCTTGTTCTGACGGAACTCCTCCTGCACGTGGCGCCGCTCGTCGCGGTGGGTGCCGCCGTGGATCTGGACCACGGCCTGCGGCTGGCCCAGTAGGCCTGTGATCTTGCTGGCCAGATAGGCCAAGGTATCGCGGTGCTCGGTAAAGATGATGATCTTGCGACGGTTGCCGTTGGCATCAAACATCAGGGCGTTGTCTTGCAGAATCTGCGACAGCTCGCGCCACTTTTGGTCGTTGCCACTGTCGTAGAGTGCCTTGGCTTCGGCTTCCAGCGAGCGCAGGGTGACCAGTTCGGCTTCCCTCTCGGTGAGGGTGTCCGCCGTGCTGGCTTGCGCTACCGCTTGGTCGGCGACGGTCTCGAAGTCTTCTGGTGAAAGCTCGTCTTCAGCCTCGTCCAGATCGTCCGGCACGTCGATCGCCACCACCCGGCCATAGCCCGGGCGATCCTCCCCGAGCCGATTGCCACGCGCGATCAACTTGGCTTCTTCCAGACGCTCCTCCAACCGCTTGCGACGACGCAACAGCGACTGGTAAATGGCCGCTGGGCTGGAGGCTAGGCGGCGCTGCAGCATGGTCAGGGCAAAGCCAATGCTGTTGCGCTGCTTGCCATCAAGGTGTTCTGCCCGGTTCCATTCATTGCGTACGTAATCGGTGACGTGGGCGTAGAGCGCTTCTTCGGCCGGCGACAGGTCGTAGTTGGCGGTGTAGGCCATGCGCGGTGGGAACAGCTTGGTGCCGTCGAACTTGAGCAGTTCTTCCTTCACCAGGCGCCGCATCAGGTCGGACACGTCAACGCGCGTAGCACCCTCGCGGAACTTGCCGTAGAAGCGGTCGCCATCCAGCAGCGCCATGAACAGCTGGAAGTCCTCTTCCTTGCCGTTGTGTGGCGTGGCCGTCATCAGCAGGAAGTGGCGGGAGATTGAGCCGAGCAGTTCGGCCAGTTCGTAACGCTGAGTCTTCTTGACCTCACCGCCGGTGAAACTGGCGGCACATTTATG
>CAUJJS010000125.1 GCA_963205415.1 Pseudomonadota bacterium
CGCGATTGAAGAGTATCTCGCCGTACACAACCGTCGCCCGAAGCCTTTCGTTTGGACGGCCAAAGCCAACGACATCTTGCAGAAAGTCATTCGTGCCAACAGCCGTCTTGGTTCCAAAAAGAACGAAGCACTACACTAGCGCAGGCGACCGGACTGCGAACAAGCGGAATGGCCCGAACCGCGGACGTTTGCGTGCTGGCACAACACCCGGCGCGGTGAGCCGACTCACAGCCCGAGGCCGAGCTGGCCGAGACCCGCGCCAAGGCGCGCTGATTGCTACGGGCTTTGGGATTGCCGGACTAGGGCATCGCCGGCATCGTCACGGCCCTTGGCTCCGTGATCTCGTCCGGCCTCGCATCGGTCACATGGGTTCGGATTCTTCGTCTGGCTTGCATGCAGTAGGCTGGGCACCCGGATTGACCTTGCCAGCCTCGGCATACGCACGACCCCTCGCCCCCAACCTTCACACGGAGCCTGAGCCATGCGCCCTATCGTGATGTTTCTGATGATCGTGATGTCTGGCCTTTTTACATGCGCCATGGCCCAGACTGAATCACCACCTGCGAAGTTCGAGCTCATCGTCCGGGGAACCGTCTCGATCGATGCCCAAGGCGCGGTGCTCCAATACGCATTGGAATCCAAGGATTTGCCCGAGCCGGTGACGGATTTGATCGCGCGCACCGTCGCGGGCTGGCGCTTTGAGCCGGTGCTGGCCGATGGCAAGGCGGTGCAGGCCAAAACGCGGATGATGATGCAAATACAAGGGCAGGCCATCGATGGCGAGAAGTACCAATTGAGCCTGGCCGATGTCGTGTTTGGCGTTCGAGAGCTTCGTGGCCCGATTACGCCGCCCAAGTATCCAATCAGTGCCGTGCGCTACATGCAGAACGCGGACTTGTGGATTGCGGCACGCATCAATGCCAACGGTGATGTGCTGGAGATGCATCCTTGGCGAACCAGTTTGTCTCGCAGCTACAGGTCCAAGAAAGAGGAAGAGAAGTGGCGCAAGCGATTTGAAGCCGTGGCCGTGGACGCAATTGAAACATGGAAATTCGAGCCTCTATCACCGGCCGATGGAATCAGTGTGGAAAGTACGCTCATGATTCCCATGTCGTTCAGAACATCTTTTTCGGCCCGAGCTCCGGTCGCGAAGCAGGCTAGCGCGACGGTTGAGTTCAGCGGTGTGCCGGGCCCCATCCATCCGATTCCGTGGCTGCCCTCATCTGGCCAGGAAGTGGAACCGGCTTCGTACCGGTGGGCCGAAAAGGTGGGCGTACCGCGGGTTCAGCCACTCAAACTGATTCAGGCGGCTGCGGGTAAGGGCTCTTGAGATCGCGCACGGCGCGCGGGTTGGCGGTCAAGAATCGGGGCGGGATTTGAGCGGAAACGTCACCTTTGCCCGGTGACGAGCGCTCGCCTCCGCTATTCTTGCCGGATGGTCGATTTTCCTATGCTTTCATCACGGCGCCGGTCGTCATCGCCGATGGCGCGGCAGGTTCAGTTCGGGCGTGTGCGGGCGCTGATCGCCGTGCTGTTGCTGGCGCTGGCGGTCAGCGCGGCGGCGGGCCTGTGGTTGTATCGGGATTATCAACGTTTCAGCCACGCACCCTTGGGTGTCGGCACCGAGCCGGTGGTGATCGACATCGCCCGCGGTACCTCGTTCCGGGGCGTGGTGGCGCGTCTTGCGGCAGTGCATTTGGATGGCGGTGTGCACGAGCTCTACTGGCGCGCATTGGCGTGGCAGCACGGCGCACGGGTGCAGGCCGGCGAGTACGCGATCGAAGCGTCGATGACGCCGTTGACGCTGCTGGAAAAATTGCGTCGCGGCGAGGTCATTCAATACCGTTTCACCCTCGTTGAAGGCTGGAGCGTGCATGAGCTGCGCTTGGCCTTGGCGCGTGATCCGGTCTTGGTACAAACCTTGGCTGCTGTGCCCGAGGATGAACTTATGGCGCACCTTGGCGTGCGTGCTGACATCGATGGCGACAGCGATGAGACGCGA
The DNA here is from genome assembly GCA_963205415.1 of Pseudomonadota bacterium. Lineage (GTDB taxonomy): Bacteria > Pseudomonadota > Gammaproteobacteria > Xanthomonadales > Xanthomonadaceae > Denitratimonas. The sequence continues at coordinate 2,003 of CAUJJS010000125.1, forward strand.
CCGGAAGGTCTGTTTCTGCCTGAAACCTACCAATTCACCCGTGGCACCACCGACGCCGAGCTATTGAAGCGCGCGCATGCCGCCTTGGTGACGGCTTTGAACACGGCCTGGCGCGATCGCGCACCGGACCTGCCCTTGGCCAATCCTTACGAGGCCTTGGTTTTGGCATCGATCGTGGAGAAAGAAACCGGCTTGGCTTCGGAACGCCCGCAGGTGGCCGGTGTTTTCTTGCGGCGCTTGCGTTTGGGCATGCGCTTGCAGACCGATCCGAGCGTGATCTACGGTTTGGGCCCTGGCTTTTCGGGCAGCCTCACCCGCGCCAATCTCGAAGCCGACACCCCGCACAACACCTACACCCGCGATGGCCTGCCACCGACGCCGATCGCGTTGCCTGGGCGCGAGGCGATCCAAGCGAGCTTGCATCCGGCACCGGGCGATGCACTGTATTTCGTCGCGCGCGGTGATGGTCCCGGCCATGTGTTTTCGCGCACCCTGGCCGAGCACAATCGCGCCGTGGCCGACTATCGCCGTTCGCGGAGGCCGTGATGCGTGGGCGACTGATCACCTTGGAAGGTGGAGAAGGTGCGGGTAAATCCACCGCGCTGGGCTTCATCGCTGAACGCATTCGTGCGCGTGGCCACGATCTGGTGCA
>CAUJJS010000126.1 GCA_963205415.1 Pseudomonadota bacterium
CTTGCAGGTCGCGCGTTCCGATCTGCCGGTTCTGATTACCGGCCCCAATGGCGCAGGCAAGGAAAAGTACGCCGAAATCCTGCACTACAACAGCGCGGTGAAATCCGGCCCGTTCGTGGCACTCAACTGCGGCGCCTTGCCTGCGGAATTGATCGAAGCCGAACTGTTTGGTGCTGAAGCCGGGGCCTACACCGGTGCCAGCAAGGCGCGCGAGGGCAAGTTCGAAGCGGCTGATGGCGGCACATTGTTCCTCGATGAAATCGGCACCTTGCCCTTGGCCGGGCAAGTGAAGCTGTTGCGCGTGCTGGAAACCGGTCGCTTCGAACGCCTCGGCAGCAATCGCGAACGCAGCGTGAAGGTGCGTATCGTCAGCGCCACCAATGCCAACCTTCCGGGCTTGATAGCCGAAGGCAAGTTCCGCGAAGACCTCTACTATCGCCTCAACGGCATCGAACTGTGCATCGCGCCCTTGAGTACCCGCCCTCGCGACATCCTGCCGTTGGCGCGGAATTTTTTGCCTGCCGGCAAGCGTTTGGGCGAGGACGCAGAGATGGCGCTGCAACGCCATCTCTGGCCCGGCAATGTGCGTGAATTGCGCAACGTGATGCAGCGGGCAGCCTTGCTCGCACAAGGTGAAATCATCCGCGCCGTTGATCTCGGCCTGCCGCCACCACCGGCGCGTGCAGGCGGCAACGTCGAGCCCGATCGTGCTGCCATCGAAGCGGCGCTCGCACGCAGCGGCGGCGTACTGGCACAGGCAGCCTCAGAACTGGGCCTGTCGCGGCAAGCCCTGTATCGGCGACTCGACCGCCTTGGCATCGCCCGCGACTGATGCGCCGCCTTCGCACCCTGCCTCTGGCCGTGCGATTGCTCGCCTTAGCGAGCCTGTGCAGCGTTCTGGCCAGCGCGTGCAGCGTGATCCTGATGCGCTGGCTTGCGCCTTGGCTAGCGGCAACGCTGGCCACTGCGATGGCGGTCGTGATGACGGCCGTGCTGATTCACCGCAGCCTGATCCCGGTGCGCGCGCTCTTTCGCGCACTGGCTGGCACGGTGGCCAGTTATCGCGATGGTGATTTCAGTTTCGGCATCAACTGGACGCAGGCCAGCGACCTGCGCGAGTTGGTCGAAGCCCACAACGCACTCGGCAACACCCTGCGCGAACAACGCCAATCGCTGGTGCAGCGCGAATTGCTGCTGGATACGATGGTGCAAAACACGCCCGTGGCGATGGTCCTCATCGACCCCAACCGGCGCGTGGTGCTGGGCAATCTGGCGGCGCGCAAACTTCTGGGCGAAGGCCGCAGGTTGGAAGGCCGCGCCTTCGAGGCGATCGTGGCCAACACCGCTCCGGCGATGCGCGAGGCCATCATGCGTGGCGGTGAAGGCATGTTCACGGTTCCCCAGATCGACGACGAGGACATCTACCACCTCTCGCGTCGCAGCTTCCGCCTGAATGGCCGCAACCACGAACTGATCCTGCTGCGCCAGCTCACCGTCGAGCTGCGTCGCCAGGAAGTGCAGGTCTGGAAGAAGGTCATCCGCGTCATCAGCCACGAGCTCAACAATTCACTGGCCCCAATTGCTTCGTTGGCGCATTCAGGCGCCGAACTTTTGCGTCGTGGGCAGACCGAGCGCCTGCCGGTGGCCTTGGCCACCATCGAAGAACGCGCCCGGCATTTGGAGGGTTTCATCCGCGACTACGCCCGCTTCGCCAAACTGCCCACGCCGCGCATCGAGGCCGTGGCGTGGCACGCGTTCGTGGCGCAGCTGAGTGCCCAGATCCAATTCACCGCCGAGATCCAACCACCCGGTGGCGTCGGTCATTTCGATGCTGCACAAATCGAGCAAGCCTTGATCAACCTGCTGAAAAACGCACACGAATCCGGCAGTGCGGCCGAGACGGTGCAACTCTCGATCAGGCGCAGCACCGAAGGCTGGCGCATTGAGATTCTGGATCGTGGTCAGGGTATGAACGAGGCCGTGTTGGCCAATGCGCTGCTGCCGTTCTACTCCACCAAGCGCCACGGCACCGGCCTGGGCCTGGCGCTGTCCCGCGAGATCATCGAAGCCCACGGCGGACGCATCACCCTGCTCAACCGCGATGGGGGTGGGCTGTGTGTGGCGCTGGTGTTGCCCTTGTGATCGCTAGAAAACGACAAAAGTGGGGTGAGGTCATTCGCTCCAAAGCCCCTCACCCCATGGGAGAGGAGTTGGGGTGAGGGCAATTGCCGCTACCATCTCAATACTTCGTCCATCATCCAGCACCGCATGAAGCTGCTCGCCATCGAAACCGCAACCGAAGCCTGCTCGGTGGCTCTGTGCCTTGATGGCGAGATCATCGAGCGCCATCAGATTGCGCCACGCCGCCATGCCGAGTTGACCTTGCCTTGGATTGACGAGCTATTGGCCGAGGCCGGGATTTCGCGCTCGCAACTGGACGCCATCGCCTGCGGTCGCGGCCCCGGCGCCTTCACGGGCGTGCGATTGGCTGTGGCCATCACCCAAGGCTTGGGCTTTGCACTGGATCGACCGGTAGTCGGTGTCTCGACCCTGCATGCCTTGGCGTGGTCCGTCATGCGCGAACTGGACACACTTGGCTACACGCGTTCGGGCGTCCTTGCCGCCATCGACGCGCGCATGGGCGAGGTGTATCTGGCCCGCTACGCCCGCGATGATTCCAGCCACTGGCAGCCACTGGGCGACGAACAACTCGCCGCGCCGGCGCACGTGCCCGCCCTCGAACACGGCGAATGGCTCGGTGTGGGCACCGGCTTTGCCGCAGAGTCGGGTGCACTGCCCAACGCCCTCGGCTCACGCCTCATCCAGTGTGACGCCACCGCCTTGCCGCGTGCGGCCGATGTCGCTCGTCTTGCGGCCATGGCCTTCGTCAAGGGCGAACACACTCCGCCCGAAGCCTTGCAACCGGCCTATCTGCGCAACAAGGTCGCATTCACCCTGCGTGAACAAGGCAAACCCACTCCCGCCCTGCCGACCTGATGAATATCTGAACAAGTCGACATTTGCTCGTCACTCCCGCGAAGGCGGGAGGCCAGTGCCTTTGATTTCAATGACTTGAAGTCGCTGGATACCCGCCTTCGCGGGCATGACGGGCTTGTTCAGACCTTCCCTGATGGTCATACGAATGCGCCACGATCCCACGCTTGCGCCACGCCCGCGTCGCCCTCTCGCCTGAATCAGAGTGTGTCAAAATGTGACGCACCACGGCATTCCAATCAAAAATCACGCGTCGTGGCACATTTCGCCAAGTTCCTGCGTATTACCTGCCATGCCCAAGACAGCCCATCGTCAGGGGCGCGAAGTTCCCCGCTACGCGCCAAGCACTTGCAGCGCATCCAGCGTATGTTAAGCTGCGCAACGCATTCGGGGGTTCCTGTGTCACTTGCGCAACGTCAAGAACCAACCCGACTCACTCAAAAAGGGGTGTCAAACATGAAAATTTCCAACAAGTTTCTGCTGGCAGCCGCGCTGACCATGGCCTTGCCGATGGGCTCCGCGATGGCTTGCACGGTCAGCAATTGGCTCGGTACCGGTACGGCCACGGATGCGAATAACGCAAAGGGTCCGCCCGCCACGGCACGGTATAGCGGCATTTGCGCGCTGACCGTCGGTACTGGCACATACGTCGTCGATAACTCGCCAGGCGCCGAAGGTACCTATCGCGCGCGCTTCTATGTGCTCACGCGCTCGGTGTCAGGCCCTGTAACGATCTTCAAGGCCACGGCTTCGGACAATGGCGGCGGTGCGAATGTCGTGGATGTCAGCTTCAACGGCAGTCAGTTCTCCTTCAATCAGAACGGTTCGGCAGCAGGCAGTGTTACTGGTATCCAAGTCGGGAAGTGGTACTCCGTTGAGGTGTTCTACAAAGCCAACACCAGCTTCACTGTCAAGGTTTGGGGTGCGGGAACTGGCGCACAAGTGGGTAGCTATTCGGGCGCCGCAGGCGCTGGGACTATCGGTTCGGCGGTGCTGGGTATCAGCAACGGGACCGCAGCCACTGCGTTCAATTTCGATGCTTTTGAGTCCACCCGTTCCGAAGCTACAGAGATTGGGCGACTGTGCCGGGGTGATGGTGCGGTTAATGGCACGCGTGACATTTCGGACGTTGTGGCGCTGTTCTCAGAGTTGAATGGCGTAACTTATGCCTCGGGCCAGCCAGATATGAATGAGGACGGGTCAGTCAACATTAATGACGCGATGGCGTTGTTCACGGTCATTAATTCAGTGGCTCCAACTTGCATCGGTACGCCTTGATACAGTGCGTGACGACCCACACAAATTTAGGGAGAATCCTATGAAAATCAATATGATTGCTTATGCGCTGGCAGTTTTCGGCGCATTGACTGTTGTGCCGGCGCAAGCTGATGAACTTTTGCTTGGTTCAAACAACGCCACCAAGGCCGGTTCGCAGGAGGTCTCATTGGATCTCTTGGCGGAAGGCAAGGCTACGGGTATCGAGATCCGCGTACAGATCCCCGGTGGCAAAGCCATGCGAGTGGATACATCCAAGTGTGCGAAGAACCCACCCAAGACGCACAATGCCTCTTGCGTATTCAATGGGCAGGAAGTCGTGGTGTTGCTGTACAGTACGACCAATGCCAGTTTGCCGGCGGGTATGCTGAACCTCGGGAGTTTCAGTATTCAGAGCAAGGGTCGTGCAGCTGGCAATGCTGCTCCCAAAGTGACCAGTTTTATCGCCGCTGCAGCAGATGGTACCACCGTAGCAACCAAGACCCACTCGGTTACCGAGTGAAATGTGACTAACTAGAAGGAGATGACAATGCGCCCACTTACCCTCGCTGGCCTAGCGATTACCGCCTTGGCGGCGGCAGTCGCACCCAGCGTTAACGCCCAAACACTGTCCGTAACCCCGGCGACTGTCCAAGCGACAACGCCAGCCGGTGGCGCGACAACTCCCGGGTCCATTGATCTTGTTTTTACGAATGTCAGTCCTGGCGGTACTGCAGGCTTTCAGGCAGACTTGACGTTCAACAATGCGGTCGTTACCGCGACACCTTCTGCACCAACCGTCGCTAACCACTTCAACACCTGTGTAATTGTGCCGCCAAACATTGTTCGTGTTGCCGTGGCAAATACCTTGTCACAGCCGGTCGCGAATGGAAGCTGGTGCACCATTGCGCTTTCCGTGGCCGCTAGCCAGCCTGTTGGCACTGAACCGCTTACCTTGGGTGCTGCGGTCAACGTGACGACGTTGAATAACGGTGCCATCAACATCGTCAACGTTGGCCCGCCCACCGTCAACATCGCCCCGCCAGGCAATCCGGTGGTTCTCGCGGGCGGTGCGGGCACCTTCGGTTCTGCCACCAGTGCTACGGCTGTTCCGGTTACCTTGACCAGCCTTTCGGG
>CAUJJS010000127.1 GCA_963205415.1 Pseudomonadota bacterium
CGGCCACACGCGAGCTCTTCCAACACCCCGGCACGCTTCACTTCACGATCTGACAACCCAAGCTCCCCAACCATGTGTGCCCAGCCAAAAAGGGGACACTTCTATCTGGTTGGAAGGGGACATTACTAACTTGGACTAACATGCTTGGCAGGCGCGTGCGACAATCCCGCGCTTTGCGGTCGCAGGATGATTCACGCGTGAGTACGCAGCATGGATTGCCACGTTTTCTGTTGCAGAGTGTCGTGATCGGCCTGGCTGCGGCGTTTTTGATTGGCTTGGCGGTACCGGATGCCGGCACACGTCTGCGGGCATGGTTGGGCGTGGAAGCGCCCGCGCCGAGCACTGAAATCCACGCAAGCGCGCCGGTGTCGGCCACCAGCGCACCCCGCAGCTATGCCGACGCGGTGCAGCGTGCGGCACCCTCGGTCGTGAGCGTGTACGTAAACAAGGTCGTCACCGAGCGCACCATCCTGTTGCCCAACCCCACGATGCAACGCTTCTCGGGCATCACCCTGGGCATGCCGCGCCAGCGATTGCAGCGCGCGCAAGGTTCAGGGGTGCTGGTGTCCAGTGATGGTTACATTTTGACCAACCATCATGTCGTGGCGGGCGCCAAGGACATCCAGATCGTCCTCTGGGACGGCCGCGTTACGCCGGCGGTGATCACCGGCTCTGATCGGGAAACCGACCTGGCCGTACTGAAGATCGACGGCAGCAATCTCCCGGCCATGTCCCTGCAAGACCAAGGTGCCTTACATGTTGGCGATGTCGTGCTCGCGATCGGCAACCCTTTTGGACTCGGGCAGACCGTGACTCAGGGCATCGTGTCCGGCTTGGCGCGTAGCCAAGCCATGCTCAGTGGCAGCGAGAATGCCCAAGCCTTTCCGGCCGTGGACTTCATCCAGACCGATGCTGCCATCAACTCGGGCAATTCCGGCGGCGCGCTGGTCGATGCCGACGGCAAGCTGGTCGGAATCAATACCTTCGTGCTGGGGCGCATGAGCATGGACGCCGAAGGCATCGGCTTTGCGATCCCGGCGGAGACCGCACGCGATGTGCTGGCCCAGATCATCGACCACGGCTATGTCGTACGCGGGTGGCTGGGTGCCGAATACGTCGACACACCGGCCTCGCTCGACACACTGCCCTCCGACAGCAACAATCATGGCGTGGTGGTGCGTGCGATCTACGCCAATGCACCCGCAGCACAGGCCGGCATCCGCCCCGACGACGTACTGCTCAGTTTGGATGGCAAAGACATCATCGATCAGTTCGACCTGCGTACCCGCGAGGCCGCGCTTGCGCCCGGCACCGAAGTCAGCCTGAGTGGCTTGCGCGCGGGCGTGCCATTTGAAACCAAGTTGCGGCTGATGCAGCGTCCCAGCCCGCGCTGACGAATTTACATGCTGCTGGCCGCAGCGGCAGCCGTTGCGGCGACCGGCGGACTGGTGGTCGGCGCAGTCTTGGCAGCCAGTTCCTTTCGATAACGTTCGAGAAGGATTCCAACGCGCTCGACGTAGAGCTGTGTTTCTTGATACGGCGGCACGCCATCGTAACGATCCACGGCCCCTTCACCTGCGTTGTAGCCGGCGGCGATGCGTTTGAGATCGCCACCGAATCGCGCGCTCAACCAGGCCAGATAGGCGGTGCCGCCGTCGATGTTCTGCGCGGGTGTAAACGGTTCGGTGACGCCAAAGCGGCTGGCCGTGGCCGGAATCAACTGCATCAAGCCCTGCGCCCCGGCGCGTGAAATGGCATTGGGATTGAAGGCCGATTCGGCATGAATCACCGCACGCACCAGAGCTTCTTCCACGCCATGGCGCGCAGCGGCGGCCGCGATCTCGGTGGTGTACGCCGTCAAGTTCAGTCCGACGTTGTTGAAGTCCAGTCCCGGTGACGTACTGCAGGCAAAACAGGTTTCAATGTAGGTGAACAAGACTTGCGCGCGCTGACCTGCGGGGCGTCGATTGGTGTAGTGGGTGACGCCATTGCGCTCGAACTTGTAGACCGCCCCGCGCGTAACCTTGGGCTCGACGCCCACAACCGGCGTCACTGCCTTGGGCTCGGCATCACCCGGAGCCGTCCTGAATTCGACTGCCGCAGGCGCACTGGGCGTGTTGACCGTCGGCTTCTCGCGCTCCGCCGGAAAATTGCCCACCAGCTTGCATTGCCGGTAACCACTGGTCGTACTGGTATAGGCCGTGACACCCTTGGCATCAAGGCAACGGTATAAGACCCCGGCCTGAACCGAGCCGCACAAACTTGCGACACCCAGAACGCCAAGGGCAGCGCGCAAGAATCGAAGATGGTGGATGGTCCCTTTCACCACGCCAGTTTTGACCAGTCGCGGACAAAAACCAAGCCCCCGCGCGTGACGACTGCAAAGGCAACGCCTTTGCTGGCCGGTGTCGTCACGTGGCGAAGGCCCTGCCGTGTATCAAGAATCGCGGCTCCGAACCAAGTATCACGCACTTTTGCCCGACGCATGTGCCCACACGTGGCCGAATAAGAGGTCGGAGCTGTTTCGCATCATAACCTGGCTCAATGCCGCGGCAAGGGCGCTGCTAGACTCCTTGGCCGGCTTTTTCAGGCACCTTCATGGACAGCATCCGCCTTCGCGGGGCGCGCACCCACAACCTCAAGAACATCGATCTGGATCTACCGCGTAATCAGTTGATCGTCATCACCGGCCTGTCGGGTTCGGGCAAGAGTTCGCTGGCTTTCGACACGATCTATGCCGAGGGTCAGCGGCGCTACGTGGAATCACTGTCGTCCTACGCGCGCCAATTCCTCTCGATGATGGACAAGCCCGACATCGACCATATCGAAGGCCTGTCGCCGGCGATTTCGATCGAACAAAAATCCACCTCACACAATCCGCGCTCGACCGTGGGCACGATCACCGAGGTCTACGACTATCTGCGCTTGCTGTATGCGCGTGTGGGCACGCCGCGTTGCCCGGATCACGGCACACCCTTGGCCGCACAGACCGTCAGCCAGATGGTCGATGCCACGCTCGCGCTCGACGCCGAACATCGCTACATGCTGTTGGCGCCGGTGATCCGCGAACGCAAGGGCGAGCACGTGCAGGTGTTCGAGCAATTGCGTGCGCAAGGCCTGGTGCGGGCCCGCGTGAACGGTGAAGTGCTGGAACTGGATGAAACGCCCAAGCTCGCGCTGCGCATCAAACACACGATCGAGGCGGTGATCGACCGCTTCCGCCCCCGCGAGGACCTCCAACAGCGTCTGGCAGAATCCTTCGAAACCGCACTGCGTCTGGGCGACGGTTTAGCCTTGGTGGTGGACATGGACGATGCCTCGGCCAGCCCTCAGCTTTTTTCTTCGCGCTACTCCTGCCCGGTGTGCGACTACGCCCTGCCCGAACTGGAACCGCGGCTCTTTTCCTTCAACGCACCGATGGGCGCCTGCCCGAGTTGCGATGGCCTGGGCGTGAATCAGTATTTCGATCCGGCGCGCGTGGTCACCCATCCGGAACTGAGTCTCGCGGCCGGCGCGATTCGTGGATGGGATCGGCGCAATCATTACTACTACCAGTTGATTGCCTCGCTCGCTCAACACTACGGCTTTGATCTGGACATGGCCTGGAATGCCTTGCCCGACACCGTGCGCGAGGTGGTGCTCAACGGTAGCGGCAAGGAGCAAATCAGCTTCACCTACATCACCGAGTCGGGCAGTCGCAGCCAGCGCAAACATCGGTTTGAAGGCATCGTGCCCAACATCGAACGACGCTACCGCGAAACCGACTCACCGGCGGTGCGTGAGGAGCTGGCCAAATTCATCAGCAATCGTCCCTGCCCGGATTGCCACGGCCAGCGATTGAACCGTTCTGCCCGCAACGTGTTCATTGGCGAAAGCAACCTGCCCACCCTCACCGCCCTGCCGATCGATGCGGCCAACCGATTCTTCTCCGAATTGAAGCTCGACGGTTGGCGCGGCGAAATCGCCAGCCGCATCGTCAAGGAAATTCACGAACGTCTGCGGTTTCTGGTCGATGTGGGCTTGGATTACCTGACGCTCGATCGCCAAGCCGATTCACTCTCGGGCGGTGAAGCCCAGCGCATCCGACTGGCTAGCCAGATCGGCGCCGGCCTCGTCGGAGTGATGTACGTACTCGACGAGCCTTCGATCGGCCTGCACCAACGTGACAACGAACGCCTGCTCGGCACCCTCACCCGCCTGCGCGACCTCGGCAACACCGTGATCGTGGTCGAGCACGACGAAGATGCGATCCGTCATGCCGATCACGTGGTCGATATCGGCCCCGGGGCCGGCGTACACGGTGGTGAAGTGGTGGCACAAGGCAAGCTCGATGACATCATCGCCTGCCCACGCTCGATCACCGGCCAGTACTTCTCGGGCCAGCGCAGCATCACGATTCCCCAACGCCGGCCACCGTCCGACGCCTGGTTGCGACTGTCGGGCGTACAGGGCAACAACCTCAAAAACGTTGAACTGTCCATTCCCGTTGGCCTGTTCACGTGCATCACCGGCGTGTCGGGTTCGGGCAAGTCAACCTTGATCAACGACACCCTGCACCCCTTGGCCGCCACCGCACTCAATGGCGCATCCACCCAGCAGGCCGCACCCTATCGTGCCATCGAAGGGCTAGAGCAGTTCGACAAGGTGGTCGACATCGACCAAGCCCCGATCGGACGCACCCCGCGCAGCAATCCGGCGACCTACACCGGCCTGTTCACGCCCTTGCGTGAACTTTTTGCCCAGGTGCCCGAAGCGCGTGCGCGGGGCTACACCGCAGGACGCTTTTCGTTCAACGTCAAAGGCGGGCGTTGCGAAGCCTGCCAGGGCGATGGCCTGATCAAGGTCGAGATGCACTTTCTACCCGATATGTACGTACCTTGCGATCTCTGCGCAGGCAAGCGTTACAACCGCGAGACCCTCGACATCACCTACAAGGGCTTCACCATCCACGACGTGCTGGAAATGACGGTGGAAGATGCGCTCAAACTGTTCGAACCCGTCCCGGTGCTGGCCCGCAAATTGGAAACCCTGATGCAGGTTGGACTGTCCTACATCAAACTCGGACAGCCTGCGACCACGCTTTCCGGCGGCGAAGCGCAACGCATCAAACTGTCCAAGGAACTGTCACGACGCGATACCGGCCGAACCTTGTACCTGCTGGATGAACCAACGACGGGCCTGCACTTTCACGACATCGAACAATTGCTGGCCGTGCTGCAACGCCTCTGCGACGACGGCAATACCGTGGTGGTGATCGAACACAACCTCGATGTCATCAAGACCGCCGACTGGATCGTCGATCTTGGCCCCGAAGGTGGCCATCGCGGCGGCACCATCCTCGTCGCCGGCACGCCTGAAACCGTCGCCGCTACACCGCAATCCCATACCGGACAATTTTTGGCACGGATGCCCGGCATCCACCCGACGCGCGCGCACCATTCCAAGTAGCTCGACCCGTGTTGAGCACCACAAGGAAGGTGATGCGCAGATCCTGAGCCCGTCAGACATCCGCGCGACCGCTTGCACCCATGCGGGATAGCTCGCAGACTGCAATCACGGGGCTTGCGTACGTAATGCCATGGATCGTCTCGATGAAGCTGGCATCCGCTTTTCGGAACACTGCGACGATGGTTGCGCTGGTTCATGGCGAGACCGGCGAGTTGGTCGACGTCAACCCCGCATTCGAACGACGTCTGGGATACCGGACCGACGAGCTTCTGGGCAAGCGCCCGAGTCACCTCGGCCTGTGGGATGACGCCCAAGCGCAAGCGGTGCTCTGGGCACGACTGCGTGCAGGTTTGCCGGTCCACTCCATCCCAACCCGATTCATCGACAAGTCGGGCCAGATCGCCCACGGCCGTGTCAGTTGCGAGCCCATCCACCATCACGGCCAACGTTACGTGCTGGCACTGCTGGTGGAAGCCGAAGAAGAAGGGCGCGAAGCGGCGTCGGATCAATCGGCCCTGATTGAGAGCTATCGCACCCTGTTCATGTCGGCCGTGGAAGGCATCTTCCGTTGCCTGCCCGGCGGTGGCTTCATCGATGCCAACCCTGCCATGGCACACCTGCTTGGGTTTCCGGATGTGGAGAGCCTGCTGCAGCTACCCGCCAGCGAGGCGTCCGCACTTTACGTGGACCCCGGTCGTCGCGCCCAGCTGCGCGCGCACATGGAGCGCACGGGCTGGTACACCGATGAGCGCAGTCAGGTGCGTCGTTGCGATGGCAGCGTGGTTTGGATCAGCGAGAACTGCCGACTGGTTCGGCATCCCAGTGGCCGCATCGCCTACTACGAAGGCACGGCCTTCGACATCAGCGATCGCTTGGCATCCGAAGCAGCCCTTAAACAATCCGAAGCACTCTACAAAGTACTGGTGGATAGTTGCCGGGACGCCGTTTTTCTGATCCAACGCGGGCGCATTCATTTCTGCAATCAGGCCATGGCCGACATGCTGGGCATGACCCGTGAGGCCTTGACGGGCCGCGAGTACATGCCGCTGGTCCACCCGGAAGACCTCGCCGCGCAGGCGCGCCGTCGCAATGAGCGCGAAGCCGGCTCTACCCGCATCCAGCGCTATCAGGTCCGCGTGCTGCATGCCGCAGGGCATCATGTGGTGGTGGATGTCCACGCCGACGCGGTGGTGTTCGAAGGTGACATCGCCTCGACCGGGGTGATGCGTGACATCACCGAAGAACGCCAATACGTGCACGCATTGGAGCGGGCCGAACGTCGCTATCGGGAACTGTTTGAAAGTTCGCCTGCCGGCCTGTTCAAGGCCCATGTGGATGGGCGGGTGCTGGAGATCAATCGCGCACTGCTGACGATGTTGGATCACGATGCACATGAAGGCCATGCCCCGCGCGAGATCCAGTTCAACGAAGTCTTCGTCGATGAAGATGCGCGCAAGGACATCTTTCGTGCCCTGCGCAATGCAGGCGAGGTCAATGATCGCGAGGCGCAATTGTTCACGAGCACCGGACGCGCGATCACCTGCAACCTCAGCGTGCGCGCCATCGCTTGGGAACAAGGCGCGGTCACGCTCTTCGCTGGCTCGCTGGTCGACATCACGCGCCAGCGCGAAGCCGAACAACGACTGCGCTTCCACGCCAGCCATGACCCGCTGACCGGCCTGCCCAATCGCCTCATGTTTCAGGAAACCTTGGAGCGGGTGCTGGCCGAGGCCAAGGTCCGTGATGCGCACGACTACGCCGTGCTGTTCCTGGACTTGGATGGCTTCAAGCTGGTCAACGACAGTCTTGGACATGCCGCGGGCGACCAGCTCTTGATCGAGCTGACCCAACGCATCAATCACGCATTGCAGGGCCGCGCCATGGTGTCTCGATATGGTGGCGACGAATTCACCATCTTGCCTCACGGCGCCTGCGACGAAGCCCATGCCATCACGCTGGCCGAACATGTGATCGGCCTGTTCGAACAGGCCTTCGAGATCGGCGAGCAGTTGGCCTACTCCAGTGCCAGCATTGGCATTGTCATGGGCCACGCTCGGTACCACACACCCACGCAGGTATTGCGCGATGCCGACACCGCGATGTATCGCGCCAAGGCCGCGGGAAAGTCGGGCTACATGGTGTTCGATGCCGCCATGCACCACGCCGCACAGGCACGCTTCGCACTCGAAACCGATTTGCGCCAGGCCTTGGACGGCGATCAATTCGTGGTGCACTACCAGCCCTTGGTATCACTGACCGACAATCGAATCGTTGGTTGCGAAGCGCTGGTTCGCTGGCAGCATCCGAGCCGTGGCCTGTTGTATCCCGATGCGTTCTTGTCGGCAGCCGAAGACATGGGCCTCATTGCCCGCATTGACCATTGGGTGATGCGCACGGCCTGTGCACAAGTGGCCGCTTGGCAAGCCGCGATCCCGGCGCAAGAACGTCTCGGCATCAGCGTGAATCTGGATGACCGCCAGATGTCCAGCCAGACCTTGGTCGATGAGGTGGCTCAGGTGCTTGCAGAAACGGGCCTGGCCCCCAACTCGCTACGCCTTGAAGTGACCGAATCGGTGTTCCGCACCGATCGTGTGCAGATCGAAGGCATGCTCGCGGCGCTCAAGACGCTCGGCGTGATGTTGGTGGTGGATGACTTTGGAACCGGATATTCATCGCTGGAATCGTTGGCGTCGGCATCCTTCGATGCCTTGAAGATCGACCGCAGCTTCATCAACGACATGGAAGTCAACCCACGCCATCGCGCCATCGTCCGCACCATCGTCGAGTTCGCCAAAGACCTCGACCTCAACCTGACCGCCGAGGGCGTGGAAACCGAGCGTCAGGCCAGCCTGCTGCGCGAATTGGGCTGCCCTTTGGGCCAAGGCTATCTGTTCGCAAAATCGATGGATGCGCCTGCCTTCGGCCAGTTGCTCGTTGCCAGCCCGTGAAATCGTGTGTGCAACGGTCAAGGCAGTACCATCAGCATCATTGCCCCACGTAAATCCCGATGCGCGCATGAGCCAGATCGACTCCATCACCCCCACTTTTCAGTTCCGTATTCCGGTGCGTTGGGGTGATTTGGATGCTTACAACCATGTCAACAACGCCAACTATCTGCGCTATCTGGAAGAGGCACGGGTGCAGTGGCTACGCAGCTTCATCCGCGATTGGGATGCGGTGGCGGCGGCGCCGGTGATGGCGGCGGTGCAGCTCAATTATCGGGTGCCGATTGGCTGGCCGGTGCAGGTGCGTGTGAGCCAGTTCATCGAAAAGCTGGGCAACACCAGCGTCACCGTCGGCCATCGCATCGAATCCGAGGACGGCTGCGTCTTGCACGCCGATGGTCACGTCGTACTGGTGTGGATCGATCGCGCCAGCGGCCAGCCTGTGCCTTTGCCCGAGTCTTTGCGTGCAGCCATCAGCCCGCAATGATCAAACGCGAGAGGCAGCTCCGCGCTTGCGCACGATCAACATCGCCAATTCCAGAGACTGCTCGTAATTGAGGCGTGGATCAACGCGGGTGTGGTAGGCGCGCGCAAGATCGGCCTCATTGAGATCACGCGCACCGCCCATGCATTCGGTGACGTTTTCGCCGGTCAATTCCAGATGCACGCCACCCAGTCGGGTGCCGGCAGCGGCGTGCAGGTCAAAGGCCAGCTCCAGTTCGCCAAGAATGTTCTCGAAGCGCCGAGTCTTGGTGCCGTTGGCGGTGCTTTCGGTATTGCCATGCATGGGGTCGGCCACCCACAGCACGCGCCGACCTTCACGCTTCGCCCGATCCAGCAGCGGCGGCAAGGCCGATTCAATCTTGCCGCGGCCCATGCGGTGGATCAGGCTCAAGCGCCCGGCTTCATCGTGCGGATTGAGTCGGTCGATCAAACGCATCAACGCATCTCCACCCACGGCCGGACCGATTTTGATCGCCACCGGGTTACGGATGCCGCGCATGTATTCCACGTGCGCATCCTCCAGACCGGCGGTGCGCGCACCGATCCACGGAAAGTGCGTGGACAGGTTGAACCAGCCCCAATGGCGCGGCACCTGGCGAGTGAGGCATTCCTCGTAGGGCAACAGCAAGGCTTCGTGCGAAGTGAAGAAATCCACGCGATTGAGGTTGTGGATCGGCGTGCCCGACAGGGTTTCCATGAAGCGCACGCCTTCGCCGATGGCGGCCACCATCTGCTGGTACTCGGACGCACGCGGCGAGTGCCGCATCCAGTCCAGATCCCAGTACTCGGGCCGATGCAGGTCGGCAAAACCGCCATCGATCAGGGCACGCACGAAGTTCATCGTCATGGCCGAGCGCGCGTGGCCCTTGATCATGCGGCGCGGATCAGGCTCGCGCGCGGCGGCGGTGAACTCCGGCTCGTTCACCAGATCACCGCGATACACCGGCAGGCTGATGCCATCGATGGTTTCGTTGTCGGCCGAGCGCGGTTTGGCGTACTGACCCGCAAATCGGCCCACACGAATCACCGGCAGGCGCAGTCCGTAGACCAGCACCACGCTCATCTGCAACAGCACCTTGAGGCGATTGGAGATGATCGAGGATTCGCAATCGGCAAAGCTCTCCGCACAGTCGCCACCCTGCAACAGGAAGCGCTTGCCTTCTTGCGCTTCTGCCAATTGGCGCTTGAGCTCGAAGATCTCCCAGCTCGTCACCAAGGGCGGCTGACGCGACAGCTCCGCCTGGGTCGCGGCCAAGGCGTCCGCATCACGATAGGTCGGCTGCTGCAGTGCGGTGCGCTCCTGCCACGAGGCCGGGGACCAGCCTTCGACGTGCTGCACGGGTTCCGGTCGGGCTTCAATGGCAGTCATGATATTGGCAGAATTTGGTGCGGCGCATCATGATGCCACAAGGCGCATTGAACGGCGCGATCAACGTCGCCGCAGGCCAGCCCAGAGTGCCCCTGCGCCAAGCAACACGTAGCAAATCAAGGTCCACGTTGGCATCGTAAGCCCGAGGAAATGCCAGTCGACATTGGCGCACTCGCCCGAACCGGTGAACACCATCGAGAGCGTCTTGCTCATCGGAAAAGCATCGAGCATGTAGGACAGCCCCGGGCCGCAGGCCGGCACTTGATCGGCGGGCAGGTTCTGCAACCAGACATGACGACCAGCGATACCCACGCCAATCATGGCCACGACAAAGACCAGCACGCCATACACCTTGCGACCCCAGCCCTTGGGGCCATGCAGTGCCCCCAAGAGGAAGACCAAGCCCATCACGATGAAGACCACGCGTTGGAAAATGCACAGCGGACACGGATCGAGAAACAGGCGGTACTGCGCGTACAGCGCGTAGCCCAGCAGGAAGGCGCAAACCAGCACTCCAGCAAAGAATTGGGTTCGGAACGACCAGGCAAATGGATTCATTGAACGATCCTGTCAGGTTGAAGCCACACGCGCGTGGCGTGCCAATCGGACTAGTGTAACTGCCCAAGCCAAAACGCAATCGCCTCGGCAAAGGCCGAGGCGATTGGGCAAGACGCAGCAGGCATCAGCGCACAAGCCGTGCGCAACGCAGGCTTACTCTTCGGTAGCGTCAGCAGCAGCGCGCGGACGATCCACCAATTCGACATAGGCCATCGGCGCATTGTCGCCATCGCGGAAGCCGCACTTGATGATGCGCAGGTAGCCGCCGGGACGGCTCTGGTAACGCGGGCCGAGCTCGACGAAAAGCTTGCCGACCGCTTCCTTGTCGCGCAGGCGAGCAAAGGCAAGGCGACGGTTGGCCACGCCATCGACCTTCGACAAGGTGATGAGAGGCTCGGCCACGCCGCGCAATTCCTTGGCCTTGGGCAGGGTGGTTTTGATCAACTCGTGCTTGATGAGCGATGCCGTCATGTTGCGGAACATCGCCTCGCGGTGCGAGCTGGTCATGTTGAACTTGCGTCCGGATTTCTGGTGGCGCATGAGAATATTTCCTTGTAATCAGAGGCTTTGTTGATGCCAGTCCGTGGCCAACATTATTGGTGTTGTATCCGTCCCGGCAGTCCATTCCGAGGACAGTTGCGGGCGGAGTGATCCGCCCGCAGGTACTTCATCAACCGAGCATGCCCGCCTGCAGGCCACTGGGCGGCCAGTTTTCGAGCTTCATGCCCAAGGACAGACCACGCTGAGCCAGCACGTCCTTGATTTCCGACAGCGACTTCTTGCCGAGGTTCGGGGTCTTGAGCAACTCCACTTCGGTGCGCTGGATCAAATCACCGATGTAGTAGATGTTCTCGGCCTTGAGGCAGTTGGCCGAACGCACGGTCAGTTCCAGATCGTCGATCGGGCGCAACAGCACCGGATCGATGCCACTGGCGCTGGCCTGCTTGGACGCATTGCGCTCACGCTGGGTGAAGTCACCGAACACCGACAGCTGGTCGGTCAGGATGTCGGCCGCCGTGCGAACCGCTTCCTCGGCATCAATCGTGCCGTTGGTTTCAATGTGCATCACCAGCTTGTCGAGATCGGTGCGCTGTTCCACACGCGCACTTTCGACGTCGTAGGCGACCTGACGCACCGGCGAGAACGAGGCATCCAGCAAGAGCTTGCCGATGGCGCGCGTTTCTTCGTCGGGGCGACGACGCTGCGACGCCGGCTGATAGCCAAAGCCGGCCTCAATCTTGAGACGCATGCTCAAGGCCGTGTCCTTGGTCAGATGACACACGACGTGCTCGGGATTGATGATCTCGACGTTGTGATCGACCTTGATATCGCCGGCGCGAACGACGCCCGGGCCTTTGGCATCCAGCGTCAGCACCGTCTGTTCGACATTGTGCATGCGGATGGCAACGTCCTTGAGGTTGAGCAACACCTCCATCACGTCTTCCTGCAGGCCTTCGACCGTGGTGTATTCGTGCAACACGCCATCGATCTCGACCTCGGTCACGGCATAGCCCGGAATCGAGGACAACAACACGCGACGCAGCGCGTTGCCGAGGGTGTGACCATAACCGCGCTCGAGCGGCTCGATCACCACCTTCGCGCGATTCGGACCAAGACGCTCAATGTTGGGGCCGCGGGGACGCAGCACCTGAGTAGCGCTAACTGACATGCTCGCAACCTCCGATTACTTCGAGTACAACTCGATGATGAGCGCCTCGTTGATGTCCGACGGCAGGTCGGCGCGGTCCGGCATGGCCTTGAACAGGCCGCTGCACTTCTTCGAATCCACTTCGACCCAATGCGGGGCCAAGTCCATCTCTTGCGAGAGGGTCAGGGCTTCCTGCACGCGCAACTGACGCGAAGCTTTCTCGGTCAGGGCAATCGCATCGCCCGGACGCACTTGGTAGGAAGGCAGGTTGACCGCCTTGCCATTGACCGTCACGGTGTTGTGCGACACCAACTGGCGCGCGGACGGACGGGTCACGGCGAAACCCATGCGGTAGACGACGTTGTCGAGACGCGCTTCGAGCATTTGCAACAGGTTTTCACCGGCGTTGCCCTTCTTGCCCGAGGCCTTTTTGTAATAGTTGCGAAACTGACGCTCCAACAAGCCGTAAATGCGCTTGACTTTCTGCTTCTCGCGCATCTGCACGGCGTAGTCAGACAGCTTGCCGCGCTTGGCCGCTGCGCCATGCTGGCCGGGCTTCTGCTCCAACTTGCACTTGGAATCGAGCGCGCGAGCGGGGCTCTTGAGGGAAAGGTCGGCGCCTTCGCGGCGCGCGAGCTTGCACTTGGGACCAATATAACGTGCCATGGTCGGGACTCCTTAGACGCGACGCTTCTTCGGCGGACGGCACCCGTTGTGCGGGATTGGCGTCACGTCGATGATGTTGGTGATCTTGTAGCCGACGGCGTTCAAGGAACGCACGGCCGATTCGCGCCCGGGACCGGGGCCATTGATCTGGACTTCCAGCGTCTTCAAGCCGTAGTCGAGCGCGACCTTGCCGGCCTTCTCGGCTGCGACCTGGGCCGCAAACGGCGTGGACTTGCGCGAACCACGGAAACCGGCGCCACCGGAGGTTGCCCACGACAGGGCGTTGCCCTGACGGTCGGTGATGGTGATGATGGTGTTGTTGAAGGATGCATGCACGTGGGCGATGCCGTCGGTGACAACGCGACGAACCTTCTTCTTGGGCTGCTTGGCCTGCTTGTTCATCCTGGTTCCTTACTTCTTGATCGCCTTGCGCGGTCCCTTGCGGGTGCGGGCATTGGTACGAGTGCGCTGACCGCGCAGCGGCAAGCCACGACGATGACGCAGGCCGCGGTAGCAGCCCAGATCCATCAGGCGCTTGATGCTGATACCTACTTCACGACGCAGGTCGCCTTCGACCACGTACTTGGCAACCTCGGCACGCAGGCGATCGATGTCACCTTCAGTGAGGTTACGAATCAGGGTGCTGACGTTCACGCCAGCCGCTTCACAGACCTTCTTTGACCGGGTACGCCCGATCCCATAGATGCTCTGCAGTCCGACCCAGACATGCTTCTGGACCGGGAGATTGACACCCGCAATGCGCGCCATTACGCGTTCTCCGACAATGTAGTGATGAGCTGTTTCCGGCACAGCAAGCCGGAAAGAATAACATGGCTTCGTGTTGTGAGATAGCCCCACGACCTTGCGGCCGCGGTTCTACCGGCTCGGGGAGTGTGCCCGAGCTCCGGCGACGGTTTCTGCCTTGGCCCGACAAGCGGGCACCCGCGCTACTCCAGCGCGGGCGTCAGCGAAACTCATCCGCGCGCGAAGCCGCCGCGCGAACCGCCCTTGAAATTGGACTTCTTCATCAGACTTTCGTACTGGTGACTCATCAAATGCGCCTGAAGCTGCGCCATGAAGTCCATTACCACCACCACGACAATCAGCAGCGAGGTGCCACCGAAATAGAACGGCACGGCCCAAGCCTGCCGGAAAAGCTCTGGAATCAAGCAAACCGCGACCAGATAGAGCGCGCCCCAAGCCGTCAAACGCGTGAGCACACCATCGACGTAATCGGCGGTGGCCTTGCCTGGACGAATCCCCGGAATCAGGGCACCGGACTTCTTGAGGTTGTCCGCGGTCTCCTGCGAGTTGAACACCAAGGCCGTGTAGAAGAACGTGAAGCCGAGGATCATGAAACCGTAAAGAATCAGGTGCAGCGGCTCACCTGGCGCCAAGGCCGCGGCGAGATCCTGCAGCCAACGCGATTCAGTGCCCTGCGCAAACCAGCTCGAAGCGGTCGCCGGGAACATGATGATCGAGGATGCAAAGATCGGCGGAATCACACCCGACATATTGAGCTTGAGCGGCAGGTGCGAACTCTGGTTCATGTAGGCCTGACGCCCGCCTTGACGGCGTGCGTAGTTAACCGTGATTCGACGCTGGCCCATCTCCACGAAGACCACGAAGGCCGTGATGAGCAAGACCAAGGCCAACACGGCCATCACCGAGAACGGTCCCAGTTCACCGTTTCGTGCCAGATCCAAGGTGCCCAGCGTGGCACCCGGCAAGCCCGCCACGATACCGGCGGTGATGATGATCGAAATGCCGTTGCCGACACCGCGCTCGGTCACCTGCTCGCCCAGCCACATCAGGAACATGGTGCCGGCAGTCAGCGCAATGACTGCAGTGAACAGGAAGCCAGGACCCGGCGACATCACGATCGGAATGCCGGCACCACCACCTTGCGACTGCAAGGCAAAGGCCACGCCGTAGGACTGGAAGATCGCAAGTCCAATGGTGCCGATGCGGGTGTACTGGGTGATCTTGCGGCGCCCCGACTCGCCTTCCTTCTGAATGGCTTTCAGCGAAGGAAAGATCTGGGTGCACATCTGGATGATGATCGAGGCCGAGATGTACGGCATCACGTTCAACGCAAACAGGCTGAAACGCTCGAGCGCGCCACCGGAGAACATGTTGAACATGTCCACGATGGTGCCGCGCTGCTGCTCCATGAATCGCAGCATGGCTTCCGAGTCGACCCCGGGTACCGGCAGGTAGGTACCGAGCCGGTAAACCACCATCGCTCCCAGCAGGAACAGCAAGCGCTGACGCAGCTCGGTGAATTTGCCCGAGCCCATCAGCGCTGAAGCGGTCTTGGATGCCTGCGACAAGGTGGCTTACTCCTCGATGCGGCCGCCAGCGGCTTCAATCGCCGCTCGCGCACCCGCCGTCACAGCCACGCCCTTGAGCGCGACAGCCTTGGCAATCTCGCCCTTCTTGACGATCTTGGCGTACTTGGCGGTGGACGGTACCAACTTTGCTGCGCGCAAGGCCGCAAAATCGATCACTTCCACATCCAGCAGGGCCAGCTTGTACAGCAGGACTTCAGCGGTGTCAGTTTTGCTGCGCGAACGGAAGCCGACCTTCGGCAAGCGGCGCTGCAACGGCATCTGGCCGCCTTCGAAACCCGGCTTGATCTTGCCCTTGCCGGAACGCGCGTACGAGCCCTTGTGACCACGACCGGCGGTCTTGCCAAGGCCGGAACCAATGCCGCGTCCGACGCGGACGCGTTCGCCGCGGGCACCTTCGGCCGGCTTGAGAGTATTGAGGCGCATCTGTGATCTCCTTGGATTACTGCTCGACCCGAACCAGGTAGTAAACCTGGTTGATCAGACCGCGCACTGACGGGTTATCCGGCAATTCGCGCACATCGTTGAGCTTGCGAAGGCCAAGCGCCTTCACCGACAAACGATGACGCGGCTGGGTTCCGCGCAGGCCTTTGACAAGGCGTACCTTGATCGTTGCTGCGTTATCAGCCATGGCTGATCTCCTCCACGTTCTTGCCACGCTTGGCCGCAACCTGCTGCGGCGATTGCACGGCCTTGAGGCCCTTGATCGTGGCACGCACCAAGTTGATCGGATTACGCGAGCCCACGGCCTTGGCCAAGATATTCTTGACGCCGGCAGCTTCCAGCACAGCGCGCATGGCGCCGCCGGCGATGACGCCCGTACCCTCGGAGGCCGGCTGCATGAAGACGCGCGCCGCACCGTGATTGGCCTTGACCGGATACCAGAGCGTGCCGTTGTTGAGCTCGACGTTCACCAACTGGCGACGCGCATGCTCCATCGACTTCTGGATGGCAGCTGGCACTTCACGCGCCTTGCCGTAGCCAAAGCCCACTTTGCCGGCACCATCGCCAACCACCGTCAGCGCGGTGAAGGTGAACTGGCGGCCGCCCTTGACGGTCTTGGAAACGCGGTTGACAGCAACCAGCTTTTCCAGCATCCCGTCGCCATTGTCGCGATCGTTCGGGTTATTCATGTTTGAAGATTTCCAAAATTACGGCCTGAGCCGCTTGTAGTTGTGGGTGACGCTTGAGCTTTGGGATTGGAGATTTGGAATTAGTAAAGCGGTTTAGCTCGGCTCTGGTCCTAGCTAATCCCCAATCCCGAATCACCCACCCCAGCTTTTAGAACTGCAGACCAGCCTCACGTGCGGCATCAGCCAATGCCTTGATGCGACCGTGGAAACGGTAGCCAGAGCGATCAAACGCCACCGACTCCACACCGGCAGCCTTGGCCTTCTCGGCAATGACTCGACCAACTTTGGCCGCGGCGTCCTTGTTCTTGCCGTTGCTCAGACCCTCTTTGATCGAGGCTTCGAGGGTCGAAGCCGAGGCCAGGACGCGCGAGCCGTCAGCGGTAAACACCTGCGCATACAGGTGCTGACCGGTACGAAGCACCGACAAACGTGCCGCACCCAGCTTGCGGATATGAGCGCGCGTGGACTTGGCACGACGCAAACGAGCGATATTCTTTTCCATGATTCTCTAACCTTGAAAGCGGATCGACGAGGAGCAGTACAGTCGGGCGTTCCAATGAACGCCGCACTGAAGTTGCATTACGCCTTCTTGGCTTCCTTCATGATGATCTTTTCACCGGAGTACCGCACACCCTTGCCCTTGTAGGGCTCAGGCGGACGGAACGCACGAATCTTGGCGGCCACTTCGCCGACCAGCTGCTTGTCCGAGCCCTTGACGAGAATCTCGGTCTGGGTGGGTGTCTCCAGCGTGATGCCTTCCGGAGCCACATACACCGTCGGATGCGAGAAGCCGAGCGACAGGTTCAGATCCTTGCCCTGCATCGACGCGCGATAACCCACGCCCTGCAGCTCAAGCTTGCGCTGGAAACCCTCGCTCACACCCACGGCCATGTTGGCGAGGATGGTGCGAACGGTTCCGGCCAGCGCGACATTATCGGCGGTCTCGGCCTTCATCGTCAATGTCGTACCGTCAACGTTGACGTCGACGCCTGCAGGCTTCGCCAAGTGCAAGGTACCTTTGGGACCCTTCACCGTGAACTGGCCAGCGTCGAGCTTGAACTCCACACCCTTGGGAAGGTGAACAGGCTTTTTGGCAATTCGGGACATGTCGTGATCCTCCGAATCAAGCGACCAGACAGATGACTTCGCCGCCCACGCCAGCTTCGCGTGCCTTGCGGTCAGTCATCACGCCCTTGGACGTGGAAATGATGGCGATGCCAAGCCCGTTGAGAACCTTGGGCAAAGCGTCCTTGCCGCGATACGCGCGCAGGCTGGAGCGCGACACGCGCTGCAACTGCTCGATCACCGGCTTGCCTTGGTAGTACTTGAGCGCGATTTCGAGCTCGGGCTTGGCGCCCGGATTGAGAACGCGCACATCCGACACATAGCCTTCGTCCTTGAGAACGTTGGCGATGGCCAGCTTGATTTTGGAGGACGGCATCTTCACCGTCGGCTTGCCCACAGCGGCCGCATTCTTGATGCGAACCAGCATGTCGGCGATGGGATCAGTCATGCTCATTGATCATGTTCCTTGCATCGATATCCGGATTTACGGGATTTGTGATTAGGGATTTATGATTAGGGATTAGGGCGATGAGACCTGAGGCGAGCCTTTGCTCTTCTCAATCCCGACCCACCAATCCCTAATCCCGGCGCCTTACCAACTGGCCTTGCGCAAGCCAGGCACGTCACCACGCATGGTGGCTTCACGCAGCTTGTGACGGGCCAAGCCGAACTTGCGGTATACACCGCGAGGACGACCGGTCAGTTCGCAACGGTTGCGCTGACGCGAAGGCGACGAATCGCGCGGCAACTTTTGCAGCTTGGCCTGGGCCGCCATCTTGTCTTCGTAGCTGGCGGTCTGGCTGGAGATGATCTTCTTGAGGTCGGCGCGTTTGGCGGCGTGCTTCTTGGCCAGCTTCTCGCGCTTGATCTCACGATTAACCATGCAGGTCTTGGACATTGCAAACTCTCGTTATCAATTGCGAAACGGGAAGCCGTAGGCCTCAAGCAGGGCCTTGGCCTCTGCATCGGTCTTGGCGGTGGTGGCGATGGCGATATCCATGCCGCGGATCGCATCGATCTGGTCGAAGTCGATTTCCGGGAAGATGATCTGTTCCTTGACGCCCATATTGTAGTTGCCACGACCATCGAACGAGCGGCCCGACACGCCACGGAAGTCGCGCACGCGCGGCAGCGAAATGTTGACCAGACGATCAAAGAACTCGTACATGCGATCGCGGCGCAAGGTGACCTTGCAGCCGATCGGCCAACCGTCGCGGATCTTGAACGAGGCAACGGACAAGCGCGCCTTGGTCACGATCGGCTTTTGACCGGCGATCTTGGTCATGTCGGCAACGGCATTTTCCATCACCTTCTTGTTGCCCACCGCCTCACCAACGCCCATGTTGAGCGTGATCTTGGTCAGGCGCGGCACCTGCATGATGTTCTTGTAGCCGAAACGCTCGACGAGCTTCGGGACGATTTCTTCTTTGTAGATCTTCTCAAGCCGGTTCATTGCAACAGTCCTCAGGCGTCGACCGCCGTTTGACTCGAGCGGAACACGCGAATACGGCGTCCATCCTCGAGCGTCTTGACGCCAACACGCTCGCCCTTGCCCGATGCCGGGTTGAACAACTGCACGTTGGAAATGTGGATCGCAGCCTCACGTTCGACGATACCGCCAGGCTGGTTGGCCTGCGGGTTCGGCTTGGTGTGACGCTTGATCAGATTGACGTTGGACACGACCACCCGGTCGCCGGCAATGCGAATGACTTCGCCGCGCTGACCTTTGCTCTTGCCCGTGATGACGACGACTTCGTCGCCCTTCTTGATGCGGTTCATGACAGTTCCTCGTCCTGTGCCTTAGAGCACTTCCGGTGCCAGCGACACGATCTTCATGAACTTCTCACCGCGCAGCTCGCGTGTGACCGGCCCGAAGATGCGCGTGCCGATCGGCTCGTGCTTGTTGTTGAGCAGCACGGCAGCATTGCCATCGAAACGAATCAGCGAGCCGTCGGCGCGACGCACGCCCTTGCGGGTGCGCACGACCACAGCATCATAGACCTCGCCCTTCTTGACCTTGCCGCGCGGGATCGCGTCGCGGATGCTGACTTTGATGATGTCACCAATGGCCGCGTAACGACGCTTGGAGCCACCGAGCACCTTGATGCACATCAACTCCTTGGCACCGGAGTTGTCTGCTGCATCGAGGAAGGATTGCATCTGAATCATGGTTCATTCCTCCCTGGATCAGACCGTGGCACGGGTGATGATTTCGACCACCCGCCAGCTCTTGGTCTTGGACATCGGACGCGTCTGCGCGAGGCGCACGAAATCGCCTTCCTGGCAGCTGTTTTCTTCGTCATGCGCATGCAGCTTGCTGCTGCGGCGCAGGTACTTGCCGTAAAGCGGGTGCTTGACCTGGCGCTCGACCAGCACGGTCACGGTCTTGTTCATCTTGTTGCTGACCACGCGGCCTTCAACCGTGCCCTGGATTTCTTTGTTATCGCTCATGTCCAAGCCCTTATTTGCTCGTGCCCAGAAGGCCCTTGATCCGCGCAATCTCGCGGCGAACCTTGCGCACCTGATGCGTCTGGGTCAGCTGACCCGAACCCTTCTGCATGCGCAGATTGAACTGTTCGCGCCGCAGGTCCAGGAGCTGGGCAGAAAGGTCTGCGGCGCTCTTGCCGCGCAATTCCTTGATACTCATTACCGCACCGTCCTTGCGACAAACGTTGTCTGCACCGAAAGCTTCGCAGCGGCCAGGCGAAAGGCCTCGCGCGCGGTATCCTCGTTCACGCCTTCGATTTCATAGAGCATGCGTCCGGGCTGGATCGGAGCGACCCAATACTCAACGCTGCCCTTGCCCTTGCCCATACGCACTTCGATCGGCTTCTTGGTGATCGGCTTGTCGGGGAACACGCGGATCCAGAGCTTGCCGCCACGCTTGACGTAACGGCTGATCGTACGACGCGCGGCCTCGATCTGGCGCGCGGTCAGCTGACCACGCGTCGTGGCCTTGAGGCCGAACTCGCCGAAGCTGACGGCGGCGCCGCTCCAGCTCAAGCCTTCATTGCGGCCTTTTTGTACCTTGCGGTACTTGGTTCGCTTGGGTTGCAACATGACTCAATCCTTCACTTGGCCGCACGTGGCGCGCGCTCGGTGCGCTCGTGGCGCTCTGGGCGATCGTGGCGCTCTGGGCGATCGTCCGTCTTGTCTTGCACCGGCTGGGTGTAGTCGAACACCTCGCCCTTGTAGATCCAGGTCTTGATGCCGATGATCCCGTAGGTGGTCCGCGCTTCGGCAAAACCGTAGTCGATGTCGGCACGCAGCGTATGCAGCGGCACGCGGCCTTCGCGGTACCACTCCGAACGCGCGATCTCGGCGCCGTTCAAACGACCGGCGACATTGACCTTGATACCCAGCGCACCCAAGCGCATGGCGTTGCCGACAGCGCGCTTCATCGCACGACGGAACATGATGCGACGTTCCAACTGCTGTGCGATCGACTCGGCCACCAGCTGGGCGTCAAGTTCGGGCTTGCGCACTTCGGTCACATTAATGTGAACCGGCACGCCCATCATCGCCGCCACGTCACGACGCAGCTTCTCGATGTCTTCGCCCTTCTTGCCAATCACCACGCCCGGACGGGCGGTGTGGATCGTGACGCGCGCGGTTTTGGCCGGCCGCTCGATCAAGATGTTGCTGATCCCGGCCTGCGCGAGCTTGCTGCGCAACAGATCGCGAACCTTGAGGTCGGCTGCCAGTTGCTGCGCGAAGTCGCGCTTGTTGGCGAACCACTTGGAGTTCCAGTCCTTGGCAATGCCGAGGCGGATTCCGGTCGGATGAACTTTGTGACCCATGAGAATTCCTGCGTCCGGTTACTTGGCCGTACCAACGACCACGGTGATGTGGCTGGTGCGCTTGAGAATGCGAGCTCCGCGACCCTTGGCGCGAGCACGGAAGCGTTTCAACATGGTGCCCTCGTCCACGAAAATTCGCGTGACCCGGAGGTCATCGACGTCCGCGCCGTCATTGTTCTCGGCGTTCGAAACAGCCGACAAGAGTACCTTACGCACGAGGTGTGCAGCTTTCTTGTCGCTGAATTGCAGCAGATCGGCTGCACGTGCGACGGGCAGGCCACGTACTTGGTCAGCAACCAGACGTGCCTTTTGCGCCGAAATACGTACGCCGCGCAGGATGGCTTTGGTTTCCATTGTCATCCTCCTCACTTGCTCTTCTTGTCAGCGGTATGGCCCTTGAACGTGCGGGTCACCGCGAACTCGCCGAGCTTGTGCCCGACCATGTTCTCGTTGATCAACACCGGGACATGCAGCTTGCCGTTGTGCACGGCAATGGTGAAACCCACCATTTCCGGCAACACCATCGAACGACGCGACCAGGTCTTGATCGGCCTCTTGCTGTGAGTCGCCATCGCCGCTTCCACCTTCTTGAGCAGGTGAAGATCGACGAACGGTCCTTTCTTGAGTGAGCGTGCCATGACCTGTTCCTGTTACTTGCGACGACGCACGATGAAGTGTTCGGTGCGCTTGTTGTTGCGGGTTTTGTAGCCCTTGGTCGGCGTGCCCCACGGCGACACCGGATGGCGTCCACCCGAGGTACGACCCTCACCACCACCGTGGGGATGGTCGACGGGGTTCATGACCACACCGCGGACGGTCGGACGAATACCCAACCAACGCTTGGCACCGGCCTTGCCGATCTTGCGCAGGCTGTGCTCGCTGTTGCCGACTTCACCCAAGGTGGCGCGGCAATCAGCTGGGACCTTGCGCATTTCGCCAGAGCGCAGACGCAAGGTTGCATAACCCTGCTCACGCGCAATCAACTGGGCGGAGGCACCGGCCGAACGCGCAATTTGCGCCTTCTTGCCAGGACGCATCTCGATGCAGTGCACGGTTGAACCGATCGGGATGTTGCGCAACGGCAGGGCGTTGCCAACCTTGATCGGGGCATCGTGACCGGCCATGAGCTGGTCGCCAACGCTGACGCCCTTGGGAGCGATGATGTAGCGACGCTCGCCATCGGCATAGCACAGAAGTGCCAGATGCGCGGTGCGGTTGGGGTCGTACTCGATGCGCTCGACGCGCGCCGGGATGCCTTCCTTGTCGCGCTTGAAGTCAACGATGCGGTAGTGCTGCTTGTGGCCACCACCCTTGTGACGGGTGGTGATTCGGCCAGCATTGTTGCGACCACCCGTCTTGCCCTGCTTTTCGAGCAGAGCGGCGTGCGGCGCACCCTTGTGCAGTTCCGGGGTGACCACGCTTACCTTGCCGCGACGGCCCGGTGTGGTCGGCTTGTGATTGATCAATGCCATGGCGTATACCTCAGGGCTTTGCCATCAAGTCAATGCTCTGGCCTTCGGCCAAAGTGACGTAGGCCTTGCGCAGACCGCCGCGGCGGCCGGCACGGAAACGGAAGGTCTTGCGCTTGCCCTTCACGTTCAGAATGTTGACGCTGGCCACTTTTGCTTCAAGCAGTGCTTCGACTGCAGCCTTGACGTCTGCCTTGGTTGCGGTGCTGGCCACTTCGAACACGTACTGGTTCGAAGCCGCCTGCAGGCGCGCGCTTTTTTCGGACACATGCGAGTTACGCAGGATGTCCAGAATCTTTTCACTGCTCATGCCAGCCACTCCTCGATCTTCTTGAGCGCATCGACAGTCACCACGACGCTTTCGGCACCGACCAGGACCACCGGATCCAGACCCTGGGCATCACGCACCTCCACATAAGGAAGGTTGCGGGCCGCAAGGTACAAGGACTCGTCGGCGTCTTCGGTCACGATCAACGGACGACTGACGCCCAAGGCTGCAAGCTTCGCGGCCAATGCTTGGGTACGCGGCTCATCGACGCCGATGGACGGCACCACGGTGACGCGACCCTGACGCACCAACTCGGAGAGAATCGAGCTGATCGCGCCGCGATACATCTTGCGATTGACCTTCTGCGCGAAGCTACGCGGCTTGGCTGCGAAGGTCACACCACCGCCGACGAAGATCGGCGCGGTCAGGGCGCCGTGACGAGCACCGCCACCCTTCTGCTTCTTAGACTTCTTGGTCGTGCCGCTGACTTCGGAACGCGTCTTCTGCGCCTTGGTACCCGCGCGAGCCGCGTTGCGATAGGCCACCACAACCTGGTGCACGAGGTCACCACGGAAGTCACGCCCGAAGACGGCCTCGGATACCGCCACTTTGTCGCCGCTACCGACGATTGCCAGTTCCATGTCCTGTCTCCTTAAGCCTTGCTTGCCGGACGCACGATCACGTTGCCGCCCGGAGCACCCGGAACCGCACCGCGAATCGCGATCACGCCGCGCTCGGCGTCAACCTTCATCACCCGAAGGTTCTGGGTGGTCTGAAGATCGACACCCATGTGCCCAGCCATCTTCTTGCCGGGGAACACGCGACCTGGCGTCTGGCGCTGACCCAACGAACCGGGCGAGCGGTGCGACAGCGAGTTACCGTGCGTAGCGTCGCCCATGCTGAAGTTATGGCGCTTGATCGTGCCCTGAAAGCCCTTGCCCTTGGTCACGCCCTGCACGTCCACGATCTGGCCTTCGCTGAAGATGTCGGCACGAATCTCACCGCCCACTTCATAGCCGTCGAGTTCGTCCACGCGGAACTCCCAGAGTCCACGACCGGCTTCGACCTTGGCCTTGGCGAAATGGCCACTCAAGGGCTTGTTCACCAGCGCTGCACGCTTGGCACCCGCCGTCACCTGGACGGCCTGGTAGCCATCGACCTCGGCGGTTTTGATCTGGACGATGCGATTGGGCGTCGCCTCGATCAAGGTCACCGGCACGGACTGACCGTCCTCGGTGAAGATTCTGCTCATGCCGCACTTGCGGCCTACGATCCCGATACTCATGTGGCTAGCCTCAGTACAGCTTGATCTGGACATCGACGCCGGCTGCAAGCTCCAGCTTCATCAGCGCATCGACGGTCTTGTCGTTCGGATCAACGATGTCGAGCACGCGCTTGTGAGTGCGTGTCTCGTACTGATCGCGTGCATCCTTGTCCACGTGCGGCGACACCAGAATGGTGTAGCGCTCGATCTTGGTCGGCAGCGGGATCGGTCCGCGCACTTGCGCGCCTGTCCGCTTGGCCGTTTCAACGATCTCGCTCGCGGAACGGTCGATCAATCGATGATCGAACGCCTTGAGTCGAATCCGAATCTTCTGGTCCGCCATGACCTTGTCCTTGATAAGTCTTTAAAGAACGTCGGAAGCGCAATCGTTGTTGCGGTTCCCGCTTTTTCTGAATCGGGATTGGAGATTCGGGATTGGGGATTCGTACTCAGCGTCGGGCTGTCAATCGCCGCTCGCTTTTGCAAATCCCGAATCCCTATTCCCCAATCCCGGCTGTATTACTTGATGATCTTCGCCACCACGCCGGCGCCGACGGT
>CAUJJS010000128.1 GCA_963205415.1 Pseudomonadota bacterium
CGACACCCGCGAGCCGCAGCCACAATCGAGCACCAGTGCCAGCGTGATCCTGCGTTGGCCTGCTGCGAGCGCTTCCAACGATCTGGAACTGGAAGGCGCGGTGCAACGCGCCCTGCCCGCTTATTTCCGCAGCCAGCGCCAGATCATCATCGACGCCGAAGCCCTGCAACAACAGAAGCCGAGACTCGCAGCCGAGCGTTTCCTGCAACGATCGGATGGCATCGGCGTGGATCAGCGCGTACTGCGCCTGCGCTACGGCCAGTTCCTTGGCGAGGAAGCCGAAGGCGCGCCCGCCGGCACGGGTGGCGAGCACGAAGGACACGCGGATCACGGTGAGGCTGAACCCACGAGCTTTGGCCAGATCGACAACGTGCTGGAGAACTTCGGCCACACCCACGACGAGGCCGAGGCCGCGACCCTGCTCGATCCACAAACTAGGGCGCTGTTGAAGAAGGCGCTGGATCAGATGTGGCAATCGGAACTGCAACTGCGCCAAGGCCGCCCCGATGCGGCCCTGCCGTTTGCTTATCGCGCACTCGGCTTCATCAAACAGGTGCAGCAGGCCGAACGTATTTATCTCGCGCGGGTGGGCTCGCA
The DNA here is from genome assembly GCA_963205415.1 of Pseudomonadota bacterium. Classification (GTDB taxonomy): domain Bacteria; phylum Pseudomonadota; class Gammaproteobacteria; order Xanthomonadales; family Xanthomonadaceae; genus Denitratimonas. The sequence continues at coordinate 598 of CAUJJS010000128.1, forward strand.
ATTGCCGCCGATCGATGCCAGCCGTCGCCTGAGCGGCAATCGCGATGGCATCGCGGCCCGCGCCGATGCACTGCAAGCGGCACCCGAGACCGACGCCCACATCACCACGCTATGGCAGGCACTGGCACCGGCATCGGATGCGCACAACATCGACGCATTGAGCGAGGCGGTACTCGCCGACCTGGGCCAAGCGGGCGACGCCGTGCCCGATGCACTCGCGCTGCAGGCAGCCATCGATGAAGTTCGACGCCAGCCGGATTGTGCGCCCTGTCGTGCTCGTTTGCGCGCCCAACTGTGGCCGTTGCTGCCTCAGCCTGCCGCACAGGTACAGCGCCGCACCCTGCCCGATGCCGAAGGCATGCGCTACCTCGATGCCCTCGCCCCGGAAGCTCAGCCATGAACATGCACTGGAGCCAAATCGCGGTGCTGCTGTGCCTGGGTCTGGCCGTGCTTGGCGCCGTGGTGCGCGGTCGACGCCGAGGGCTTTTCGTGCTGTTGCAGGTGGCGATGGCCGTGACGATGTATTTCTGCCTGTTTCCGCCCATGCGCGATGGCGCGTCTCACACCCTGACGATCCTCAATCAGGATTGGGCCTTGGCCCACGCGCCCGCTGCCGGATCGGTCGTGGCCCTGCCCGAGGCCACGCGCCCGCCCGAACACGCCGAACGCGTACCGGATCTGGCGACTGCGCTGCGGCGCCATCCCGAGGCCACACGCCTGAGCCTTGTCGGTCGCGGCCTGTCGGCGCGTGATCTTCCGGCCGTGGGCGATCGTTCTCTCGAATTCAGCCCGGCTCCGGCGATGTCGGGCGTGGTGTGGTTGCGACATCCACAAACGCGGGCGCGAGGCGGCGATTTTCAGGTGCAAGGTCAAGTGCAAGGTTTAGCCAAGGCGCGCGTGGAATTGCGTGATCCGGCCGATGCGCTTTTGGCCCAAGGCGACGTCGGAAGCGATGGCCGTTTCGACCTGCATGCACGCATGCGCGTGGCCGGCACCCTGGCCTTGAGCCTGCGCCTGCTCGATGAGGGTGGCCAAGTGTTCAAACAGATGCCTTTGCCGGTGCGGGTGATCGATGCCAAGCCCGCACGCGTGTGGATTTTGTCAGGCGCCACCAATCCGGAACTCAAATACCTGCGCCGCTGGGCACGCGATGCAGGTCTGGATCTGCACACCCGCACCCAAGCCGGCGCGGGCGTGGTGCTCGGGGATGGCGCCCGCGCCCTCGATGTCGCCCAGTTGCACGAGGTCGACGCCCTGCTGCTGGATGCGCGCCAAGTCGACCGATTGAGCGACAGTCAGATAGAGGTCATCGATCGGGCCGTGCGCGATGGCTTGGGTGTGCTGCTGCGACTCGATGAACCGCTCTCGGCCCGCACCCGGCAACGGTTATCGGATTGGGGATTTCGTTTCGGCCCGGACCAAGGCACCGCCTTGGTGCAATTGGACGGCGGCACGAAGCAGGCGCCATTGCCGGTGCTGCACCGCCGGATCTTGATGCCGCTGGGTAAGGATTGGGCGCCGTTGTGGCGTGATGCCCATGGCACCGCACTCGGCGCTTGGCGCGCACGCGGGCGTGGGCGGATTGCCATCACCGGTCTCGATGACAGTTTTCAACTGGTGCTCGTCGGCCACTCGGCGCAACACGGCGCACTGTGGAGCCAGGCCATCGCAGTCATTGCGCGTGGCATCACGCAAACCCGCACGCCGACCATTCCCTGGCCACTGTGGCAAGACGAGCGCGCCTCAGTGTGCGGGCTGGGCGAGGCCGCCACGATCGTGGCGCCGGAGGGTCAAACCCTTGCCTTGCCCTTGGATCCTGCCACCGGCGCGCGACGCTGCGCGGCGTTCTGGCCCGAGCATGCAGGCTGGCATGTGCTGGAACAAGGACAGGAGCGCATCCCGTTTCTGGTCTGGTCGGCCGATACCGCGGCGGCGTGGCACCATCAGATCAAGGTCGATGCCACCGCCGACATAGCGACAGCATCATCCCACCGTCCGCATGCAAACCCCGCAGCGCGCGAGCGCGGACCGGCGTGGCCGTGGTTCCTGGCGTGGTTGCTGCTGGCGGGCCTAAGTTGGCGCATGGAAAAAACCGTGCTTGTGGCCAAGAGCCCACAGGGCCTTCCGAACTAGCGCGGCGGCGCCCGCCTCCGGGCTTCAATCGATACCCAGCTTTTTCAGCTTGTAGCGCAGTGCCCGGAAGGTGATACCGAGCTTGGCTGCGGCCTTGGTTTTGTTGTAGCGGTTTTCTTCCAGCGCCTTGACGATGACATCGCGCTCCATACGCTCGATGTAATCGGGCAAGTCGGCCGGCACCGCTGGATTGGAACCGGTGACATAGGCCGGCCGCGCCACCGCGCCGCGATAGGGATCGCTGGATGCCATGCCGGGCTCCCCGCCTGACAACGAGGCATCGCCCTCGTGCTGTACTTTGGGCAATCGCAGATCCGCCGGCGTGATACCACTGCCATCCGACAAGGCCAGCGCGCGCTCAAGCACGTTTTCCAACTCACGTACATTGCCGGGGAAGGGATAGGCGCAGAGCACGGCCATGGCCTCGGCACTGATGGCGGGCGGAGCCTCACCCAGTTCGCCCGCCAGTCGCGCCAGAATGCTGTTGGCCAAGACCGGAATGTCGCTGCGCCGCGCACGCAGGGGCGGCACCACCAACTCGATCACGTTGATGCGATAGAACAGGTCGTGGCGGAAGCGGCCATCTTCCACCAATTGCGCCAAATTCTTGTGCGTGGCCGACAGGATGCGCACATCCACCGGCATCTCACTGGTGGCACCCACCGGGCGAACGGATTTTTCCTGAATCGCGCGCAACAGTTTGACCTGCATGTGCAGCGGCAATTCCGCCACTTCGTCCAGAAACAAGGTGCCACCGTTGGCA
>CAUJJS010000129.1 GCA_963205415.1 Pseudomonadota bacterium
CTTTGGAGTACGCGTTCGGCTTCGGCCTCGATGCGGGCGGGTGAGGTGAGCAACACGGCAGGATCGAGGTTGCCCTGCAAGGCCACTTTGCCAGCCGTGCGGCGGCGGGCTTCATCGAGTTCGACCAGCCAATCCACGCCCACGGCCTCGGCACCGCTGTCGGCGAGGGCTTCCAGATGCGTGCTGTTGCCACGTCCGAACAGGATCAGCGGCGTGCGTTCGCTGCCTTCTCCGCGTGGCAAGTGCTGCGCGATTTTCTCCAGATAACGCAGGGAGAACTCGCGATAGGCCGCCGGTGCCAGAACACCGCCCCAGGAATCGAACACCTGCAGTGCCTGCGCGCCGGCTTCGCGCTGCGCGGCGAGGTAGGCAATCACCGCGTCGCTGAGCACGTCGAGCAATTGGTGCAAGGTGGCAGGGTCTTCGTACATCAAGGTCTTGATGCGTGAATAGGTGTCGCTGCTGCCGCCTTCGACCATGTAGCAGGCCAAGGTCCATGGGCTGCCGGAAAACCCGATCAAGGGTGCCTTGCCGTTCAACTCGCGGCGGATCAAGCGTATGGCATCGGTGACATAGCGCAGGTCGCGGCCGACATCGGGCACGGCCAGTTTGTCCACTTCGGCGCGGGATCGGATCGGTCGCTCGAACTTCGGACCTTCACCCTCGGCGAAATACAGGCCCAAGCCCATGGCATCGGGCACGGTGAGGATGTCCGAGAACAAGATGGCCGCATCCAGTTCGAAGCGCGCCAAGGGTTGCAAGGTGACTTCGCAGGCCAGTTCTGGCGTCTTTGCCAGAGTCAGGAAACTGCCGGCACGGGCACGGGTGGCGCGGTATTCGGGCAAATAACGACCGGCCTGACGCATGATCCAGATGGGCGTGCAGTCGACGGGCTCGCGCCGCAGTGCGCGCAGGAAACGGTCTTGGCTCATGGTTTTGACTTCAGAAATGCGAGGCGGAGGTGGGTAGGGCTTCGGGTACCGCGTAGCCGCGTTTGGCAAACTGGCTGCGCAGGTCATCGAAGGCACTCAAGGCCTTGTCGCAGTCGGTAAAAATCTCGCGGCGGACCTGCATGCGGCCGCCAATCTGGCCGGTTTCACGCACCAGTTCCCAACTGCCCAGCAGGTCTTGCCCGAGGGACAAACGAATGTAACGCGGCGGCACCGGGCCGGCGATGGGTTGCTGCATGAACAAGTGCATGGACGTAGTTTAACCGCTGGCCCTTTCCATGGCCGCGTTGGCCAGACACGCGTGCACGCGATCTTCATCGACGTCCGGCACGATGCAGGCCTGGCCCAGTCCGCGCCACAGAATCAAACGCAGTCGGCCGGAGAGATTCTTTTTGTCCAGACGCATCAGGTCGAGCAGTTGCCCGGGATTGGCGCCGGCCGGCAAATCCACCGGCAGGTTCAGGCGCGCCAGCAAGGTCGCAAGGCGTTCTGTGTCCGACGCGGGTGCCATGTCCAACTCCGCCGACAGGCGCGCGGCCAGCACCATGCCGATGGCGACGGACTCACCGTGCAGCAAGCGGCCGTAGGCATCGGCGGTTTCCAGTGCATGCCCGAAGGTGTGGCCGAGGTTCAGCAGTGCGCGATCGCCCTGTTCGGTTTCATCGCGCGCCACGATGGCGGCCTTGTGCTGGCAACTGCGTTCGATCGCCTCGGCCAGCACCGCAGGATCGCGTGCCAGAAGGGCGTCGGCATGCGCCTCCAGCCACGCGAAGAAGGTTTCGTCGCCCAGCGCGCCGTACTTCACCACCTCGGCCAGGCCGGCGCGCAGTTCGCGATCGGGCAGGGTTGACAAGGTCTGGGTGTCGGCGATCACCGCGGCCGGCTGGTGGAAGGCGCCGACCAGATTCTTGCCCTGTGGCAGGTCCACCGCGGTTTTGCCGCCAACTGAGGAATCGACCATGGCCAACAAGGTCGTGGGCAATTGAATGAAGGCAATGCCGCGCATCCAGCATGCGGCCACGAATCCCGACAGATCGCCGACCACACCGCCGCCCAAGGCAACGACCGTGGCATCGCGGCTGGCCTTGAGTGTGGCGAGATCGTCGATGGCTTGGGCGAAGCGGCCAAGGTTCTTCTCCGGTTCGCCCGGCGGCAGGATTCGAGTGACGACGGTTTTGCCCTGCAGTCGATCCAACACCAGCGGCAAATAGTGCGGCGCGACGTTTTCGTCGCTCAGGATCAGCACGTGGCGACCACGGATCAGCTCGGGCCAGGTGGCGGTCTGTAGCAGGCCGCCGCCGATCAGGATGGGATAGGCGCGCGCGCCGAGTTCGACGCGCAACTGGCGCAGGCCGGGGTTGGTCACGTGGGTGTTTCCGTGGCGTGGGTTTGAGTGGGCGACCAGTGTGCCGTCAGGTGCTGCAGGATACGTTCCAGCCCCATGCGGAAGCTGCCGCGTGCGGTGTCATGGCGAAAATCGGCGATGGATTCGTATAGGGCTGTGCGTTCGTCGCTGATGCGTTGCAGGGTGGCGCGACGATCCGGTGTCTGGAGCAAGGGGCGCTTGTTATCGTACCGCAGGCGCTGAAGTTGGGTGTCTGGGTCGGCGGCCAGATAGAGCACAAACCCGCGTGCCGCCAAGAGATCACGGGTTTGAGCGTTCAGTACGGCGCCTCCGCCGGTGGCGATCACTTGGTCGCTGTTTTGGCACAGGCCGTGCAGCACGTCGTGTTCACGCGCCCGGAACGCGGCCTCGCCATCGAGCTCGAAGATCAGGGAGATACTGGCCCCGGTGACACGTTCGATCTCGTGGTCGGCATCGACAAAGCGTAGCCCAAGGCGTGTCGCCAATCGCTTGCCGATGGATGTTTTGCCGGCGCCCATGGGGCCGATCAGGATGAGGTTGGGAGCCGATTTCATGCATTGGATGCTAGCATTGCACCCACGTATTCAACATTGGCCGGTCGGCCATCGCTCAGAATGATTCGTTTTTTCGGCATTTTCGTTACTTTGTTGATAACCCTGTTTTCCCTCCGAATCAGCAAATGGGGGCACGATTGGGTCACCGAGCCGTTCACCGACGTGCTGGCGCAAATGAGTGCCTGGATCGTGAAACTTTGGGATCCGAACGTGATTTCCTACGGTGTGGTCATCCAGAACAAGGTCAATGGCTTTGCCGTGGGCATCGCGCCCGGCTGTGACGGCATCGAGGCGGTCATCATGCTGGTGGCGGCGATCATCGCTTTTCCTTCGCCGTGGAAGCACAAGCTGGTAGGTATCGTGCTGGGATTTCTTGCCATCCAGTCGCTCAATCTGGTACGCATCATCAGCCTTTTTTATCTCGGGCAGTGGAGCACGATGATGTTCGACTGGTTCCATCTGTATTTGTGGCAGGCATTGATCGTGCTCGATGCGCTGGGTGTATGGCTGCTGTGGTTGCGGTATCTTCCGCGTCGCGGTCACGGGGAGGGCAGGAACCCACCCTCTGGCCCCACGGCGGTGGCGCCCGCGTGAAGCGCGGGTTGTTCAGGGCAAGCACACAACGGGGCTGCATCCAATGAAGGACAAGCAACAAATTGGCCTGCTGGAAGACGATGATGACCTCAGCCAGTTGCTGTCGCTGTGGCTCGATGAGGCAGGTTATGGCGTCCGGGTGTATCCAAATGCGTCGGAGTTTCGACGCAAGCAAGGCGCAACCTCGGCCGACCTGTTGATACTGGACTGGAACCTTCCCGGCGAAAGTGGCTTGTCGATCCTGCGTTCATTGCGCGAGGCCGATTCGCAGATTCCGGTCTTGTTCTTGACCGCGCGCGACACCCAGCAGGACATCGTCGCAGGTTTGCGTGCCGGAGCCGATGACTATCTCGGAAAGCCCGCCAGTCAAGGCGAGTTGCTGGCGCGTGTGGCGGCCTTGTTGCGCCGGACCCAGCCGCGGGCAGAAACGGCGGAGCTGGATGGCGTCGAACCCTACATCATCGACCTCAATCGACGTCGCTTCGAACTGGATGGCAACGAGGTGATCTTGACCGAGCGCGAGTTCGATCTGGCTCTGTTTTTGTTTCGTCGTCACGGCCGGGTCGTTAGCCGCGAAATGCTGCTCGAAAGCATCTGGAACATCCGGGGCGATGTCGCCACGCGTACGGTTGATACCCACATAAGCCGCCTGCGCAAGAAGTTGTCTCTGGATGGAGCGCATGGCTGGCGCCTCAATGGCGTCTACCAGCATGGCTATCGACTCGAACGCGCCTGATGGCAGCAACGCACACAAGGCTCTGAATCATGGTTGATCCGTTGTATGCCGAGGCGCTTGCGCGCTTCGCGGGCCTGATCGACGAAGCGCGCGCCGCTGGCGATCGCGAACCCACCGCAATGAGCCTGGCCACACAGGATGCCGATGGCCGTTTGTCGGTGCGGGTGGTGCTGCTCAAGGCCTTCGACGCACAGGGCTTTGTGTTCTACACCAACACCCTCAGCCGCAAGGGTGCGGCACTGGCGGCCCATCCGTCGGCCGCCTTGATGTTTCATTGGAAAACCCTGCGCGATCAGGTGCAGGTGCGGGTGGAAGGTGCGGTGCAGCCGGTGACGGCGGCTGAAGCCGATGCCTATTTCGCCACCCGCCCACGCGGCAGCCAGATCGGTGCCTGGGCCTCGCTGCAATCGCAACCCTTGCCGGAGCGCGCGACCTTTGATGCCCGTTTCGAGCAATTCGAGCGCCAGTTCGAAGGCGGTGACGTGCCACGCCCGCCGCATTGGTCAGGCTATCGGGTGGTGCCCGATGCCATCGAGTTCTGGTATGGCATGGGATATCGCTTGCACGAGCGTCACGCCTATCGCCTCGTCGATGGCGCATGGCAGACCGGGTTGTTGTATCCCTGAGGCGGCATCGGCGTCGTTATTTCCGTGCGTGCGATGCCTGCATGGGCGGCTTGGCCCCTTTCATCCGAAATCGCACCCCTCGAACGCGGGGGTGAAGTGCCTTGCGCGAAACCAATATAGTCCGTAGAACGGATACCAAACCATGGGTGTCCTGCGGGCACACCAGCGCCCGCGCTGCGAAGCCATCGTTCCACTCGAACCACGCTCACAGCGCGGACTGGGCCAGGAACTGGATGCGGCGTGCAGCGAATCGGCTTTTGAATCACGATCAAAGAGGGTTAGACCGTGCTGTACACCAAACTTGGTTGTTTCGCCCATGTCGTCCGGCCGTGGTCTGCCAGGGCGGCCGTGATCGGAGTTTTGCTGGCATCGGCTCCACCACTCGCGGCTCAAGTGTGCGGCGTTTCGCCCCCCATCGACGATCGCATTTTTGGCGACGGCTTTGAATGCGCGACGCCGATAGCAAGCAACCTCAATGACACCGGCATCATCTGGAGCGGCGTGAGCCCATACGGCAACGCCATCGTCTGCGATCCCACCCACCCTGAAGGGCAAGACTGTCACTACGGTCGCGATGCCAAGGCGCTGGCCGGTACGCTCACCAAGGTGGGCGCTGGCATGGCCGGTTTTGACTTCACCAAGATCAGCAACAATGGCCAGCCGCTGCCCGCCAGCGCCGCACTGGGGAGTGGGCCCAATGACTGGGCCTGCACACGCGACAACGTCACGGGTTTGATCTGGGAAGTCAAAACCGACGACAACGGCCTGCGCGACTCGGACTGGAGCTACTCGTGGTTCAACAGCGCAAGCCCCGACGGTGTGGCCGGCACCGACAGCGGCGGCACCTGTCAAACGCCGGGCCGCTGCGATACCGAGAAATACACCGACGATGTCAACGCGCAGGGGCTGTGCGGTGCAAACGACTGGCGCATGCCCAGCAAGCATGAGCTGACAAACATTCTCAACTACGGTATTGGCGATTTCGCCGGGAACGATCCAGCCATAGACCCCGACTACTTCCCCAACATGCGGGCACTGGGCATCAATGAGTATCCGGTGGCTAACTACTGGACGGGCTCGCCCGCTTCCGCTGGGCCGACTTGGGCGTGGTGCGTGATTCTCGACATTGGTCAAGTCGAGCCCGTCAGTCGCCACTACGGCCTGCAAGTCATTTTGGTGCGCGACGGGCAGTGAGCGGGGTCATTGCCCATGACGCCCCTCGACAACAGGCTCGGCAACAGGGTGGTGCACGCCGCGATGTGCGGGTGTGTTGTCCCCGTATTTGCCTTCACGCCCGTGCAGGTGGGAGCCCAGTGCCGCATGGCAACGAGGTGCTGGGCACATTGGCAGATTTGACGGGCACCCAAGCTTTCAACCACGTTTTTCGGAGTATTCCATGAACCTGTCTTGTATCCATCAAATCTGCTGCGCGATGTCCATGATGCTGTTGGCCAGCAGCGCGCAGGCCGTCACCTGCGCCACCAATTTCACGCCCAGAAATCCGGACAGCGCCTACGCGATCAGTGTCGATGGCCAAACCGTTACCGACACCCGCACCGGCCTGATGTGGCAGCGCTGTACTGAGGGCCAAAACTGGAACGGTAGCACCTGCATCGGCAACGGCGGCAGCGCCACGTGGGCCGGCGCGCTGGCGCTGGCTGAAGCCAGCACATTTGCTGGCTACGACGACTGGCGGCTGCCCAACATCAAGGAGCTGGAAAGCCTGACCGAGCCGTGTCGCGATACACCGAGCATCAATGACACGGTATTTCCTGGGACGATGAATTGGCGTTACTGGTCGGCATCGCCCCGGTTCTACGCCGACAACGTTAATGGTTACGAAAAAAAAGACGCGTGGTACGTGAATTTCATCGGCGGTTATGTGCAAGCCTTGGATCGCACCGAGGGATACCACGTTCGTTTGGTGCGCGGCGAATAGTGCCTTCGAGTTTGGGGTCTTCGTCAGTACCGGCGCGAACCCGTGCAGGTCGCGAAACCTTCTGCCGCATTGGCGTACCACCAGACCGAGTTGGCAAGCGCGTGGGCAAAGGTTTTGACCCATCCGTTGCCTGAGTCGTGTGACGTGCCAGCGGTTCAGCGGCTCACTTGCGTGAGAACAAGCCCCACAGTCCGCCCTTGTCGGGCTTGCCTTGCAGTCGTTTACGCGGGACGTACTGGATGTGATCGATGGCGGCGTAGGCATTGAGGATGTCAAACACTTCCTCCATGCGCGCACCGCTGGCGTGGGCGATTTCGTGCAGTGGGGTCGGTGCGCGCATGGCCGCGACGATGCGCGCGTGCGAGCTGAGATCCGGCGCGGACGTGAAAGCCTGCACGATGGCGTAGCTGCCACCGGGGTCCAACTTGGGGTTGAGGCGACCACGCGAGGCTGCCAGCGCGAACAACCAGTGCAGTTGCTCGAAGGTGTAGGCATGTTGGCTGTCGCGCACGCGTTGAAGTTCGGCGCCCACGATGCCGCTGCGGCCCACGTCGGCTGCGGTCGCGCTGGCGTAGGGGATCAAGTCCTGCAAGGGGCTTGCGCTGTAGACGCTGCGGGCCTTGGGGTCGAGTACGACCATGGGGAGGCCGGTTGCGAACAAGCGTACGGGACTGTGTTGCGCGCCTTCGAGCATCAAGGCCGGCAGGATCGGTTCCTCGTTATTGGACTCGGCAGCTTTCTGCGGGCCGGAATCGGAGGCCAGAGGTTCGAGCGAAATCGCGGGCACGTCCAAGGGCATGACTCCGATCAGGCTGGCGGCATTGCCGTCACTGGTGTCACGCTGCAAGCGTGAGCGAGCCGTTTCGCCCGTATCACGCGCCACCAACGTGGTGGTGTCGGTGATCAAGGGGTCTTCCGGTGGCGCCTCGACCAGGGGATCGCCACGCACCAAGAGATCGAAGGCATCGATGCCGCCTTCATCGTTGATCACGGCGGTTGGCTTGCTCAAATCGCGGTGGGTGAACTTGCTGGCTTCCCATCCGTGGTGCTCTTCAGTAACCAGGGCCTGATCGCCCAAGTCCGCGTTGTAGAAGTCGGTCCCTTCTCCGGTCACAACGTCGGTGTCTTCGCGCATTCCCCCGACGGTATTGAGCAGGGCCACGACCTGGCCCATGGTCACCGGGCGGCGCAGGGCCATGCCGTGCAGCACGATGGCGTCGGCTTCACACAAGAACGCGTAAGGCACACCGTTGGATTCGCAGCGCGCCTTCAGGGCCTTGGTGGCTTCATCGTCGCGGTGCTCCAGCAGGATCAGGTCAACCGCCTCACCCTCGATCAACTCCCACTCCTGTTTCAGGCGGGGTGCCGAGATTCG
>CAUJJS010000130.1 GCA_963205415.1 Pseudomonadota bacterium
ATCCACGCCGAGCTCGACCGTGCCGTCTTGCTCAACGAACTCACCACCGAGCGCGGGCAGACCGCCTTTGCCCAGTGCCGTGGCCAGATCGAAGCCATGATCGAGGAAGTCATCGACAGCGAACTTCGCTGGATCGACTACTTGTTCTCGCAAGGGCGCGAACTGGTCGGCATGAATGCCGAACGCCTGTCGGCCTGGACCTTGTACTGCGCCAAGGATGTCTACCAAACCCTGGGCCTTGCCACCGACAAATACGCGCTGCCGGCGAGCAACCCGCTCAAGTTCATGGAGAAGTGGTTGAACATCTCCAAAACCCAAGCCTCACCGCAAGAGCAGGACATCGCCGCCTACAAAGTCGGCGTCATGCGCCGTACCGATCAGGACGTGGTGTTCGATGACGATTTCTGATCCCCCTTCCTCTACCCGTAGCGACACCCACCCAAGCAAGGAGCGACGCATGCAAGTGATCATCTATGGCAAGGACGGCTGCCTCAATTGCGACAAGAGCAAGATGCTCTGCCAGATCCAGTCGATCGAGTTTTGCTATCACACCGTGGGCAACGACATCAGTGTGGATGAACTCCACGCCAAGGTCGGCCAGCCGGTACGCAGCTTGCCGCAGATTTTCCTGTGCGATGAAGAAGCCACCCGCCATATTGGTGGTTACGAGGAACTGCGTCGGGCGCTGATGTCGGTGCATTGACACCCTCAGGCGTGTTCGAGGACATCGGAACCTGTCGCTGTCGCGTCATGGCGCCCAGCCAAGCAAGCCATGGCGCTTGAGCCTGCGGCGCGCCGGCGCCCGTTGCACGCGCGCGCCGCCGGCATGAGCCGGTATCATGGATGCTTTCCGCCGCCGGTGCGTCGATGTGACCACACCTCCGTTTCCCACGAGCGATGCCAGCCTGTTGCTGCCTGGGCCTGCCGGTGTACTGGAAACCATCGTCGAGCACCCTGAAGCCACGGTGGCGGCCCGTGCGGGTACGGCGGTGATCTGTCACCCGCATCCCCTGCATGGTGGCACCTTGCACAACAAGGTCGTGACCATGACCGGCCGCAGTTTGCGCGAGTTGGGCTTGAGTACGGTGCGCTTCAATTTTCGTGGCGTCGGCGAGTCCGCCGGGAGTTACGACGATGGGCGTGGGGAAACCCTCGATCTACTGGCCGTCGCCGAGTGGGTACGCAGTCAGCGTCCTGGTGATGCGCTGTGGCTGGCCGGATTTTCCTTCGGCAGTTACGTGGCCTTGCTCGGTGCACGACATGTGCCGGTAAAGCAGATGATTTCCTTGGCACCCCCCGTCGGGCGTTGGGATTTTTCGGCGGCCATCGCGCCGCCGTGTCCTTGGCTGGTGATCCAGGGTGAGGACGACGAAGTGGTCGACCCGCAGGCGGTCTATGCCTGGATCGATGCCATGGCAGAAAAACCCACCTTGGTGCGCATGCCCGAAACCAGCCACTTTTTCCATCGCCGCATGATGGACCTGCGCGGCGTCATCAAGAACGGGGTGCGCGCCAACGTGCCCGCCCTTCGAACCGCGTGAACTTCTCCGCGGAATCTGGCCCGATGCGGCCCAGCGTTGCCTATCAGCACGGCGTGGCCGCCGATCGCTGGGGCAGCGATCCTTTGCAGTTAACCGTCGTCGCCGAACTCGACCGCATCCACGATGCCCTGCTGGAGCGCGAGCAAGCGGGCCTGCTCAGTCGTTGGTTGCGGCAGCTGCGTGACGAGGCGCCGGTGCGCGGTCTTTACCTGTGGGGCAGTGTCGGTCGCGGCAAGACCTTCCTCGTCGATCTGTTCTATGCGCACCTGAGCTTTCCGGCCAAGCGCCGCTTGCACTTTCATCACTTCATGGCCGAAGTGCACGCGCGCCTGACCGAACTGGGCTCGCACAGCGACCCCTTGGTGCAGGTGGCCAGTGACCTTGCACGTGATTGCCGTCTTTTGTGTCTGGACGAGTTTTTCGTCAGCGACATCGGTGATGCCATGATCCTTGGGCGCTTGTTGGAGCAGTTGTTCGCCAACGGCGTGACCTTGATCACCACCTCCAACACCGCACCGGAAAATCTCTACAAGGACGGTCTGCAACGCGCCAGCTTCTTGCCCGCCATCATCCTTCTGCAAGCCCATTGCAAGGTCATGGAGATGCGCGGCGGGCAGGATTATCGCCTGCGGGCACTGAGCCACGCGCAGGTCTGGCAGTGCCCGGCTGATACTCAGGCCGAGGCACACCTGGCCGAGTTCTTCCGCCGTCTGGCCAGCACCAGCGTGATCGAGCATGGCGGCCAGTTGCAGGTCAACGGCCGCGCCATTGCCGTGCGTGAGCGCGCCGACGGCGTGGTGTGGTTTGATTTTGCCGCACTCTGCGATGGACCGCGTGCGGTCGCCGACTACATCGAGATCGCCCGCCAATTCCACAGCGTGATTGTCTCCGGCATCCCACGCTTTGATCGTTACGGCGAGGACGCGGCCTACCGGTTCGTGTTGTTGATCGACGAGCTCTACGACCGTAGCGTCAAGCTCGTGGCCTCAGCCGCTGCGGTTCCGACCCAGATCTACGACGGGCAGCGCGCGATCCTGCCGTTCGAGCGCACGGTCAGTCGCCTGATCGAGATGCAATCGGAACAGTATCTGGGTCGCGAGCACAAGCCTGAATCGGGCCCGGCACATACCTCAAGATAAGGCGTTGTCGCAGGCCTGTTCCAAGCGCGCCGTGATCCAGTCTTCGGCAAAGCCGCGCAAGCGGCAGTCGCGGATGAAACCGCAGTGGCCGCCGTGTTCGGCGACCTCCACGGCCACATGCGCCGGCAATTGCAGTCGATGAAAGTCGGCCACGGGGATGATCGGATCATCGGCTGCGGTGAGGATGCTGGCCGGAACCGACAGTGCCGCCAGTCGATCGCCGGCAATGGAATAAGCGTCGAGATAGGCGTCGAGTGAGGCGAAATCCGTATGACGCTCCACCAGAACGCGGGTGAGCTGACGCAGGCCCGTATGCAGTTCGCCATGCGCAAAATCAAAACGCCCCGGAAAAAGCGCCTGCTTGCGGCGCAATGAGCGTCCCCATTTGGCCACGAAATAGCGCTCGTAAAACCACGGTGCCGCTTCGATTGCATCCAGCCCGGCTCGTGGACTGACGACCGGGCACACCGCCGCCACATGCGCCAGATCAAGGCCGACGCGTGGTGCGGCCAGTGCCACGCGCAGCGCGAAATTGCCGCCAAGCGAGTAACCCGCGATCAGGAGCCGTCGATGCGCCACCGTGTTCGCCAGATCAACAATGGCCGCGACCACTTCACCGATGCGACAACTGTGAAACAGCCCGGGGTTGAGGGCGTGGGTGTCGCCGTGATCGCGGAAGTGCAAGCGGAACACATCGAATCCGGCTTCGAGCAAGCGCGCGCCGGTGTAGAGCACGTAGTTGGAATCGACCCGGCCTTCCCAGCCATGCAGCAGAACCACCAGACCGCGGGACTCGACTTGGCGCGTCTGACGACTGAGAAAGCCCTGCAGGCGTACATCGCTACCGCCGTCGAGAATGAACTCCTCGGCCTTCTCGCACAGATGCCGTGCCACGCGCCGCGCCCCGACCTTGCGCAAGGCGCTTGTGGCAAGGACTGATTGCAGGTGCGGATTGCGCAGCCAGCGTGGCGGCTGGAAATCTGCTGGGGTCACGAGCCCATGGCCTCGACGATGCGTTCGCGCGCCTGTTCGGCCACATGGCGGCGGCCTTCGCTGCCGGGCTGGATCGGCGCCAGAAAATGGATCTCGGCCACACGCGCAGGTTCCCCCAGCAAGCGCAGGAAGTTCTGCAGGAAGTTCTCGCCCGGCGCAAAGGCCACCACGGTCTGGGCGCTACCGCCGGCGCCGTAGCGCAAGGCCACCGGCTGCACCGGCACTTGGGCTTCGAAAGCGGCCTGAAAAATGCGCGCGTGGAAGGTGCGCACGCTCACCCCGCCGCCATGGGTGCCGCCTTCCGGAAACACACCCACGCCCTGCTGGGCATCGAGTCGGCCCACCATCATTTCCAGCACGCCGTTGAGCGAGGAATTGCTACCGCGCTGGTGGTAGATGGTGCCGGCGCGACTGGCCAGCCAGCCCACCAAGGGCCAGCGGCTGATTTCGGACTTGGCGACGAAACCGACCACGCACTGGCTGTGCACCAATTCAATGTCGATCCAGGACACGTGGTTGGCCACCAGCAAAAAACCGCCACGCAGCGGTTGATTCACACGACGCACGCGCATGCCGAACACGCGCATC
The DNA here is from genome assembly GCA_963205415.1 of Pseudomonadota bacterium. GTDB lineage: Bacteria > Pseudomonadota > Gammaproteobacteria > Xanthomonadales > Xanthomonadaceae > Denitratimonas. The sequence continues at coordinate 4,262 of CAUJJS010000130.1, forward strand.
AAGCCGGTGGACCACGCCCGAATGACGCGATGGTCCACACGCTCGCCATCAACGCTCCATCGCGCCGTGAGGCGATTGATGAGAAGCAGGGTCACGGGCAGGCCCAAGATGAGATGGGCCAGCAACAACGGCACGCGCCAGACATAGCGCAAGGGCCGTATCAGGTCACGCGGCTGGGACACGAGAACCTCGCAGGGCACGGGCAGGCAAGCGGAAAATGTTGCGGCGCACAGTCTAGCCAATCATGGCCTGCAACGGCGCAGCCGATCCCGCGCGTGCTGTGACCGATTCAGGCTTTGGCGCGACGCGGAACGATGGCCAGGGTCAGGCGCGAAATGCAGACCAGTTGGCCTTCTTCATTCTCGATGCGGATTTCCCACACTTGCGTACTGCGGCCGACGTGCAAGGCGCGCGCGGTGCCGGTCACGGTGCCCTGGGTCACACCACGAATATGGTTGGCCGAGATTTCCAGACCGACGGCCATCTCGGTGGCCGGGTCCAGATACAGGTATCCGCCGGTGCTGCCGAGGGTTTCGGCCAGCGCCACCGAGGCGCCACCGTGTAAGAGGCCATAAGGCTGATGGGTGCGGCGGTCTACCGGCATGGTGCCGCACAGATAGTCGTCACCCAGCTCGGTGAAGACGATGCCCAGATGATCGACCATGCAGCCGGCCGCGTTGGCATTCAACGCAGCCAGACTGGTGTGTTGCTTGAAACCCATCAGCGCACGGTGAAGCTGCTCGGGCGCCAGCTGCGGCTGCTGAGATAGCTCTTCTTGGCGGCGTAGCCGCTCGATTCACCATAACCCACGCCAAAGTCACGTTCACGGCGAACCCGCATGCGCCCCTGCAACTCGTCACGACGCGCGTTGAGCCAGTCGGCTCGGCCAACGGTGCTGGGTTCTTGTCCGCGACGGCGGGCTTCGAGTTCGCGGTAATCGCAGAAATCTTCGTAGGCATCCAGCTCGTGCTTGAGCTCACGCACGCACAGCTCGATCATGATGGCATCGTCTAGATAGCCGAGCACCGGCACCGAGTCGGGGATGACATCCGTGGGATCGGCGAAGTACACCAGCGCCGTCAGCACGCGCTTGCGGTCTTCGTCCGGCAAGTTCCAACCCTCGTCGCGCAGCATTGCGATCAGGCTGTCCAGACGCGCCAGACGTTGGCCGATGAAATCCGGGATCGGGTTCTTCTGGGCGTCGGCCAACAATGCCAATCCGGCCGCAATGACGTCTTCCTCGCTCTTGCTGTCGGCGGACGCGGTCGCGCTACGCTGGGCGGCAAGGAAATGTTCGAGGTCCTGATCGCTCAGTTCGAATGCGATGCTCAGGGGCATGGGCGGATCCTGCGGGTTGACGAGAAAGCGCCAGCCTAGCGAAGCCGGCGCCGAGGCGTCAATGAGGACGGACGTTTTGAGGACGGGCGTTTACAGAATCGGGGCCAGTCCGGCGCCGAAGGCGGTCAACACCCGGGTGTAGATGGATTTGAGCGACAGGTTCACTTCCGGGAAGTCGCCGACCGGCTCGTAGCACTGCGCAAACTTGGGATCGTCTGGCGGCACCGGCGCGCAACCCGGCTTCATCTGCCAGCTGGTGGCGTAACGAAATGGCCAGATGTCGAACAAGGGCAACGCCTCAAAGGCTTTACCCAGGCTGTAGTTGAGGCCGGCAAGCACCGGCGGCTTCGGACGCGGCGCGATCACCCAGGCATTTTCCGGTTGGGTATCGACCAGGATGTGTTGCGCCAAAAGGCGGGCAAAATCCGCATCGCGCACGATCACCGCACTCTCGGTGTTGTAACGGTCCGAACGTGGATCGAAATTGTGGGTGCCCACCAGCGCGATGCGCTCATCAATCACCATCGACTTGGCATGCAGCCCCATGCGCACGCCGGCCGTTTCGAGGCTGACCCGACCACCGTGTCGACTGCCCGAACCGGGCACCACCGGCAGGAAGCTGCGTCGTGATTCGGTGGCACGTTCGCCCAAGGTTTCCTGCAGATAGTTGCTCACCTCGCCACTGGCCAGCTCCGGATCGATCGGCGCATTGCCGGGGAAGGGTTTGTATTCGTAGATATGCAGACCAAAATCCCGCAGGTAGCGCCGTTTGTATTTGTGCGACAGGGCGTAGACCGGAAAGGCGTCGGTCGCGGCCAGGCTATTGGTGGACACGATGATGCGCGGCGGGTGCTCGCGCTGATGCAGGGCGCGAAGGCTCTTTTGCGCGGTTCGCGAAAACACCAAATAGGGTGTTTGCAGCACGATGCGCTGCTCGGCGCTGTTGAACAGGCGCAGCAGTTCGGCCGACAGATCGCGTTCGCTGGCGTCATTGCGCTCCAAGGCCTTGTTGGGGCGATCGGAGACGAACCTCACGCGACTGGCATCGTGAACCTGTGACATCAGGCGCTCGTGGATCAGCGCGGCATCATCGGCCTGGGCCGACACCAGTGCCACCCGATCCGGATAGATTTTCGGTATGGCCACGCGCACGGTGTCGCCCGGTTCAACGGCTTGCAAGCGTCGCCGCACATCCCGCAACGCGGCCGCCGGCACGGCGCGTCGGTGTTTCCAGAAGCGCTCGAATGCAGCTTCCATTTGTGCCGTCGCAGGGCCGGCCACGAGGATGTCACGGTCGCGATAGTTGAACTGAGGATCCCAGTCGTAATAGCGATTCTGGTAGTTGCGCCCGCCGGTGATGCCCAGCATGCCATCCACCAGCAGGAGCTTGTTGTGCATGCGCTGGTTGAAACGTGTGAAACAACACAGGACGCCGGCGAGAAATTCCATTGGCCCGGTGCGCGCCTTGCCGAAGGTGGGGTTGTACAGGCGCAGTTCGAAGTTGGCATGTACCCGCGCCAGATCCGCGATCAGGCCCACATCGTCGACACTGAAAAGCTGGTCGAGCAACACGCGTACCTTCACGCCGCGTCGTGCGGCGGCGAGCAATTCCTGCAGGACCAGAAAGCCGGCATCGTCCTCGGCAAAAATGTAGCTCTGCACGTCCAGTCGCGTGCGCGCCGCGCGAATCAGGTTGATGCGTGCGATCAGGGCGTCTTGGCCGTTCTCCAGCAGGATCAGGTGATGCTGCGGTGTTTCCGGTGTCGATTCGGACCAAGCCTGTGACCCGAGCTCGTAGAGTTCCGAAGCGCGCGCGCAGTGGTCGGGCAGATTGCAGCTCAGACGCGTGTCGCGTAGGGCTTCCACGTCCTGCTGCGCGCTGCGAATGGTTTGCCGCGAAGGCATGCAGGCGCCCAGACTCAGGCTAAGCAGGCACAGCAGAAGCGACATCAAGGCCTTCATGGTTGCGCGTGGGTCGTGCCGACGTCACGCAGATACACCGCGATCGACAAATGCACCGCGTCCCCCAGCACCAAGCGCCGCGTGTCCATGCCGAAGGCGGCGCGGCTGAGCTCGCCACTGACTTCCACCGGGCAGTCGATGCCCGGGTGTTCGCAGGACGATGGCGCCAGTTCGAGCGATACGCCACGGGTGATTCCACGCAGGCTCAGTTGCCCGCTGATCGGTCCACCCTCAGCCAGACGTTCAATGGAGAGTGTGTGCGAACGGAAGCGAATCCAGGGATCACGCTGGGTATCGAAAAATTCCGGACCCTGCGCCCACACCAAGGCCTGGGCACGATTCATCTGCAAGGCGCGCGTGTCGATCTGTAGGTCGACCGTGAGCGCACCGCTCAGGGTGTCGCGACGCGCCACGCCTTCGACCACGGGAAACACGCCTTCAATGCGTTTCAGCCACAGCGGCCGCACCCAGAACGTGGCGTGGGTGCGATCGCTGTCGATGACGAAGTCCTGACGGGTCATGGCCGATGCCTGCCCAAGGATCGCAAACCCCAGCGCCGCAACGAGGACGGCACACCGTCTCCTCGCGGGTAGCTTGCTTCGTGCTTTTGCGCCGCGGGGTTCACGGGTGTGGTCTTGCATCATCCGCCCGTCAGCACGTCAGGGCGACCAGAACGCCACCAATTCGGCGGCACCCGGTTCCAGGCTCTGGCCGGCGGCCACCCGCACGATCGCGATGGCACCCGGCGGCATGCCGCGATAGGCCCCGCTACGACCGCTGCACAGCAGCGCCACCGCCATTTCCATGCCCGGATTGTGTCCCACCAGCATCACGCAGTGCGCATCGACGTGCTCATCCAGCACGTCCAACAAGACACCCGGCGTGGCTTCGTAGATGCGCGCATCCAGTTCGGTATCAACCGCACCCAGTCGCGCCAGAATGCGCTCAGCCGTTTGCTGGGTGCGTTTGGCCGGCGAGCACAGCACATGCTGCAGGCTCGGCAGGCCGGCGACACCGGCGAGAAAGTCGGCTGCAGCATCGGCTTCGGATTCGCCCAGAGCCGACAAGGCACGCTCCTGATCGGACTGTCCGATCGTGCCGGTTTCGGCCGCCGCATGGCGCGCCAGGATCAACCACCTCACTGCCTTCATGGCTGCACTCCGCGAATGGGAACCAAGGGCACCTCACTACGCTTCCACTCGCCTTGCAAGGGCGCAGGCAAGGTGATGTCGGTGCTCAGTGTGGCCGAATCCGCATCGCTCCAGCGAATCACCAGGCTGCCGGCAGGGCGGGTTCGTGATTGCCAATCGTCGAAACGCATACAGCCTGGGCAGTGAGGGCGATAGCCGTTCACCAGCAGGTGACCATTCTGGATATAGCCATCGCTGAGCACCCAGCGAGGTTGACCCGATGCGTCATAGAAATAGGCAAACACAGCGTCGTAGCGTTGCGCGCCCAATTGTGCACTTTCCACGTCCGCTCCCCACCCGGATTGGCTGGGCGGATACCAGTGTTCGGTGTGATCCGGATTTGGCCGCGGTACCTCGGCCGCCATCATTTGCAGCAATTCCGCACCACGTCCCCCGTGTGTCATATCCCAAGCCATCATCAGGTGGGTGGTATCGACTCGTGCCAAGCGCAGTTGGCCCACGCGCTCGGCCTGAATCGGCAAGACTCCCGGGGGTAGCGCACCGGCGGGCACACTGACTTTCCATAGTGGTGCCGAGAACAGGTTGTCCTCGAATGCGCCCTGTGTCCCCAGCCACAAGGGCGTGTGGTCGGATGCTGCGGTGTACCAGATACCGCCATAGTCGTGATAGTTGAAACCATTGCCGCTGCGCCACGGACTGAAAAAGTTGCCTTCACGCGTTGCGATGGCCGGAATCGACAACGGACAGGTGTTCACCACACTGCAATCATCTTTGATCTCGCCCACGCTGTGGCGACTGCCCTGAGTGCTGTAGGATCGCGCAGCCGCGGTGGCGATGTAATCAAGGGCCAAGGGCGCCGAACAGGCCGCATCGGCGCGGATTGCTACCGGCAAAGACACCGTAGCGCTGGCACCTGCGGCCATGGCCGGCAAGGCCACCGTGGGCGATTCCAGCCGCATGGCCGAGCCCGCCGCCGCGAGTGCTTGCGGCGAGTGGATGCACAAGGCTTGTTCGGCTTTGGCTGGCTGCTGGTAGCTTTCGCAGTAGAGGTTCAATGGATCGGCGCCACCCACACCCACCAAACCAATGTTGGCCAAGTCCCCCTGATCGGGCGCCGCCACGTGATACTGATAGGCCACTTCGCCGGTTTGGGCGTAGGCAACGGCCTCAAAGTCGAAGTCGCCTTCGATCTCATCGACGCCGACGTAGTAGCCCATGCCGGTCCACTGGAACACATGACAGCCCTGCGCCTTGCCACTGGTCGCCATGCGCGGGCAGGTGTCGAAGTAGCGGTAGCGCAAGCCCGCGCCTTCGCGCGTGCCCACCACCATGTCGTCGTGATAGGGCCGCAATTGTGGGCCCTTGGCGCCGTAGTCGAGTTCGCCATCACACGACACCCACCAATTGGCGCCGGTTTCTTCCGGGTCGAAGGAAACATAGCCGTTGGTCGACATCACCGCCTTGGTGTAGGTCTGGCCATATAGGCTGAAGCCATTTCCGCCGAGGGTGATTTCGCTGCTGCGCGCATCGTCGCGTGGCCCATAGGTGTTGCCGTTGGCCACATAGGTTTCAAGCGGTGGCGTCGCGTTGGCGCCGTCGGCGATGTCGATGAAGGCATAGCTGCACTGCGCCGCGCCTTCGTAGCCCGCCTGATTGCTGATGCCATTGCCCGGCAAGCTGCTGGCAGCCTCGAACAAGGCGCGCGCGCCGGCTGGCAGATTGACGGTGCCCGTGTTGGTGAAGGTGATCGGCAGGCGATAGCGTTCACCCGGATCGATGCGTCCGTTGCCGTTGCCGCAAACCTGCTGGCGCGCGCCAATCTGGCTGACACTGAGTTGCGGGCCGACGATTTCCAGCGCACGCGAGGTGCTGCCGACGCAGCCCTCGCCATCACGCACGCGCACCCAAACATTATGCGAACGCGCCGAGGGGAAGGACAGTGTCAGCCGATCCACGCCTTCGCGCTCGATCACGCCATCGCCATCGGTATCCCAAAGGAAGGTGTAGTTGCCCGCTCCGCCGCTGGCGGATGCGCGCAATTCGAAACTCTGGCCAGCCTCGGGTGCCGTGCTGAAAGCATTGGAACTCAAGCTCACCTGCGGTGCATCGCAACTGCCCTTGCCGGGCATGGTGGTCGGATTGGCGCCGCTGCGATTGAAGGCCTGGCCGATCGTGGTGCCGCCCGTACCCTCCACATCCCATGCGGCACTCAAGCGACCGAAGCAATCGTATCCATCCGGCGCGCCGCACCCTGCCGTGCCGCCGGAAAGCACACCCACGAGCAAACCATTGGCGCTGTTCCAAAGCCCCGAGCCGGAGGAACCGCCCTCGGTCGTGCCCGCCTCGTAGGGACCCACGCGCCAGTGGGTATTTTCGTCACCATCACTGATGATGCAGTTGGCCATGGTGCTGAGTGGGTCGGCTTCGAGCGTGATGCGTTTTTCATGCCCGCCGGGATGATGGATGTTGACTGCGCCGGGTGGCACGGCACCGCTGCGGTCCCAACCGCTGTACCAGGCCTGAGCTTCGGCAGGTATCGGTGTGTTCAATTCAAGCGCGGTGATGTCGGTGATGCGATCGGCGGTGATCAAGGTCGCGCCACCCAATTGCACCGCACGCGAGTTTGGCAGCAAGGGCAGTTGCGTGCCGTTCTCGGCACTGCCGGCTGCACGACAGGTGGGGCTCTCGTAGCCCCAGTAGAGCACCATGGTGTCGGCGGTGGCTTGGTCCGACACGCAGTGATAGGCCGTGGAAAACCGCGGGTGACTGGTGTCTTCTGCGGTGTTGCCGGTGTTGAGCAGGGTGCCGGTACACATCAGCTGGTCATCGGATTCGGAGAACGCATAGCCCGCCACCGAAGCGATCTGCTCGCGCCAGGCATCACCCTCGGGACAGATCGTATCGACGTTGCAACTACCCGACTTGGCCTGAGCTGCAGCAAACGGATCGCGATAACCCCAAACGACACGGCTCAGGGCCAGTTCGACATGCTCACGCTTGTTGGCCGGCACACGCAGCTCCAGGGTTGCGCGATCGCCTTGCAACATCGCTGTATGCAAGACCCCATTGCGTGGATTGTCGGCATCGCTCAAGGGCGCCAGCATCTGCTTGCCGTTGGTCGCGCGGATCACAAGGCTCGCGCCATGCGGCAGGTACAAGCGCGAGAAGCCGAATTCGAGACTGGTCGCACCCGTCGCCACCACGTCCAATCGCCACGACCAGTCGCCGGTCGCCAATCGGGTCCAGGTGCCGGCCCCAGCCATGGCATCGATCACGCCGGTGCGCAACACGCGGCCGTAACGAATGGGACGCGACTTGTCGCCATCCCTTTGCAGGTCCTGACTGGCCAGTTGCACGCGATCGGGTGCAATCAATCGCAGGCTGGCGCCGCGCTTTTCCAGAACAACCTGCGGACTGCGCTCGCGCGGCGGCTTGGCCTGCGCCTCCCATGCTGCCGGCAGCAGCAACGCAGCTGTCAGGAGCGTGAAGGCAAGGGGGCGAAATGCTGCGATCATGATGTGACTCGGCAACGAAAGCACGGGTTGGGCAGAATACACCGTTGCTGGACGTTTCCCGGGATCGCTCCAATGTTTGACCCGCATGACCTTGCCGTACGCATCCGCGCCGGCACCCCGCTGTTGTTGGTGGAGACGCAGGAAGAAGGCTTGTTGCTGGATTCCTTCCGGCACGTGGTGGCCGAGCTGTTTCGCCCGCTGTGGCGCTGGTCGATCACGCAAGGCTTGTCGCGTCTGGATCTGGACGATCCCGCCGTACCCATGGCAAACGATTCCAGCGTGGTCCTCCAAGCAATGCGTGACGAAGCCCAGCGCGGGGTCTGGTTGCTGTTCGATTTCAGTCCTTACCTGCGTTACGCCATGAATGTGCGCCTGTTGCGCGAGATCGTGCTCGGCCAGGGTGCGGCGCGGCAATGCGTGGTGTTGATCGGCAGCAAGATCGAGTTGCCGCCCGAACTGGAACCACTTGCCACACGTTATGTGATGCGCCTGCCGGATGAGGCCGAGCTGGCGAAAATGCTGCGGGAGGAGGCGTTCGCCTATTCGCGCGAAAACGGTGGCCGCCGGGTTGAAGTGGATGCGGCCTCGCAACGCGCGGTGCTGCGCTATTTGCGGGGTCTGTCGCTGGTGGATGCGCGCCGTATTGCGCGTGAGCTGATCTATGCCGACGGCCTGATCGGCCCCGCCGACGTAGCGCGTGCACAACAGTCGCGCTTCGATCTTTTGGGTCGCAGCGGCGTGGTCAACCTCGTGCCAGATACTGCCCAGATGGACCAGATCGCCGGGCTTGCGCGACTCAAGCGCTGGATCGAGCAACGCCGTGCGGTGTTCACATCGGACACGCCGCCACCGGGCCTCGATCGGCCGCGTGGACTCTTGCTCCTGGGCGTGCAGGGCGCCGGCAAGTCCTTGGCGGCCAAGGCCACGGCGGGCGGTTTTGGCGTGCCCTTGTTGCGCTTGGATTTTGGCGCGCTCTACAACAAATTCCACGGTGAAACCGAACGCAATCTGCGTGATGCGCTGGCCACGGCCGATGCCATGGCACCCTGCGTGTTGTGGTGCGACGAAATCGAAAAAGGCCTGGCCACTTCCGACAGTGACGATGGCGTGTCACGACGCGTGCTGGGCACGGTGTTGACCTGGATGAATGAGCGCAAGGCCGCGGTGTTTCTCGTGGCTACCGCCAACGACATTTCGCGCTTGCCACCCGAGTTCCTGCGCAAGGGACGCTTCGATGAAGTGTTCTTCGTGGACCTGCCCACGCCCGAAGTCCGGCAAGAGGTGTTCCGCATCCATCTGGCGCGCCGCACGCAGGCGCCGAAGGGCTTCGATCTGGTGGCCTTGAGCCGGGCCAGCGACGGCTTCTCCGGTGCTGAAATCGAACAGGCCATCGTCAGCGCCCTGTACGATGCCCACGCGGCGCAGACCAGACTCGATACCGCCGGCATCGTTGCCGCGCTTGCGCAAACGCGCCCGCTGTCGGTATTGATGGCCGAAGAGATCCAGCACCTGCGCGCCTGGGCACAAGAACGTTGTGTGCCGGCCGATTGAGGCCCGATTCGGTGTTGCCCTCGCCTTGCGCCCGGCGACATCGCGCGCAATGACCTTTCTTGTTCCTTCACGACCATGATCGATATCGGCCTCAATCTCACCCACGACAGCTTCGACCGCGACCGCGATGCGGTATGGCAGCGCGCACGCGATGGCGGCGTGCACGCCGCCATTCTCACCGGCGCCAGTCGCGAACATTCACCCAAGGCGCTGGCCTTGGCGCGCAGTCGCCCCGGCGAATGGTTTGCCACCGCGGGCGTACATCCGCACCATGCCGTCGAGTACACCGCCGAATGCGATGCCGAGCTGCGCCTCCTGCATCAACACCCCGAAGTGGTGGCCGTGGGCGAGTGCGGTCTCGACTATTTTCGTGACTTCTCACCGCGGCCGGCGCAACGCCGCGCCTTCGAGCTGCAGCTGCAAATCGCGATGGATACCGGCAAGCCGCTGTTTCTGCACCAGCGCGATGCGCACGCGGATTTTGTCGCAATGATGAAGAACGTCGAAGGCCGCATCGGCGCCGCCGTGGTGCATTGCTTCACCGGCACGCGCGCCGAATTGTTCGACTGTCTGGATCGCGATTGGCATATCGGCATCACCGGCTGGCTGTGCGATGAGCGTCGCGGCCAGCACCTGCGCGAGTTGGTGAAAAGCATTCCCGCCGATCGCCTGATGGTGGAGACCGACGCGCCTTACCTCTTGCCGCGAACCCTCAAGCCTGCGCCCAAGGATCGACGCAACGAGCCGGCCTTCTTGCCGCATATCATCGAAGAACTCGCGCGTGATCGCGGTGAGCCGGCATCGGCGGTGGCCGAAGCCACCGAGCGCACCAGTCGCCAGTTTTTCCGCCTGCCCGCAAAAGCGGGCTGAAGGCGCAGAACGTGGTTCTCAGCTGCGCAGGCCCACGCCCTGGCGCAACAGCCACAAGGCAAATGCCGCAAGCGCCACGACAAAGCCAAGCATCAAGGCATAGGCGATCCACAGGCTGACATCGCTGACGCCGAGCAAGCCATAGCGGAAGGCATTGACCATGTGGAAGATCGGGTTGGCGTAGGTGGCGGCCTCGGCCCAGCTTGGCAGGAGCTTGACCGAGTAAAACACGCCACCCAGATAGGTCAATGGGGTCAGGATGAAGGTCGGCACGATCGCGATGTCGTCGAACTTCTTGGCAAAAACGGCATTGACGAATCCTGCCAGCGAGAAGATCACCGAACCCAGCAGCACCGAGCTCAGGGTGACCAGAGGATGGGGAATGCGCACCGTGGTGAAGGCCATCGCGATCACCAGCACGATCACGCCCACCATCAAGCCACGCAGCACGGCGCCGGACACGTAACCGCCGAGGATCACCCAATTGGGCATCGGACTGACCAGCAGTTCTTCGACGTGACGACCAAACTTGGCACTGAAAAAAGAACTGGAGATGTTGCCGTAACTGTTCTGGATCACGCTCATCATCACCAGCCCGGGCACGATGAAGTCCATGTAGGCCACCCCATCCATCTGGCCCACGCGCGCGCCGATCAGGCCACCGAAGATCAGAAAGTACAGCGTCATGGTGATCGCCGGCGGAATCAGGGTCTGGGTCCAGATGCGCAGGATGCGCACGATCTCCCGACGCGTGATCGTGGCCAGTGCCACCAGGTCCGCCGAAACCGTGGGGTCGAGACCTTGCTTCATGCCGCACCCTTCGGGCCAATCAGCCGCACGAACAATTCCTCCAGGCGGTTGCTCTTGGGGCGCATCGAGCGTACGCGAATGCCGGCCCCGTCCAACGCCGCGAACACGCGATTGAAGTCCATCGAATGCGGCATGCTCAAATCGAGCGTGTTGGCGTCCTGCCTCGTCAGGGTCAGCCCCGGAACGGTCGGCAAGAGGACGTTCTCGCTGGCCTCCACGTCGAGCAGGAAACTCTCCACGTCGAGTTTGGCCAGCAGTGATCGCATGGGGCCGTGCTCGATGATCTGACCGTGATCGATGATCGCAAGGTTGCGACACAGGGTCTCGGCTTCCTCCAGATAGTGCGTGGTCAGGATGATGGTGGTGCCGGCCGCGTTGATTTCGCGCAAGGCACGCCACATGCCGCGTCGAATTTCGATGTCAACGCCTGCAGTCGGCTCATCCAGGATCAACAGTCGGGGTTGGGTCATCATCGCCCGCGCGATCATCAGGCGACGTTTCATGCCGCCCGACAGGGTGCGACTCGTGGCCTGCGCCTTGTCCCAAAGATGGGCGCGCTCCAGTTCCTGTTTTGCCCGCCGCATCGCTTCGTCGCGTGCGATGCCGTAAAAGCCGGCGTAGTTGATGCAAATCTCGAGCGGCTTTTCGAACTGGTTGAAGTTCAGTTCCTGCGGCACCAGACCGATCTGGCGCATCGCCAAGTTGCGTTGTCGCGCGATGTCGATGCCAAATACCCGAGCCTCGCCCTCGCTCTTGTTGACCAGTGAGCTGATGATGCCGATCAGGGTGGACTTGCCCGCGCCGTTGGGACCAAGCAAGGCGAAAAAGTCGCCCTCGGCCACACTCAGGTCGATTCCCTTCAAGGCCTCCACACCGGTGTCGTAGCGCTTGCGCAAGCCACGCACTTCCAAGGCCGGGACAGCCGTCATCTGCACACTCTTTGATCCAAGGAGCGGCGCAGTATATCGACGCTCACGTCAAACCTCGCCACGGAAATCGTGGCGAGGCGCGGTGGGGTCCGGCTTACTCGGACAATTTGAAGTCGAATACGCGGCTGCTTTCGACCTGCTGGCCGGTGGCGGTGTAACGCCAACGTTCCATGGCGTTGACGGCTTCGCGATCGAAGATGTTGTTCGGTCGGCTCGACAAGACCCGGACATTGGCCACGCTGCCATCCGGCATGATCGTGAAGCCGACCGTGACCGAGCCTTCGATCTGACGGCGGTACGCCTGCGGCGGATAACGAGGACGCACCACGGAAATGGCCGTGGGTGCAGCCGGCGCTGCCGCAGCTGCCGGTGCAGGCGGCGGTGGTACGGCGGCAGGCGCAGGCTGCGGGGCCGGGGCCGGGGCGGCTGCCACGGGCTCGGCAACTGGTTCGGGCTCCGGAGCTGGTGCGGTGGCCACGGGCGCCGGCTCAACCGGTGCGGTGACCACGGGCGGTGCGACCGGCGTGGGTTCGCGAACCGGAACGGGCGCTGCCGCTGCGGCAGCTGCCGCTGCCGCTGCCGCTGCAGCGCGCTGGGTTTCATTGGAAATGCGCTCGCGCAACTGCGTCACACTACGCTCCAAACGTGGCAGGGCCGGTGCGTCTGCGTTGGCACGCTTCATCAGGTCGAGCACGCGTTCGCTTTCCGGCAGGTCACCCGCTGTGGCGCGCTGTTCCACATACAGCATGGCATACGGGAATAGATCGCTGAGCGCATTGCGAGCGCGCACATTCTCCGGTTCCTGCTCGATCACGCGCAGGTACATTTCAAAGGCGCTTTCACCTTCCGGAACGAACAGCTGCTTTTCTTTTTCCGCAGCATCGGCGCGCACTAGCAACTCGTCAATGTTCAGGGTATCCACCAGGCTCGGCTGAACCACCACGGATTCACCGTCGGCGGAATCCGTTGCCACAGGCTCAGCCGCAGCAGGCGCGGCCGGTGTCGCAACAGGCGTGGCGGCCGGTGCACGCGGTGGTGCCTGTTCGGCCTCCCCACAGGCACCGAGCACCAAGGTCAAACCAATGGCCAAGCTCAGGCTGACGCCGCGCAGATAGTTCCATTTTGAATTCGTCATGTCGTCGATTCCCCTAAACGGTGCTTCATGTGGGTTTGCAGGCACCTGAATGCGACGGTGCCACGGCCCATTTGGGGCCGCTTGGAGCTATGTTCGTTCGCAAGTGGCCTCCAAGTCAAAGACCGGTGAATATTCTTCACCGTCACCTTGGTCTTTTTTCATTGCAAATCACTTGCCGATGCAAAAGTTTGCAAATATCTGGCCGAGCACGTCCTCGGTGCTGACCGCGCCGGTAATTTCGCCCAGTTGAGCGTGGGCGTGTCTCAGGTCTTCGGCCGCCAGTTCCCAGGAACCTTGTTGAGCCAAGGCACGAAGTGCGTCCTGCACGGATTCGAGCGCACGCTCCAAGGCCAATACATGACGCTGGCGTGCACTGAAACTGCCCGCTTCACTGGCGCCGGCACCCGCGTGCTGTGCCAGGCTTTCCCGCAGCAAGTCCAGTCCCGCGCCACTGCGTGCGGACAGGTGGATGTGTTCCACGCCCTCGATCCACTCCCGGCAAGGGCTTCCGTGCGACATGTCGATCTTGTTGTGCACGACCAATCGCTCGGCGGTCTGCGTCCGTTCTAGCGGCACGTCAGCGGCTTCCTCGACGACGTGCACGATCAGATCGGCCCTGTCGGCCTCGGACAATGCCCGACGAATGCCCTCCCGTTCGATCGCATCGTGGCTCTCACGTAAACCGGCGGTGTCGACCAAGGTCAGTTCGGCACCATCAATGCGGATCACCTCACGCAACAAATCTCGCGTGGTGCCGGCTTGCGAGGTGACGATGGCACGCTCGTCGGCGGCCAGCGCGTTGAGCAGGCTCGATTTGCCGACATTGGGTCGGCCCAGGATGACCACGTGCAGACCATCGTTCAGACGTCGGCCGCGCTCAGCCGCCTGCATCAGTGCCTGCAGTCCTGATTGCGCCTGCGTAAGCTGGGCGATCAAACCTTGGAGTGACAATGCAGGAATATCTTCGTCGCCGAAGTCGATGGCCGCTTCGACTTGCACGCGCGTCGCCAGAATCGCGGCCGCCAGCGCATCCACCTGTTGCGAGAACTCGCCGTGCAGGCTGCGTTGCGCGGCGCGGGCCGCAGCTTCAGAGCCGGCATTGATGAGGTCGGCGATGGCTTCGGCCTGGGTCAGATCCAATTTGCCGTTGAGAAAGGCGCGTTCGGAAAATTCGCCGGCACGTGCCGGTCGAGCTCCGAGTTCATGGAGGCGGCGCAAGGCCATGCGCAGGACCGCTTGGCTGCCATGCAATTGCAGCTCCATGACGTCCTCACCGGTGAAGGATGCGGGCGCCGGAAACAGCAGAAGCAAGCCGGTGTCGATGCACTGGCCGGCGGCATCACACAGATCCATCAGATGGGCGTGGCGCGGCTTGGCCGCTTGGCCCAGAAGCTGAGCCGCGATGTCCGGCACGCGCTTGCCGGACACACGCACCACACCGATGCCACCGGCTCCCGGCGCGGTGGCGATGGCGGCGATCGTATCGGTGCGATCGGCGGCCATCGCGCGGCCTTACTTGGCGATCGCAGCGGCTGCGGCAGGCTCGCCGTGGCGGCGCATGATGTACCACTGCTGCAACAAGCCGAGCAGACCGTTGGTGGTCCAGTAGAGCACGAGGCCCGCCGGGAAAAACGCAAACATCACGCCAAACACCAAGGGCATCATTTGCATCATGCGCTTTTGCATCGGGTCCATGCCCGGTGTTGGCGAAAGCTTCTGCGTGGCCCACATCGTCACCAGGTTGAGGGCCGGCAAGATGAAATAGGGATCTGGCGCACTCAGGTTCTGGATCCACAGGATCCACGGCGCCTGACGCAATTCGACGGCTTCGATCAAGACCCAGTACAGCGACAGGAACACCGGAAATTGCACCAAGATCGGCAGACAACCGCCCAAGGGGTTGATCTTTTCCTTCTTGTACAACTCCATCATCGCCGTCTGGTACTTCTGGCGATCGTCGCCAAAGCGTTCCTTCAAGGCTTCCAGTCGCGGCTGGATGCGCCGCATGCGGGCAAAACTCTTGTACTGCGCCTCGGACAACTTGAACAGCGCGGCCTTGATCAGGACGACCAGGAACACGATGGCCCAACCCCAGTTGCCGAACAGGCTGTGCAGCAAGGCCAGCAGCCAGTGGATCGGTTGCGCGATGGCGGTGAAGATGCCGTAGTCGAGACTCAGGCCCAAACCGGGCGCGACGGCTTCGAGCTGATCGCGCAGCTTGGGCCCCAGATACACCTGCACCTTGGTACTGGCTTGGGCACCGGCGGCTACCGACAGGCTGTTGCCCATCTCACGCACCAGATAACGGTTGTGGCTCAACACGGCATTGTTGAAAGCGGTGGCCTCACCGCGGGCCGGTACGATCGCGGCCACGAAGTAGTGTTGCAACATCGCGATCCAGCCATCGGTCACGGTGCGCTGGAGCGGCTCCTTCGGATCGAAATCACCAAACTTGAGCTTTTCGAATTTGTCTTGCGGGCTGTACCAAGCCGCACCCACAAAACTCAAGCTTTGCGGATTGGTGAAGCCGCCCTTGGGCTTGGGTGGCGGCACGCGCACCAATTGGTGGTAGGCATTGCCCGTCCAGTTCGCGCTGCTCTTGTTGCGCACCGTGTCGGTGATCTCCACCAAATAGCTGCCGCGTGTGAGGCGATAGCTGCGTTCAACCTCAAGCCCGTCTTCGCCTTGCCACACAAAGTTCAGGCTGACTTCGTTGCCCGACTCTGCCAAGTGCTGGTCGCCAGACTGGGCTTGCATCTGGGCGTCATGTGCGGGTACCGCAGCCTGGCCCACCAATCCACTCTGCACCACGAACAGATGTTCGGGTTCGGCGCTGAGCAACTGCACCGGTTGAGCATCGCCCTTGGCTTCCGCGGGATAGGCCAACAGTGCGGCACCGACGATGGCGCCGCCATTGGCGTCCAGACTCAGGCGCAGCACGTCGTTGCTGAGGGTCAGTGTGCGCGAGCGCGGCGCTTCCAACGGCGCGTTTTCGGGCGAGGCTTCGTCCGGGCCCGCACTGACTTGCGGCACGGAAGGCACACTGCCGTCGGCGGTCGGGATGGCTTGATCCGCCACCGTCGTGGCCGTGGTCGTTACTGCTTCAGCCGGCAAACTGGGGTGTTGGTCCTTTTGCCACGCATCCCACAACAGGAAGGCCGCGACAAGCCAGGCAACGATCAGGAAGGTTCGGGTTTGGGTCATGGGCGCGGGGAGCTGCGTGCAATGGCGGGCGAACTTGGATGTCCTGCCCAGGAGGAATGTGACTCAGGAGCCCTTGCCAGGCTGCGTTGGCGTGGGTGAACTGAGCATTTTGCCTTCATGCGCGGTTGCCAGCAAACCGAGTCGCCGGACAAGACTGTCCAGTTCCTCGAAAAGTTGCATGGTGGAGCTGCCCCGCGCAGCCGATTTGCCAACGATCACCAGATCACCGGCGGCCAGGCCATGGCGGTTGTGACGAAACCATTCACGCGTCAGTCGCCTCAGGCGATTGCGCTCAACCGCGCGTACGTCGACCTTGCGTGAAAAGGCCATGCCCAGGCGCACGTACTGCAATCCGTGTTGATGGTCGTTGCCATCGTAGGCACGATAGACCGCGGTCAAACCGCGCGAGTGGGCGCGCCGACCGGTGGCGAAGCAGCGCTTGAAGTCGCGCTGCGCGCAGATCCGACTCTGCGCCGGAAAGTTTGCAGTGGGGGGCATCGATGCCGCTGGGCGCTCAGCCATGGCGGGCAGTCACGATGCCGGCGCTGACCTCAGACGGCCAGACGCTTGCGACCCTTGGCTCGACGCGCATTGATGACCTTGCGGCCACCGGCGGTCTTCATGCGGGCGCGAAAACCGTGGGTGCGGGCGCGCTTCAGATTGCTGGGTTGGTAAGTGCGCTTCATGGCAACACCGATCGGCTTTGGACAATGGAACCGACAATTCTATGTTTTCTGATCCTCATCCGTCAATGTCTAGCTTCTTCCCGCATCTTCCTACCAGTCACCGTACCTGTTGTTCGAGCAGGCCAACACCCGCCGCCACTTTGGCGAAAACCGGGGCCAAATGTCTGTTAACACATTGATTCAACAGACCAACGCCAAGCTCTGGACGACGCAGTAACGTCATCCGAGCCTTATGCGGAAAGCTTTCTCTCGGACTTTGACGAAGCAGGACTCAGCGCTGCATCCCGCAAACCAGCCAGCGGATCGACGCGGGACAATCGATTGATGTCGCCTTCCAGTGCCATCGTACGCCGCAAAGCGCGCGCAGCCTCCAGACTTTCGACCATCTCTCGTGCTTCGAGACGCTCACGCCAGCACACACTCAGGGTCATCGTGGTGCCATTGACGCCCGGCAATGTACTTGCGACCACGAAGTCGGAGAACTGAAGCTCGATCCTCGGAAACAGGCCAAGAAACCCGGAGAGATAGTCAACTCGGCTCAACAAGTCCAGGTTGATTTCCTGTTCCTTGGCGCGGGATGTCAGCAGGCCAAGCACCGCATCACTCGCCTTATGCTGCATGCGCAAGACTCCGTCACCGAAGTGCAGCATGCCGCGCAGTTCGCCCCACCCCTGATGAGTGGACGCCTTGATGCTGATCGAATACATGACGGCTCCAGCTCCGAATCCGTATGGATGACGAGGATCATAGCGCCGTGTGACGTATCTCGCTGCTCTACTGGGCTGGCAGGTGCACGAGCGCGCGTTTGCCTTTACTGTCCGGCTACTTCGTTCAGGGACCGGCCAGCATGGACATCACCGACACGCGCTCCAAACCGGCCGGCGGCCGGGGCGCCATCGCCGCTGCCTTGAATGCGTTCCGTCGGCAGGAAATCCCAGCCAAGGTCATCGGCTCCTTCCTGAAGAACAACAAGGTGCACGGCGGCTTTGATTGCCCGGGTTGCGCGTTTCCCGACAAAGACGGACGACCCCTCGTCGACAGTTGCGAGCAGGGGCAGAAGGCGGTGGCCTGGGAAATGACGCGCAAGGCGGCAGGCGGCGCGTTCTTCGACGGCAAGACGCCGGAAGAACTGCAAGCACTCAGCGATCTCGAACTGGAATTTGAGGGCCGCCTCACCACGCCGGTGCTCTACGAACGTGCCAGCAACCGCTATCGCGCGATCGACTGGGATCAGGCCCTCGGTATCGCTGCGCGCGAGTTACGGGCGCTGCCGGCGCAAGCGGTGGCGTTTTATGCCTCGGGACGATCCAGCAATGAGGCGGCTTTCCTTTGGCAGCTACTGGCACGCAGCTATGGCAGCCCGCATTTGCCGGATTCCTCGAACTTTTGTCACGAGCCCTCAGGTTACGCGCTCAAACAGAGTGTTGGCATTGGCAAAGGCACCTGTCAGTTGGATGACTTCGATCACGCCGAGCTGTTTCTTGTCATTGGCCAGAATCCGGCCAGCAATCACCCGCGCATGATGGCCGCCTTGCATGCGGCGCGGCAGCGTGGCGCCACGATTTTGGCGCTGAACCCGATCGGCGAGCGCGGCTTTCGCAATTTCTCCGACCCGAAGAACGTTTCCGAACTGCTCGGCAATCGCGGCATCGCGGTGGCCAATGCGATCTATCCGGTGCGCATCGGTGGCGACCTTGCGGCCTTGCAGGGGGTAATGAAGGCCTTGTTCGAAGACGAGGCTGCGCGACCCGGCCACGTCCTCGATCACGAGTTCATGGGTGAGCATTGCGAGGGGCTGGACACACTGCGGTCGCAGATCGAAGCCCTTGGCTGGTCCGATATCGAGGAGGAGTCGGGTCTGTCGATTCCGCAGTTGCGCGAGATCGCCACACAATACGCCCGCTCGAAAGCCACCATGCTGTGCTGGTGCATGGGCCTGACCCAGCACCCGCGAGCAGTCGCGACCATCCAGCAAGTCGTCAATCTGGCCCTGCTGCGTGGCAATGTCGGCAAAAAAGGCGCGGGTCTGATGCCGGTGCGCGGCCATTCCAACGTGCAGGGCGATCGCACCATGGGCGCCACTTCGCAGGTTTCCACACGTTGGCTGGACAATCAGGCCGCGTGTTTTCCAGGCATCCGCCTGTGCCGCGACCACGGGCGCGATGCCGCCGGCGTGATCGGTGGCCTGTTCGAGGGTTCGATGCAGGCCTTGTTGTCGCTCGGCGGCAACTTCGGCGTGGCCGCACCCGACGCGCCACGGGTGCTGGATGCACTTTCCAAGTGTCGATTTACGTTGCACATCGCCACCAAGCTCAATCGCACCCATTGCCATCCCGGCGCGATCGGACTGGTGTTGCCGACGCTGGGTCGCAGCGACCAAGACCTCAGCGGCGGTCGTGCGCAAAGCGTGTCCACCGAAGACACCAGCAGCACCGTGCGCGCATCGCGCGGAACGCAGCGACCGATCAGCGACCGGCAACGGAGCGAGCCGGTCATCGTGGCGCAGCTGGCGCAGGCCATCGGCCATACGACGGCCGTGCCTTGGCAAGCCTTGGCGGACGATTACGACCGCATCCGCGACGCCATCGAGCAGTGTCAACACGGCGTCACCGAAGGCTTCGACGCCTACAGCGAGCGCTTGCGCGAGAACGGTCGCTTCCGTCTGCCCAATGCGGCCGCTGAGCGTCGTTTTTCGACCCCCTCACGGCGTGCCCGCTTCATTGGCGCGCCCTTGCGCGGTGAAACGCCGCTGACCCGCGCACGCCAACAGTTCGGCGACGCGGTGCTGGCGCTGATGACCATCCGTGCCCACGACCAGTTCAACACGACGGTGTATTCCAACGACGACCGCTACCGTGATGTCGCCGGTGATCGGCGTGTGCTGTTCGTCAACCCAGAGGACATGGCCGCACGCAATCTGCTTGACGGTGACCGGGTCGATATCGAGGCGGTGATCGACGATGGCATCGATCGGTGCGTTCGTGCGTTCACCGTGCGCGGTTTCGATATCGCGCGTGGCTGTGTTGCGGCCTATTTTCCGGAAGCCAGTGGGCTGGTTCCGGCCAGTCATTACAGCGCCGATACCCACACCCCGATCTACAAGGAAGTTCCGGTGCGCATCAATCGCTGTTGACAACAAAACCTTTGCCCACGGGCGTGATGACGAGGCTGGAATCAGGCTCGGAAGCGACGTGCGTTCTCGATTCGCGCCAGTTTGCTCACCGGCTCGCGGCCCAGTTCGGTGTTGATCCAGCGTGCGGTATCGCACAGGGCATCGAGGTCCACACCGGTTTCAATGCCGAGGCCATTCAGCAGGTAAACCAGATCCTCACTGGCGAGGTTGCCGCTGGCGCCTTGCGCGTAGGGGCAGCCGCCCAAGCCCGCCACCGAGGCATCGACCACGCGCACGCCGGCCTCGATGCACGCGAACACGTTTGCGAGCGCCTGACCGTAGGTGTCGTGGAAATGCACGGCCAGCTGGGCCATGGGCACTTCGCTGGCGCAGGCTTCGAGCATTGCGCGGGCCTTGTGCGGGGTGCCGACGCCGATGGTGTCGCCGAGTGAAATCTCACGGCAACCCAGCTCATGCAGGACGCGGGCTACCTGCACCACGTCCTTGATCGGCACGGCGCCTTGGTAGGGGCAACCCAGCACGGTGGAAACATAGCCGCGCACGCTCAGGCCATGGTCACGTGCGCGATCCATCACGCGCGCAATGCGTTGCAGGGATTGGACCACATCGCAGTTGATGTTCTTGCGGGTGAAGGCGCTGGAGGCAGCAGTGAACACGGCAATGTCCTGTGCGCCCGCCGCCACGGCGCGATCCAGGCCCTGTTCGTTGGGCACGAGCACCGGATAACGCACGCCATGGCGACGCACGAGGCCCGCCATCACCGGCTCGGCATCGGCCAACTGCGGTATCCATTTCGGGCTGACGAAGCTGGTGGCCTCCACTTCGCTATGGCCACACGCGGCCAGACGCTGGATCAGGGCGATCTTGGTGTCCGTGGGAACCTCACGCGCTTCATTCTGCAAGCCATCGCGTGGTCCGACTTCGACGATGCGGACAGCATCGCGCGCCGTGTTCATGGCGATGCCCCGGCGGGAGTGAAGTCGACCAGGACCGCGCCATCGTCCACCTGCTCGCCGAGCGTGATGCGGAAGCCTTCGAGCTGGCCGTCGGCGGGCGCGGTGATGGTGTGCTCCATCTTCATCGCTTCCATCACCAACAAGGCTGCGCCGGCCTTGACTGGGCCAGGTTCGGCGAGCAAGGCGATGATCTTGCCCGGCATCGGCGCGGCCAGGTCGCCGCCGTGGGCACGGCCCGAGTCGGCGCGCGCCAGTGGGTCATCGATCTGCAAGATCCGATGCTGGCCGTGGTCGAACAGATGCCAGACGCCATTCACGCAACTCACGAGAATGCGCACGCTCTCGCCGTCGATGCAGGCATCGAGGTGCGAACCATCGAACGCGCCCGACATATCGAACACCACACCATCGACACTGATGCGCCAGCTAGCTTCCTGTGACCAAGCGGTGGCGAGGCGCAGTTCGTCGCGTTCGCGCCAGCGCAGTTCGCGAGCAGTCTGGCCATGTAAACGCCAGCCACCGTGCGCGCTCCACGGATCGGCACTGGCGATGGCCTTGGTCTCGTGCAGTAGTTGGGCCACGCTGGCCAGCGCAATCTGGCGTGCCGTGGCGGGCGTCGTTGCTGGAAGCAGCGCGTCGTGTTCGCGCTCGATCAGACTGGTATCGAGATCAGCTCGGGCGAACGCACCCTCGGCGGCTACCAACCGCGACAAAAATCCGACATTGCTGGAAAGTCCCACGATGGCGGTCTGCGCCAAGGCTTGCCGCATCCGCGCCAGCGCCTCGTCGCGAT
Source organism: Pseudomonadota bacterium (assembly GCA_963205415.1). Classification (GTDB taxonomy): domain Bacteria; phylum Pseudomonadota; class Gammaproteobacteria; order Xanthomonadales; family Xanthomonadaceae; genus Denitratimonas. The sequence goes on from CAUJJS010000130.1 coordinate 26,295, forward strand.
CGGCACCGTGCACGATCAATTTGGCCAGCATCGGATCGTAGAACGGGGTCACCGCATCACCGGCCTCGATGCCGGTGTCCACACGCACGCCTTCGCCAGTCGGCATTTCGAACACCTTGGCCGTACCGATCGATGGCAGGAAGCCGCGATCGGGATCTTCAGCATAGATGCGTGCCTCGATGGCGTGCCCGATCAGCGGCACTTGCGCTTGGCTCAGTGGCAGGCGGTCGCCTGCGGCCACGCGCAATTGCCATTCGACCAGGTCCAGACCCGTGATCATTTCCGTCACGGGGTGCTCGACCTGCAGGCGGGTGTTCATTTCCATGAAATAGAAGTCACCGCTTTGCGAAGCGATGAACTCCACCGTGCCGGCACCGACATAGCCGACCGCACGCGCAGCATCGGCCGCGGCACGGCCCATGGCGGCGCGACGTTCGGCGCTCATGCCCGGTGCCGGCGCTTCTTCCAGCACCTTCTGATGACGACGCTGCACCGAACAGTCGCGTTCGTTCAAATACACCACGTTGCCGTGGGTGTCGCCAAACACCTGGATTTCGATATGCCGCGGGCGCAGCACGTACTTTTCCACCAGCACATGATCGTTGCCGAAACTCGACGCCGCTTCGCGCTGGCACGAGGCCAGTGCCGCGATGAAGTCTTCGCTGCGATCCACCCGCCGCATGCCCTTGCCGCCGCCGCCGGCGCTGGCCTTGATCAGCACGGGATAACCGATGGCATCGGCTTGCGCATGCAGAAATTCAGCCGCCTGTTCGTGGCCGTGGTAGCCGGGTGTCAGCGGCACGCCGGCCTCTTGCATCAGGGCCTTGGCGGCGCTCTTGTCGCCCATGGCCTCGATGGCGCTGGCGGGTGGCCCGATGAAGACGACGCCGGCCTGATCGCAGGCGCGGGCAAACTCGGCGTTCTCGGACAAGAAGCCATAGCCGGGATGAATGGCCTGGGCGCCGGTCTGTTTGGCAGCGGCAAGAATCTTGTCCACCACCAGATAACTTTCACGCGCTGCGGCAAGGCCGATCGGCACCGCCACGTCCGCCAGACGGACGTGCCGCGCGTGGGCGTCGGCTTCCGAATACACCGCCACACTGCGGATGCCCAGACGCTTGCAGGTGGCGATCACGCGGCAGGCGATCTCGCCACGATTGGCGATCAGGAGGGTGTCGAAGGGGCGTGCGCTCATGTCCAGTTCGCCTTGCGCTTTTCGAGAAACGCCGAGAGGCCCTCGCGTGCCTCCTCGGTGGCGCGGATGCGGGCGATGGCTTTGACCGAATCAGCGATGAGCGCGGCATCCAAGGGCCAATTGGCGGTGTCCGCGATGAAACGCTTGGCCGTGGCCTGGGCCTGCGGGCCACAGGCCAGCAAGGCACCGATCACTTCATCGAGTTTGGATTCCAAAGCCGACTCGGCCACCACCTCGTGTACCAAGCCGATCTCCCGCGCGCGTTGCGCATTGATGCGCTCGGCCGTCAGAAAGTAGCGTTGTGCTTGCCGTGCGCCGATGGCGCGCAGCACGTAGGGGCCAATGGTGGCGGGAATCAAACCGACGCGTACTTCGGTGGTGGCAAAGAACGCGGCATCGCTGGCGATGGCGATGTCGCAGGCGCAGACCAAGCCCACACCGCCACCCAATGCTGCGCCGTGCACGCGTGCGATGGTGGGCTTTGGCAAGGTGGCGAGTGTGCCCAACATGCGCGCCAAGAGTTCGGCGTCGGCCAGATTTTCTTCGTAACTGTATGCGGCGGCGCGGCGCATCCAGTCGAGGTCACCACCGGCGGAAAAACTTTTGCCGCGCCCAGCCAGCACCACGGCGCGCACGGTATCGTCAGCGCCCAGTCGTTCGAGCCCGCGCGTGATCGCGGCGATCAGATGCTCGTCAAAGGCATTGTGTTTGTCGGGCCGATTCAACCAAAGCGTGGCAATGGCGCCGGTGTGTTCGATCTGGATGAGTTCGTCGCTCATGGCCTTACATCCGGAAGATGCCGAAATCGGTGTTTTCGATCGGCGCATTGAGGGCCGCCGACAGCGCCAGCGCCAGCACGTGCCGAGTCTTGGCCGGATCGATGATGCCGTCGTCCCACAGCCGTGCGCTGGCGTAAAAAGGATGGCTCTGGGCTTCGAAGTTCTCACGAATCGGAGCCTTGAACGTGGCTTCATCCTCAGCCGACCACGCGCCGCCCTTGGCTTCGATGCCGTCGCGGCGCACCTGCGCCAAGACGCTCGCGGCCTGCTCGCCACCCATCACCCCGATGCGGGCATTCGGCCACATCCAAAGGAATCGCGGTGAATAAGCGCGCCCGCACATGCCGTAGTTGCCGGCGCCGAAACTGCCACCGATCACCACGGTGAACTTGGGCACTTTCGCGCAGGCCACCGCCATCACCATCTTGGCGCCGTCACGCGCGATGCCGCCGTTCTCGTATTTGCGCCCGACCATGAAGCCGGTGATGTTCTGCAGGAACAGGAGTGGAATCCCGCGCTTGGCGCACAGCTCGATGAAGTGCGCGCCCTTGAGCGCGGATTCGGAAAACAGGATGCCGTTGTTGGCCACGATGCCGATCGGAAAACCGTGCACGTGGGCGAAACCGGTAACCAGCGTGGTGCCGTAGCGCGCCTTGAACTCATCAAAACGCGAACCATCGACGAGTCGTGCAATGACCTCACGCACATCGAAGGGTTTGCGGGTATCGGCGGGAATCACGCCGTAGAGTTCTTCGGCCGGATACAGCGGCGCTTCCGGCTCGCGCAGGGTGAGACGACCGCGCTTTTCCCAATTGAGATTGGCCACGATGCGCCGTACCTGCGCCAGCGCATGACGGTCGTCGAGGGCGAAATGATCGGCCACGCCCGAGATGCGGGTATGCACGTCGGCGCCACCCAGATCTTCAGCGGAAACTTCCTCGCCGGTTGCAGCCTTCACCAGCGGCGGGCCACCGAGGAAGATCGTGCCCTGTTCCTTGACGATGACGGTTTCATCGCTCATCGCCGGCACATAGGCGCCACCGGCCGTGCAGGAACCCATCACGCAGGCGATCTGCGGAATGCCCTGTGCCGAGAGCGTGGCCTGGTTGTAGAAGATGCGGCCGAAGTGTTCCTTGTCTGGAAAGACCTCATCCTGCATCGGCAGGAAGGCGCCGCCCGAATCCACCAGATAGATGCAGGGCAGGCGGTTCTCGCGGGCGATTTCCTGCGCTCGAAGGTGCTTTTTCACCGTGATCGGATAGTAGGTGCCGCCCTTGACCGTGGCGTCATTGGCCACGATCACGCACTCCACACCCTCGATGCGACCGATGCCGGCCACCATGCCGGCGCAGGGCACGGCATCCTCGTACATGCCGGTGGCGGCGAAGGGTGCGATTTCGAGAAAAGGTGAGCCCGGATCGAGCAGGGCATCGATGCGATCGCGCACCATCAGCTTGCCGCGCGACCGATGTTTTTGACGGGCCTTTTCGCCACCGCCTTGGGCGATGACTGCGGCACGTGCATTGACCGCATCGAGCTGGCTGCGCATGGCCTCGGCATTGGCGCGAAATGCTTCGCTACCCGTGGCCAGTTGCGACTTCAGGATCGTCATGACTCAGCGCCCCTCGTTGAACAGTTCACGCCCGATCAGCATGCGCCGGATTTCGCTGGTGCCGGCGCCGATTTCGTAGAGTTTGGCGTCACGCCACAGGCGCGCCGCCGGGTATTCATTGATATAGCCGTTGCCGCCCAGCGTCTGGATGGTTTGACCGGCCATCCACGTCGCCTTTTCGGCGGCGTAGAGGATCGCACCGGCCGCATCCTTGCGCGTCGTTTGGCCGCGATCGCAGGCCTTGGCCACGGCATAGACATAGGCACGGCAGGCATTGAAACCCACGTACATGTCGGCCAATTTTCCCTGCATCAACTGGAACTCGCCGATGCTGCGGCCAAACTGCTTGCGCTCGTGCGCATAGGGAATGGCGATATCGAGACAGGCGGCCATGATCCCGAGCGGACCGCCCGACAGCACCAAGCGCTCGTAATCCAGGCCGCTCATCAGCACCCGCACACCTTGGTTGACCTCACCCAGCACGTTCTCGGCCGGTACCTCGCAATCGCGGAATACCAGTTCGCAGGTGTTGGAACCACGCATGCCGAGCTTGTCGAGCTTCTGCGCGGTGGAAAAACCGGCGAAACTCTTCTCCACGATGAAGGCCGTGATGCCCTTGGAGCCAGCCGCAACGTCGGTCTTGGCATAGACGATCAGGGTGTCGGCGTCGGGACCATTGGTGATCCACATCTTGTTGCCGTTGAGCACGAACACATCGCCACGGCGCTCGGCCTTGAGCCGCATCGACACCACATCGGAACCCGCCCCTGGCTCGCTCATGGCGAGCGCGCCGATATGCTCGCCGCTCACCAACTTGGGCAGGTACTTGAGCTTCTGATCGTGCGTGCCGTTCTTGCGCAATTGGTTGACGCAGAGATTGGAGTGCGCGCCGTAGGACAAACCAATCGAGGCTGAGGCGCGCGAGATTTCTTCCATCGCCACCACGTGCGCCAGATAGCCCATTGCGGTGCCGCCGTAGTCTTCCTCCACGGTCAAGCCCAGCAGGCCCATTTCACCCAGTTCCGGCCACAGCTCGTTGGGGAAGGCGTTGTTGCGGTCGGTGGCCTCGGCCAGCGGCGCAATGCGCGCCTGCGCGAACTCGCGCACCGCATCGCGCAGCGCGTCGATGGTTTCGCCAAGCCCGAAATCAAATGCCGCCAGTGACATCGCGTGGTTCTCCGTTGGAAAGCTGCCGAAAACGCCAAGCCTGAACCAACCCGGTGATGTCGGGTCGTTCTGATGCCAAGGCTCGATGAAATGAATCCTAATTCATTTTTTGCCGAAAACGAAGCGACCACACCGGGAATCGGGCTTAGAATCGAGCGTTGCGCCCACGGACCCGAGCTTCACACATGGCCTATCGCCGCACCCGCCTGATGGAAGAACGCCTCGCCAGCAATCGCGAGCGCATCGTCCGCGCCACCCGACGACTGATCTCCGAGGGCGGCTTTCGCCATGCGCAGATTGCCGCGGTCGCGTCCGAAGCTGGCGTTTCCACCGGCACGATCTATCGCCATTTTCCGTCCAAGGCCGAGTTGTTCGTGGAAGTGCTGACTGCCGCTGTGGAGCATGAAATCGCCATCCTGCAGGCCGTGATCGAGGCCCAGCCCGATCCCCACAAAGCCCTGCACGCAGCCGTCGCCTCCTTCGTGCGACGCGCCTTGGCCGGGCCGAACCTGGCCTGGGCCTTCATCGCCGAACCCGCCGAACCCGAAGTCGATGCCGAACGCATCCGCGCACGCAAGCTTCTGGGTGATGTATTCAAAGCCGTGCTCAAGCAAGGCGTGAATCAGGGTGTATTCCCGCGTCAAAACCTCGATGCCAGCGCGGCTTGCATCGTCGGGGCCTACACCGAAGCCCTAGTCGGCCCGATTGGCCCGAGCCGCAAAACCCTGCGCGACAAGGAACGGCTGGTCGATGCCATCTGTCAGTTTTGTTTGCGAGCAGTCGGTGCAACCGGACGCGGCTGATGGTGGCGTCCGGTTCTGCCCATCATGGTGTCTGATTCACGAGCGCCGGGTAGAGGCATCGTGAAGGCGCCGAAACGTCACCACCAATACATCGCGAGCGGCCACTTGTTGGGGGTCGATGGCTTCCACCGGCGTCACGCCGTGAAAAACGCGCCAATCCTCGACGATGGCGGCATCAAAAGCCGCGGTCAGGGTGAATCGGCCCAATTCGGTGCCGTCGAGCGCATGGATGGACGTGGCGCCTTCGCGGATGTTGTGTCGCCCGATCATCAGCACCAGGACGAAGTCCACGCCATCGCGGTGCATGCCTTCCGGCCTCGGTTGGCCTGCGCCTTCGCGGCTGGCTTCGATTCGGAACTGATGGACTTCGATGTGCCAGGCAACAACCTCGGGTGCAAGATCGTTGCAGATGCGACGAAATCCCTGCAGCACGGTGCCAAGGCTGACGCTGTTGGCGGTGGCATCGGTCAAGGGTTCGAACCAGCGTTCGTGGCCACCGTTGAGTGGGTTGTAGTCCCGACTTTGCCAATGGGCTTGATGCGGTTGGCGTGTGATCGCATCGCGGCGCACGGCAGCGAACACGCCATGGCGACGCTTGCGGTAACGCCCGCCATCGGCCATGAAGGTGTCCAGATGCAGGTCGTTCCAGCTGGCGGAAAACTCAGCCCAATCGGCCAGTGAGCCTTCCGCCTCCAGCCATGCTCGCGCTCGCACGCCCTCGACGAAGGCAAAGCCTTGGGTCTGAAGGCGAGTTTCAAGCGCGTCGATGTGGGTGTCGTGCATGAGCCTTGCAATCGCGAAGTCGGGTCGCACAGCTTAGAACCGGGCATGCACGGATTCGCAGCCGGACCGATGCAACGAACAAAGCATCCCTACCCAGTTCATCACCGATGCTCATGTGCCGCGCATCGGCTTGGCGCCCATTCAATCCAGACGCTTCTGAAACTGCAGGATGGCCAACACCATCATCACTCCGGCGAAAGCCAGCAGTGCGAGCACGTCGGGCCACAGCTCGGAAAGTTCCGCGCCGCGCAACATCACGCCGCGAATCAAACGGATGAAGTGCGTCAGCGGCAGCACTTCAGCCAGCCATTGCGCAAAGCGCGGCATGCCGGCAAACGGAAACATGAAACCGGACAGCAAGATCGAGGGCAGAAAGACAAACATCGTCACCTGCATGGCCTGAAACTGGGAACGCACGCGGGTGGAAATCAACAGGCCCAGCGCGAGGTTGGCCACGATCAAGAGGCCCGAGGCCAGATAGACATCCACCACGCTGCCGCGAATCGGCACCGAGAACAGCCAGACCCCGAGCATGAGCACCATGCTCACCTGCACGAGGCCGATGCCGATGTACGGCAGGACTTTGCCGATCATCAACTCCGCGCTGTCCAGCGGGGTCGCAATCAACAGTTCCATGTTGCCGCGTTCACGCTCGCGCACGATGGCGATGCTGGTGAACAGCACCATGGTCATGGTCAGGATCACCCCAATCAAGCCCGGCACGATGCTGACCGGCGAACGGCGTTCGGGGTTGTAGAAGCTCACGATGCGAATCGCTCCGCCCTCGGGGCTGCTGTGCATGGGCGTGCGACGGCGGGCGTTCGCGTCCACCGGCACCTGTGCAAGCTGGGCTGCGGCGGCCTGCACGCTGGTGTCGCTGCCATCGACCAGAATCTGCGCCACGGGGCGCCCATCGAAGCGGCGCTGCTCGAAGTCCGCGGGAATCGTGATGCCGACGCTGATTTGGCCCCGCCGCATCATGGCCAGCAATTGCTCGCCCGTTTCGACTTGGGCGACGGGCGCAACGACGCCGGTCGCCAGCAGGTCCATGACCAAGGCGCGCGAAGCCGAGGTGTGGGCTTGGTCGGCAATCGCGGCGGTGATGCCTCGCACATTGGTGTTGATCGCGTAGCCGAACAGGATCAACTGGATCACCGGAATGCCGATGATCATGCCCAGGCTCAGGCGATCACGCCGGAGCTGGCGCAATTCCTTCAGCACGATCGCCCAGGTCCGCCGCCAGCTCATCGGGCGGCCTCGGTCGGCGGCGCGGGGCGGTGCGTGGCGGCGACGAAAACATCTTCGAGATTGGGCGTGGCGACTTCGGCCACGGCGGAAGCGTCCAGTTCGTCCAGCGCCGCTTCGATGCGCGGCTTGGCCTTGCTCGCAGCCACGGCGTTCAGCACCCTCAGGTCATTGCCCACCTGCGCCACGGCAAGCACGCCTTCAAGTTCGGCGAGCCGCGCCTTCACCGCGCGCGGCTTCGTCGTCTGGACCGTGAAGATGCGCCCGTCAAGGGCAGCGGCCAATTCGCTCGGCGTGCCGTCGGCCACCAGCCGGCCGCGATCCAGAATCGCCAGCCGATGACAGCGCTCGGCCTCGTCCATCAGGTGGGTGGAAACCAGGATCGTGGTGCCGGCGTCAGCCAAGTCGAACAAGGTGTCCCAAAAATCGCGGCGCGACTGCGGATCCACGGCACTGGTGGGTTCATCCAGCAACAGCAACTCCGGTGCGTGCAGCACGGCACAGGCCAGCGCCAGGCGCTGCTTTTGCCCACCACTCAAGGTGCCGGCAAGCTGGCGCGTGCGATCGCTGAAATGAAAACGCTCAAGCAGTTCGGCGATGCGCGCCTTGCTCGATCCGTGGCATTGGATGGCGGCCATGAACTCGAGGTTCTCGCGCACGCTCAGGTCTTCGAACAAGGAAAACTTCTGGGTCATGTAACCGATGCGAGAGCGCAGCACCTTCGCCTGCGCCGGTATTTGCAGGCCCAGCACCTCGATCTGCCCGGCGCTGGGCTGCATCAGCCCACAAAGCATGCGAATGGTGGTGGATTTGCCCGAACCGTTGGGGCCAAGAAAGCCGTACACCTGCCGCGACGGCACGTCCAGATTCACGCCATCGACGGCGCGAAGCCGTCCGAAATCTTTGCTCAGGCCGCGTGCGCGTATGGCGATCGAAGTCGGTTCGGACGCAGGCGCCGATGGATTCATTGCGGCGTGCCGCCAAGCTCGACCTGCACCGGCAAGCCCGCCGGAAGATCGGCCTGATCGGGGGCCAAGGCCACTTCTGCCAGGTAACTCAGACGTGTGGCGTCTTCGCCGACGAGCGCGTAGTAGGGCGTGAACACCGGCTCGCTTCGAATCATGCGCACCTTCCCCTGTAGCGCCTTCCCGGCCACGCGCACGGTCACCGCATCGCCCACCTCGATGAGCATGCGTTGTGTTGCCGGAACGTAGATGCGGGCATAGGGCGCATCACCCACCAGAAGGATCGTCAGCGGCGCGCCGACCGGCGCCTGATCGCCGAGTTTGTAGGGAATGGCATCGACCACGCCGGCACGAGGCGCGCGCACGGTGAGCTTGTCCAGCACCACCTGTTCGGCCAACCGTCGCGCCTGTGCTGCGGCCAGGGTGGCCTCGGCCTGCGCGACCTGTTCCGGGCGTGTGCCGCGTTGCAGCTCCGTCAGGCTCGCCTTGGCCACGTCGAGCTGTGCTTCGGCTGCAGTCGCGGCGGTGCGGGCGCGATCAAGATCGGTCGCGGAGAAGTAGGCTTTGCGCGCCAGTTCCTGCACGCGCTTGAGTTCGGATCGTGCGTTGCGCGCATTGGCCTCGGCACTGGCGACTTGGGCCTTGGCACGCGCGATGGCTTCGCTACGAGGCCCAGCCTGCAACTCACGCAGCACTTGTTCTTGCGCGGCGATCTGCGCCTGATCGGCATCGAGCAAAGCCTGGGTGTAGCTGACATCCAGTTGCAGCAAGACCTGAGCTTCCGCCACGCGCTCGCCCTCGTGTACCGCGATCGCCACGATGCGCTCGGCGGCCGGCGATGGCAGGGTGATGCGCTCGTATTCCAGCGTGCCCAGAATCTGCGGCGCAGGCTGGGTGCAGGCGGCCAGCAGGATCGTGCCCGCCACCGCCGCGAGCCTGCGCAGGTGGCGTGTCATGGGTTTGGATCGGCGCGCAACAGGCATTGGGTGTGGGCCTCAAGGCCGCCAAGGGCCGGAGCAGTGTATTGCAAACTCCCCGTCAGCCGCGTGAGAGGGCAGCGCCTCGGTGCGTGCGTGTCAGGCCCGCGTCAAAGCCCGATAATGCGCCCTTCCACCGTCTGATTCGCGAACCTCGATGAGCCTCGAACATTCCAAACTGGTTGCCATGGCCCAGCAGAACTTGGTGCCTACCTATCGTCCGCGCGAGCAGGTGCTCGATCGTGGTCTGGGTTCGCGGGTGTGGGACATCGAAGGCCGTGAGTACGTGGATTTTGCGGCAGGCATCGCGGTCAGCGCCTTGGGCCACGGCGATCCGGACATCCTTGCCGCACTCAGCGAACAGGCCGGCAAGCTCTGGCACACCAGCAATGTGTTTCTGACCGAACCGCCCTTGCGTCTGGCCGAAGAACTGATCGCCGCCAGCGGTTTTGCCTCGCGGGTGTTTTTCTGCAATTCCGGTGGCGAGGCCAACGAAGCTGCGATCAAGCTCGCGCGCCGCTTCGCTGCCGATGCCGGACGGCCTCCCGAGCAGCGCGTGATCCTGAGCTTCACCGGTTCCTTTCATGGCCGCACGCTGGCGACCGTGACGGCCACCGCCCAGCCCAAATATCAAGCCGGTTTCGAACCCTTGCCTGCTGGGTTCCGCTACGCCGCGTTCAACGATATCGAGGCGTTCGAGGCGGCCTTTGGCGATGATGTGGCAGCGGTGATCGTGGAACCGGTGCAAGGTGAAGGCGGGGTGCTGCCGGCGGCGCCCGGTTTTCTCGCGCACCTGCGCGCGCGCTGCGATGCTGTCGGCGCATTGCTGATCTTCGATGAAATCCAGTGCGGTGTGGGTCGCAGCGGCAAGCTCTGGGCGCACCAATGGGATGGCATCCAGCCGGATGCGATGAGCTTGGCCAAGGGCCTGGGTTGCGGCTTTCCGATCGGTGCGATGCTGGTGGCCGAGCGCGCCGCACGCACGTTGGGTTTTGGTAGCCACGGCACCACCTTCGGCGGCAATCCGTTGGCGGCGGCTGTGGCGCGTGTGGCCTTGCGCAAACTGTCCTCGGCCGCGGTGTTGGGCAATGTCGAAACCCAATCGCGGGCGCTGCGTGATGGCTTGCAGGCGCTGGATGCCAAGCATTCGATCTTTGCCGAAATCCGTGGCCGCGGTTTGATGTTGGGCGCGCAACTGCGCTCGCAATGGGCGGGTCGCGCCGGCGAAATCCTCGATCACGCCGCACGCGAAGGCCTGTTGTTGTTGCAAGCGGGCCCCGACGTGCTGCGATTTACGCCAGCACTCAACATCGGCAGCCGTGATCTGCGCGAGGGTCTGGATCGACTGGATCGCGCTCTGGAGAATTTTCTGCAGGCGGCGTGATCTGGGCTTGGCTTCAGAATTGAAAATACACGAAGGGCACCTTCGCATCGATCTGGGCGAACACTTCCAGAAACAGAATCGCCAGCGCACCTGTCACCGCCACGACCGGCAGGCTGGCGCGTTCGGTGAGCCAGTCCTGCCAGCGTCGGTCGCGGTCGATCAAGCAGAAGGCGAGGGTTCCGAGTGGCACGATCCAGATCGCGGGATGGGCGCTGGCAAAGCCAAGATCGGGCACTTGCAGCAGAGCGGTGAAGGTCGCCATCGAGCTTGCAAAATCCGGTGCACGAAAGGGAATCCAGCCGAGCGTGACCAACACGAAGGTCAGCGCGACCCACAGCGGTTTGAGCCAGGCGCGATCGACCAACCCCACCAGCCCAAGGCGCGTGATCGCGTTGCGCCATAGGCGATGCCACACCAGCAAGAAGCCGTGGAACAGTCCCCAGATACCGAAGTTCCAACTGGCGCCATGCCACAGGCCGCCCAAGCCCATCACGATCATGAGGTTGATGTAGGTGCGCGAGATGCCGCGCCGATTGCCGCCAAGGCTGATGTAGAGGTAATCACGCAGCCAGAACGACAGCGAGATATGCCAGCGCCGCCAGAATTCGGTCGGATTGGCAGACAGATACGGCCGCTCGAAGTTGGGTGGGAAACGATAGCCGAGCAAGCGTGCGCAGCCACGGGCGATGTCGGTGTAGCCGGAAAAATCAAAATAGATCTGCATCGAGAAGGCCAGCACGCCAGCCCACACCGGCACCGAACTGCCTTGGAACTGGCCGCCGGAATACCAAGCATCGGCAATCGGTGCAAACCAGTTCGCAAAGGCGACTTTCTTGATCAGGCCCTTGAGGATTTCCCGCATGCCCCAGCGCGAGTCCTCACTCGTCAACGCGACGCGCTGCGCCAACTGCGGGAAGAAATCCATCGGCCGGATGATCGGCCCCGCCACGAGGTGCGGAAAGAAGGTAACGAACAGCGAGAAATCCACCGGATCACGCACCGCGCGCATTTGCTTGCGGTAGATGTCCACGGTGTAGGCGATGCCTTCGAAGGTGAAGAAGCTGATGCCCACCGGCAACACGATGTTGAGCAACATGCCGTGTGGATCAACACCAAAAACCGTGGCGAACGAATCGATGAAGAAGTTGGCGTATTTGAAAAACGCCAGCACCGTCAGGTTGAAGACCACCGCCAGCGTGACCGCCCGTTTGCGCGCCGGCCCTTCGCGCCCATCGATCGCAAGGCCGAAGGCGTAGTTGGCCACGATCGAGGCACCGAGCAGCGCACAAAATCGCCAGTCCCAAAACCCATAGAACACAAAGCTCGCCACCACCAGCATGAACTTGGCTGGGCGATGGCGCAGCAGGGCCAAGCCCAAGAGGGTGAGCGCGAAAAACACCCAGTACTGGAAGCTGTCGAACATCATGGCGTGGACGCCCCGACGGGTTGATGCAGGACTTCTCCCACGGCCTCGGCCACCCGCTCGGAGGTGATCTCTTGCCCCGTGCGATTGGCGTGCAGCGCATCGAAAAAGTACTCGGGGGCTTCGAGGTCTTCCAGCAAGCGCGGTGGCAACACGGTGACGCCGGGCTGCCGATCCAGATCGAGCATCCACGCTGGCGCGCTGTTGTCAGTGGGCAAGATCTCTCGATAGGGGCCACGCGGCAAGGGATACAGGATCAGCGCCGCCTTGTGTGCACGACACAGTTCCAGCAACTTTTCGTACCAGTACCGCGCGTAGGCATCATTGTCGGCCGGGGTCTGCGTCAACACGCGCAGGTGTTGTTCGATGGCCGCACGTTGTTCGGCATTGGTGTCATTCCAGTCCATCACCTTGTGATCGACGCCAAAGGTGAGTGTCGGCATCACGTTTTCCGGCCCACGATAATTGCCGATGTTTTCCAGCCAGCCCCGCTTGCCGCGCAAGCTGCGGCGGCGTTCCAAGGGTGATTCGAGCAAGGACTGGATGTCTTTTTGCATCAGCACGGTCGGCAGCCAGAGCGAGGCCTGCACCCGCCTGCGCAGTTCAACATCATCGAAACTGGCGGGGAAGGTTTCTAGGTCACGCAGATCCACCAGCGGCGCCATGAAATAGGGATCCAGCGACCAATTGGCCCAGCGGTCGGCACCCATCGGCGGGTAGACCGTGCCCACGACCACCGCATCGAACGCCACGCCCTTGCGTACCATCGCACGCAAGAGGTAATACCAAGTGCGCGGCTTGCTGCCAGGCACCGCCACATTGATGAAGTTCAATGGCGCCGTGCTGCGCATCGCTACGGCGGGCGAGAAGCCTTGAGCCACCCGCGAATCGCCAAAGACCAGCACGGTGGGCGGGGATGCGGTGGCATTGCGTCGCGCCAGGCGTAGTTTCAATTCCGAGATGCCGGAATTGGAGAAGGGTTCGGCCAACTGGCGGAAGTAAAAGCCACTACGGAAAACCAGAGACTCCATCGCAAACCAGCCCAGCGCCAGCACCAATGCGAGTACGACGAGGGGCCGGATGCGACGCCAAGCAAGCGTGGGTGAGTCGAAGGGATTCATGGGGGACCGAAAGGGCAAAGCGCGCATTGTAGGTGAGGTGTGTTGTGGCCAGCGCAGGATCATGCCCAAGGCTGTCGGGGGCGCGACTGGATCCTGCTAGGCTGGCGGCCTCTCACGGACGATGCGACATGGACAATCCCGACTTCATCGTGATCCATGAAAACGCGGTTTCACGCGAGGCCTGTGCCGCGATCGTCGCGCGCTTCGAGGCCGACGGCAGCGCCACGCCGGGACGCATCGGTTCCGGTGTGTTTCCCGAGCTCAAGGACAGCCGCGACATTACCCTGGATGGCAAGCCGCAATGGCAGGACGTGCAGGATCTGCTTTTGACGGCCGCGTTCAATGCCACGCTCGATTACTTGCGGCGCTACCCCTACATGATCCTGGCGCCGCTGATGTTGCAGACCGGCGAGCCACGGCGGCGTCTGGAAGCGCGTGACATCGTGGCCATGGACGATGCCGCGCTCAGTGGCTTGTTACGTGCGGTGCTGCGTCCGGGCAGTATCAACCTGCAACGCTACACCGCCGACAAGGGCGGTTATCCCTATTGGCATTGCGAAATCTATCCGCGCGATACCGGCTGCGAGACTCTGCACCGACACCTTCTGTGGACCCTGTATCTCAACGACGGCTTTGATGAGGGCGAAACCGAGTTCCTCTACCAGCAACGCAAGATCACCCCGCGTACAGGCAGCCTCTTGGTGGCACCGGCGGGTTTCACCCACACCCATCGTGGCAACCGGCCGCGCGGTGGCGACAAGTACATCGCCACCAGTTGGATCCTGTTCCAACGCGCCGAGCAGTTGTTCCCGCCGGCTCAGTCGCAATCACGCTGAACTCAGTCGGACTCCCACCACAACCAGAAGCCGTCGCTGATGCGTTTGAAGAAGCCGCCGGCCGGCGCATCGGCCAGGGCCACCAGTGGCCGCTCAACCAGTACCTTGCCGTCGAGCGACAAGCGCAGCGTTCCCACGGCTTGAGCCTTGCTGAAAGGCGCGATCAGTTGCAGCGGCAGGTCCATTTCCGCCTTGATTGCTTCGTAGCGCCCACGCGGCACGGTGATCGACAAAGGCTCGGTCAGACCCAAGGCCAGGGTGTCGGCTTCGCCTTTCCAGAGCTTGGGCGATGTGACGGCCTGATCGGCGTCATAGATCTTGTGGGTTTCAAAAAAGCGAAAACCCCAGTTCAACAGGGCATAGCTGTCCTCGGCGCGCTGCTTTTCGCTGGTCGAACCCATCACCACGCTGATCAATCGTTGGTCGCCACGCTTGGCCGAGGCGGCCAGGCAGTAACCGGCGGCCGAGTGGTGGCCCGTCTTGATGCCATCGACGGCATCATCCTTCCACAGCAAGGAATTGCGGTTGTGCTGGCGGATGCCGTTGAAGGTGAATTCCTTGACCGAATACACCGCGTAGTCTTCCGGAAAGTCGTGAATCAGCGCATGGGCAAGGCGGGCGATGTCGTGCGCGGTGCTGTAGTGCTCGGGCGCGGACAAGCCATGGGCGTTGACGTAGTGGGTGTCGTTCATGCCGAGCTGCTTGGCGTAGGCATTCATCAGGTCGGCAAAGGCCGCCTCGCTGCCCGCTACGTGCTCGGCCAAGGCGATCGAGGCATCGTTACCGGACTGGATGATCATGCCGTGCAGCAGATCTTCCAGTTTCACCTTGCTGTTGACGGGAAGAAAACTGGTCGAGCCATCGGTACCGCCACCGCCGCCACGCCAGGCGTTTTCGCTGATGGGCACCATGTCATCGCGCGAAATTTTTCCGGCCGCGATTTCCGCCGACACCACATAGGAGGTCATGACCTTGGTGATGCTGGCCGGTTCGACGCGTTCGTCTGGATTGTGGCTGGCGAGAACCTGCCCGGTGGCGTCATCGACCAGAATCCAGGCCGTGCCCTGCACTGCAGGCGCACTTGGGTTCACGATCGGCGCAGCTTGCGGCCGGTTCGGCACCGGACGATCGGCGACGGGGGTCTGGGCCAAGCTGGGGGCAGCCAAAGCCATGAACAAAAAGGCGCTGGCAAAACAGGATAGACAATTCATCGTGTGGCGTACTCTGTGTGGGACGTGGCGATTGCTCGCTTGGAACCTCTGGCGCTCGCAAGGTTCCATTATCGCTGCGATCGGTGAATGCAGGCCGAGGCGGGTCGAATCATTCGGTGATGAGGGTGGGCACACCCAAGCCCAGTGCGCGCAACTTCAAGGCCGGATCGCGACTGGCCTCACGCGAGACAAACGGCCCCACGCGCACGCGGTAAACGGTTCGCCCAGCGACCTTGGCGGTCTGGATCGCGGCCTCGCCGACGCGCGCCTGCGCAATGCGGTCGAGTAGGGCTCGCGCATTGGCCGGTTCGGCAAAACTGGCGGCTTGCAGCCAGATCCGGCCTGCAGGCCTTGCAGGCGCGTCGTGCCGCGGGGGCACCGCCTTGACCACGACTTCCGGGCCACGCGTGGTCGGTAGATCGCCTGTCCGCGCCGCCACCCAGGCCTGCGCTGCGGGCATCGCCGGCGGTGGCGGCGGCACCTCCACACCCGGCTTCAGCACCTGCAGGTCCACCGGCGCGGTGCCTTCGATATGCATGCCGAGTTTGACTGCAGCGGCGTAAGACAAGTCGATCAAACGATCGTCGTGGAACGGCCCGCGATCATTGACGCGCACCACCACGCTGCGACCGTTCAAGAGATTGGTGACGCGCACGTGGGTCGGCAAGGGCAGGGTCTTGTGCGCGGCGGTGAACTGGTACATGTCGTAAGGTTCCAGGCTCGATGTCGCCCGGCCATGAAACTTGGCGCCGTACCAGGACGCGATGCCGCGCACGTGATAACCCTCGGCGTGATCCATCACGAAGTATTGCTTGCCGAGCACCGTGTACGGCGAGCGATTGCCATAGCGGGACGGCGGCTCGTTGGTGGGCTCGGGTTCGACCAGATGGCTGATGTCGGGCGGAATGGGCGGGCCGCCATCGTCCACGCCGGGTCGATACAGGCCACCGGCGGTGTACTCGCCGGGTTGATCGGGGCGCGACTGTCGCACGCGCTCGGGGTAGGACGTGCTGCTGCCGTCGCCTGCACGCTCCGGCTTGACCGGCTTGCTGCCGCAGGCCGCCAGCACACAGATCAACGACAGAACACAAACGACTCTCACGGCGCGAGCGTGGCGCTGTCGGTGGCGGCAATGGACTGTGCCAGTTGAAACACCGCCATCGAGTACAGGGGCGAGCGGTTGTAGCGCGAGATCACATGAAAATTGTTGAAGGTGATCCAGTACTCCGGCCCACTGTTGCCTTCGAGCCGCAATAGCGTGGCCGGCACGTCGTGTCCGAGCGCGTGTGCCGGACGGTAACCCTTGTGCTCCAGCTCGGCGAGGCTGAACTTGGCTTCCAGCGAATCGGGCTTGAAGTCTCGCGCGTCCTCGGCCCGCAGCGCGGGGATGGCGACCGGCTCGCCGGCTTGCCACTTGTGCACCTTGAAATAATTGGCGACCGAGGCGAACACGTCGGGCAGCGAATTCCAGAGGTCGCGCTGGCCATCCCCATCGCCATCGACGGCATAGGCGCGATAGCTGGACGGAATGAACTGACCCCAGCCCATGGCACCGGCGTAGCTGCCGGTGATGGTGCTCAAATCGAGGGATTCTTCCTTGGCGAGGGCAAAGGCCTGCGCCAATTCGCCACGGAAGAACGTGGCCCGCGGCTCATGGAAAAAACCCAAGGTATACAGCGCATCGAGCACCCGATAACGGCCGGTGTTGCTGCCGTAATTGGTTTCCACGCCCAAAATCGCCACGACGATCGCGGCGGGCACGCCGGTGTCGGCTTCGACCTGCGTCAAAGCCGCGCGATGGGTTTCCAGAAACGCCCGACCCTTGGCAATACGATCGGCGGTCAGAAAGATCGGGCGGTAGTCCTTCCAGGGCTTGGCCTCGGCCGGGCGGGTGATGGCATCGATGATGCTTTGTTGATATTTGGCCTGATCGAGCACGGTCGTGGCATCGGCGATGCCGTGGGCATTCTTCAGTTCCGCCAGAAACTGCGTGCGTTGCTCGTCCGTCAACTGGCCTTGGCTTGCACCGTGGGCCGAGAAGCCGGCCAAGAACGCAGTGAGGCCGAGGACAAGACACGAAGACGAGGGGATCGAACGCATGGGCGCAAGGCTGTAAGGGGCTTGGCGCGCAGTGTACATGGCCCATGCAGCGGCACCGCCTGCGGCGCCGCACGGCGTGGTTTGTCCGTGGTGCGAAATCGCTGCACAAGGTGATCTTCGAGCAGGAGCAGGGCCGGCATCAGCACCAACCAGAACGGCAGCCAGCCAAGGTGCGGCTCATACCAGTGAGGCATCGGCAGCAGCATCAAGATGACGAGGCCGGCGACGAGCCAGTGCAGCATCAGTGCGGTAAACGGGCGCACCGTGTGTGTTGCAGAGGGATTGGATGAATGGCGATGCTGGGCGGACATGACGTGGACTCCCGACAGGTTCGGGAGCCATCCTGCCAAGGCTTCGTCTCACAGCCTGAGATTGGCGCTCAGCTTTCGTTCGCGTCCGTGCGGGTTGGCCCGCGCAAGGCTTGGACTGCGACCTGCAAACTCGCCGCGTCTGCCGCCTGCGCGGCGATCGGGGCCCCAACCACCAGCTCCACTGGCGCACGAAAGCGCCGCGGCAGCCGCCAGCGATGCAGGCGTGAATCGCGACGGCTCCACATGCTCTCCCACATGCCGCGCAGCGCCATCGGGATGACCGGCACCGGGCGCGTGGCGAGGATGCGTTCGACGCCTTTCAGGAACGGACCGATTTCGCCATCCGATGTGAGGCGTCCTTCCGGGAAGATGCAGACCAGTTCGCCTTCCGCGAGCGCGGCATCCACCTCGGCAAAGGCGCGCTCCATCAGCTCCGGATCTTCCTTGGCACCGGCGATCGGAATGGCGCGGGTGGCGCGGAACACCACGTTCATGCCGGGAACATCGAAAATCTTGTAGTACATGACAAAGCGCGTCGGCCGTGGCACCGCGCCCAGGATCAGCACCGCATCCATGTAGCTGACGTGGTTGCACACCAGCACCGCAGGGCCTTCCATCAGAACATTGTCCAGGCCTTGCAGCTTGAGGCGATAGAGCAGCTTGGCCAATAGCCAGGCCACGAAGCGGGCGACAAACTCGGGCACCAAGGTGAAGATGTAGATCGCCACCACCGCATTGAGGATGGCGGTGGCCAAGAGCAACTGCGGCACGTTCAAGCCCAGCTGCAACAGGACGATGGCGAGGATCGCCGCCACCACCATGAAGGCCGCATTCAAGATGTTGTTGGCCGCGATCACCCGCGACAGGCGCTCGCGCGGGGTACGCTGCTGGATCAGGGCGTAGAGCGGCACGGTGAAAAAACCACCGGACAAACCCACCAACATCAGATCGATGCAGATGCGCAGGTTGCCGGGTGCGACCAGAAACGCCTGCCAATTCAGGCCCACGACTTCGGCCGCACCCGAGCGGGCGAAGTAAAGGTCCACCCCAAACACCGTCATGCCCAAGGCGCCCAGCGGCACCAGGCCGATTTCCACCGTGCGACGCGACAGCACTTCACACAACAGCGAGCCGGTACCGATGCCGAAAGCGAACAACATCAGCACCAGCGGCGCCACGCTTTGATCGCCACCCAGATACAGCTTGGTGTAGTTGGGCAACTGGGCAATGAAGACCGAACCGAAGAACCAGAACCAACTGATCGCCAGCACCGAATTCAACACCGCGCGGTGGCCGCGCAGGAAGATGAGATTGCGCCAGGTTTCGCTGATCGGATTCCAATTGAGCTTCAAGTCCGGTGCGGTGGCGGCCGCCGGCGGAATGGCGCGCGCCGTCAACCAGCCGGCAATGGCGATGGTGACGATGGCCAGCGTGACCCAAGCCGTGCCGAACTCGAATCCCATCAAGGCACCACCGGCAAAGGTGCCCAAGAGGATGGTGAGGAAGGTGCCCGCCTCCACCAGCGCATTGCCGCCCACCAGTTCATTCGGCTGCAGGGCCTGCGGCAGGATCGAGTACTTCAAGGGACCGAAGAACGCGCTTTGAGCGCCCATCAGGAAGAGCACACTCAACAGGAAGGGCAAGGACTGCAACCAGAATCCGATACCGGCCAAAACCATCAACACGATCTCGGCGGCCTTGATCCATTGCATCGAACGCGCCTTCTCGTACTTCTCCGCCCACTGACCGGCATTGGCCGAAAACAAGAAGAACGGCAGGATGAAAAGCCCGGCCGCAAGGTTGGAATAGAAGTCGATGTCGGCGCTGGACAAGCCGGCCACATGAAAGGTGACGAGAATGATCAGGGCGTTCTTGAACACGTTGTCGTTGAACGCGCCCAGCGCCTGCGTCAGAAAGAACGGCAGGAAACGGCGGTGACGCAGCAGGCTGAACTGGGATTGGGACATGGGTGAACCGCCGATGGGACTCAAACATGATGATGCCCCGGGCCGGAACAACGCCAGTCCAATCGCCACGGCTTGGGCGTCGAGCTGCGTCTGAACCGCGCTTTGAGCACAGCACGGCACAGCGTGGCCTGCGATAATGGCGCCCCCTTCCACCACCGAGATCGCCATGACCCAGCAGACCATCCTCAATGCCACCCACCGTGAAGCCGGCGCCCGCATGGTGGACTTTGGCGGCTGGGACATGCCGATCCACTATGGCTCGCAGATGGACGAACACCACCAGGTGCGGCGTGAGGTCGGCATGTTCGATGTCTCGCACATGACCGTGATCGACCTGCACGGCGAAAAGGTGCGCGCTTTCCTGCATCACCTGTTGGCCAACAATGTCGACAAGCTCAAGAGCACGGGCCGCGCCATCTATTCGTGCATGCTGAACTCGCGCGGTGGCGTGATCGACGACCTCATCACCTATTACTTGGCCGATGACTTCTATCGGCTGGTGACCAATGCCGCCACCCACGACAAGGATCTGGCGTGGATTCAATCCCACGCCGCCGACTTTGATGTCGAGGTCACCGAGCGCCCCGAGCTGTCTCTGATTGCAGTGCAGGGCCCCAAGGCCCGCGCCACGGTCTTGCCCCTGATTGCCGAAGCCGATCGCGCGCGCGTCGAGGCTTTGGGCAAATTCAGTGCCGCCGATGCGCGTGGCAGCGAGGACGAACACCTGTTCGTGGCCCGTACCGGTTACACCGGTGAAGATGGTTTCGAGATCGTCTTGCCGAGTGACGAGGCGGTGGCGTTCTGGGAGCGTCTGGCCGATGCCGGGGTCAAACCCTGCGGCTTGGGCGCCCGCGACACCTTGCGCCTGGAAGCCGGCATGAACCTCTACGGCCAGGACATGGATGAAGACATCACGCCGCTGGAAGCCGGACTCGCCTGGACCGTGTCCTTCGATGAAGGCCGCGACTTCATCGGTCGCGCTGCCTTGGAAGCCCAGAAGGCGGCCGGCGTGCCGCGTCGCATGGTCGGCTTGATGCTCGATGACAAGGGCATTCTGCGTCATGGACAGCGTGTCGAAACCGCCGCGGGCGACGGTGTGATCCTGTCAGGCACCTTTGCCCCGACCTTGGGCAAGACCATTGCCTTTGCACGGATTCCATCGGGCGAGCCTGGCGCGGTCGGCGTCGACATCCGTGGCCGGATCGTGCCGGCGCACATCGTCAAGTTCCCGTTCGTGCGCGATGGCAAGCCGGTCGAATCATGATCGCCGGCACGCCCACGCACCCGACCCGCTTCACCCTTACAATTTCCTTGCCCCAACGGCCCGCTGTGGCCACCCACAATCGATTCGGAGTCTGACATGAGTGATATTCCCGGTGACCTGAAGTTCATGCGTTCGCACGAGTGGGCGCGCCTCGAAGATGGTGGTCGCGTGGTCGTGGGGGTTTCCGACCACGCCCAGGATCAACTCGGCGATCTGGTCTATGTCGAGTTGCCGAATGTCGGCGATCACCTCGACCAAGGCGCCAGCAGTGCCGTGCTCGAATCGGTGAAGGCCGCGTCCGACATCTACGCCCCGGTCAGTGGCACGGTGCTTGAGATCAATGACGCCTTGAACGATGCGCCCGACACCATCAATCGTGATGCTTGGGGCGAAGGTTGGTTGTTCGTGATCAAGGCAGACGATGCCTCGCAACTCGATGGGCTGCTTTCTCCAGACGACTACGCAGCTCATGTCGAAAGTGATGAGCACTGAGGCACCGAGACATCACACGATCACCCATGGCCGCCTTCGGGCGGCCATTTTTTTTGCGCAGTGTGCGCGCATCGTTCGCGCAAACTTGCGCGCATGGACTTGTGCAACGCGATACGTGTTCGAATTTTTCATCGATCTCAACCTGCATCGTGATTGCAAGCGCGCGCGTTGCACTTTCATGCACGACGGACATCGACCCACGCAAACACAACGCGTACGCGCATCGTGATTGATCGCCCGCAAACCGCGACAACAATGGATTTGCGTGTGATGCCGATGATGATTCACGCATCGCGTTTTGCATCCGCATCGCGTGCTTGAATGCATCTCGCACAACCCTTGAAGACCCTCGTCGCGACATCACACACACGTGATCTGCACACAGGCACGCATCACCGCGTGCACGATGTGTTGACAGCATGCGCTTGCATGTTTAGCGTGCGCGCTAGTTTTGGTGTGGACACAGCGAACGCGTGGCAAGGCATCACAAAGAGACGCGCTGCAATCAAAGTTCGGGTACGCGTACGACGCGTCCCGTGGCAGAGCTTCCCTCTCCGATCTTGCTGTCGAACTTCGCTGGGTTTCATGCCGTGAGAACAAGGCGCCCATTCCGCTGACGGTGTGGGCGTTTTCGTGTGCGGCGCAGGCCGCGTGAGTCGCTGGGCAATGAAGTTGTACTTCCAATAACGAGGAGAACCCGAAACATGGCAACGAGCAAACCTGCAGCAAAGAAGGCCGCCGCGAAGAAAGCACCGGCGAAGAAAGCACCGGCCAAGAAGGCCGCAGTGAAGAAGGCCCCGGCCAAGAAGGCCGCAGCAAAGAAGGCGCCGGCAAAGAAGCCTGCAGCCAAGAAGGCTCCGGCAAAGAAGCCTGCGGCCAAGAAGGCTCCGGCCAAAAAGCCTGCAGCCAAGAAGGCTCCGGCAAAGAAGCCTGCCGCGAAGAAGCCTGCTGCGAAGAAGGCTCCGGCAAAACCGCTTCCGCCGGCTCCCGTGACCCCCGCCATTTCCTGAGGCGTTTAGGGCAGCCTGCCTGCCCTGGGTCATCGATGGCGCTCTTCTCCTGTTGCCCAGAGGGAAGAGCGCCATTTTTATGCCCGCACGTTCTTGGCCGGCTCGTTCTTCAGCGCAGCCAACCCCGTGGTGTCGGCGCATCCAGTTTCAACCAGTCGTGCCTGGGCAGTTTGAGGTATTGATCCAACACGGTCGCAAGCAAGCCTCCTGGCACGCCACTCTCCGAGTTCCAGACGATGGCGATACCGAAATCCTCGTCCGGCAACAAGCCGATCATCGCTCGATAGCCCTGCACCGCGCCCGCATGAAAGATGAGGGTGTGCCCGGCATAGTCGTACACGCGCCAGCCCAGCGCATAGTGGGCATCGCGCAGGCGTTCGCGCCGCCAGGCCGAGCCACGCAATTGATCGGGCGTGGCCACCAGTGGCGCGTGCACGGTGGCAAGCAGTTCGGCATCGAGCACCTCCGGCGCATGCCCGAGCTGCGCTCGCAACCACAAGGACAGGTCGTGGATGCTGGCGTTGACGCCGGCCGCCGGCGGTACACGGTAGTAATTTTCCTTGGGGCGCACCGGAATCCAGCGACCCCGTTGCCGGACATGGGGCCGCGCCCAACTGGTGCTGGCTTCGAGCGCCTCGCGGCCGTAGGTGGCGGAGTACATGCCGAGTGGATGGAAGATGCGCTTTTCGACTTGTTGTGAATAGAACTTGCCGGTGGTGGCGAACACGATGTCGCCAATCAGGCTGAAAGCGATGTTCTGGTAGCCATAACAGTCGCCGGCATCGCAGGTCGAATCCAGTTCGTCGAGTTTCGCCACCAGCAAGGGATAAGGCTCGTCCTGTTCCAGCAGGCGGTCCATGGCATTGTGCGGAATGCCGACGCGGTGACTGAGGATGTCTTGCACCGTCAGGGATTGGGCCGAATGGATGTCCTGCAGCTTGAACGCCGGCAGGTAATCGACGATGCGCGAATCCCAACGCAAGGCGTCTTCCTCGACCAACATCGCGGCCAAGGTGCCGGCAAAGGCCTTGGACAGCGAGGCCAGACGAAACACCGTGTCGATTCCGACTTTCTCGGTGCCGGTGGTGTCGGTCACGCCGAAGCCACGTTCCAACAACACGCGATTGCCTTGGGTCAGGACGATCGCCATGCCGCTGCCCTTGGCGCGTCGCAGAATGCGTTGACCCAGCGTGTCGACGCGCTTGGCCAGCGCTTCGAGTTCGCGTTCGTTGGGTGTGATGGCCTTGGCGCGCGCCGAGGCTGCTTGGGCCTGTGCCGGTGGCTGGATTTTCTCGGCTGCCTGCAGCGGCGCGGGTGCCAGCCAGAGGCCGACGAGGCAGGTCACAAGGCCCATGCCGATGCGTCTGGAAATGGTGTGCGTCACTGCCTGACTTTGCTCGAACCGCGATTCGTGGCAGTTTAACGCAGGATGTTTTCCCACCCGGATCGTCCAAGGGCGAGCCAGTTCACACAAGGAGTTCTGCCATGACTGCATTTCTCGTCTTCCTGCTGGTTCTGTTCGGTATCGCCGCCGGCTTGGTGTTGTTCGTCGTCGGTCTTTACAACGGCTTGATTCAGGCTCGCAACGCCTACAAGAACGCCTTTGCCCAGATCGATGTGCAACTCAATCGGCGCTACGACCTGATTCCCAATCTGGTGGAAGTGGCCAAGACCTACATGGCGCACGAGCGCGACACCCTGGAAGCGGTGATCAAGGCGCGTGCCGCCGCCGTGGCAGGCTTGGGTGCGGCCAAAGCCAATCCCGGCGATCCGGCGGCGATGGCGCAGTTGGCTGGGGCCGAAGGCGGACTGGGTGCCGCCCTCGGACGTTTGATGATGGTCAGTGAGGCCTATCCGGATCTCAAGGCCAATCAGAACATGGCGCAGTTGAGTGAAGAACTGACCTCGACCGAAAACAAGGTCGCCTTCGCGCGTCAGGCCTACAACGATCAGGTCATGACCTACAACAACAAGCGCGAAGTCTTCCCCAGCAGCATCATCGCCGGCATGTTCCAGTTCCTGCCGGCGGCCTTCCTCGAAATTTCCAGCGAAGACGCGCACAAGCGCGAAGCCCCCAAGGTGTCCTTCAACTGATCCGCTCAGACGCCTGCGCCGCAATGCGCAGGCGTCACCCATGGGAGCCACGATGAACTTCTTCCAGCACCAGCATCAGGCACGCAGTTCGACACGCAGGCTGATCATCCTGTTCGTGCTCGCGGTGCTGGCCATCGTGGCAGCCGTGGATCTGGCCGTATTGATAGCGATGCCCAGTCCGCTGCCAGACGATACCGTGGAGCGCGTGGCGCGCAGCGATGTTCAACAGACCCGGGCCCTGTGGATCGCAACGATCCTGACCTTGGCCGTCATCGGCTTTTCCAGCCTGTATCGCATCGCCGCGCTGCGTGGTGGCGGAGCGACGGTGGCCCAGTCAATGGGCGGCACTCTGGTCGCGGCCGACACCACCGAGCCGAGCTTGCGGCGTCTGCGCAATGTGGTGGAGGAAATTGCCATCGCCTCGGCCACACCGGTTCCAGAAATCTACGTGATGGACGGGGAAGAAGGCATCAACGCCTTTGCCGCCGGCTACTCGTCGAGCGATGCGGTGATCGCGGTGACACGCGGGGCGCTCAATCGCCTCAATCGCGACGAATTGCAGGCCGTGATTGCACACGAGTTCAGCCACATCCTCAATGGCGACATGCGCCTGAACATCCGCCTCATGGGCGTGCTGTTCGGCATCCTGGTGCTGGGCATCATCGGGCGCGAAGTGCTCCTGCACGTGCGTGGCGGGCGCGATTCACGCGGGGTGTTGGTGGTGATGCTGGCCGCCCTCGTGCTGACCGTGGTGGGCTATATCGGCCTGTTTTTCGGACGCCTGATCAAGGCCGGCATTTCACGTTCGCGCGAACGCCTGGCCGATGCCTCGGCGGTGCAGTTCACCCGCCAGACCGAAGGGCTTGCCGGCGCGCTCAAGAAGATTGCAGGCTTGAACGAGGGTTCGCGCCTGACCGGTGCCAGAACCGAGGAAGTCAGCCACATGCTGTTCGGTGAAGGCATGGGTTTTTCCTCTTGGTTCGCCACCCATCCACCCATCCTCGAACGCATCAAGGCCGTCGATCCGAGTTTCAATCCCAAGGAATTCGACAGCCTGAAAGCACGCTGGATCGCGCAGCCGCCCTCGGCACTTGAAGAAGACTTGGCGCTGGGTTTTGCCGCCGACGGCAGTCGACTGGGCGCGCGCGTGGATTTGATGACCACGCCATCCACGACGGACGTGAAGCCCGAGGCCATCGCCGCGCAGGTGGGCGTTCCCGACCCGCGTGACGTGGCCTGTGCCCAATCCATTGATCTGGCCTTGAGTGAGACCCTGCAGAATGCCGCGCGGCGCCAGGATCAAGCGATGGCCGTGGTGCTGGCCTTGCTGTTGGCCGAAACGGCGCAGGTGCGCGAACGCCAGTTGCATGACATTGCCTCGCATCTTGATCCATCGACTGGCGACAAGGTTCGCAGCCTGTGGCCGGAAGTGTCGCGCCTGCACCCGATGTTGCGATTGCCCTTGGCGTCACTGGCCTTCCCCTTGTTGCGACGTCGCCCGCGGCCCGAGTTGGGGCGCTTTCTCGCGTGTTGTGAAGCGCTGATCGCCGAGGATGGCGCGGTGTCCTTGTTCGAATACTGCCTCGGGCGCCTGCTGCGCCGGCAGACGGTGGAGGCACTGGATCCGGCGCGTTACACACCCAACGGACGACGCAAACTTGCCCAGGTCCGCGAACAGGTGGAGACGGTATTGGCGGTCCTCGCCAATCAAGGGCACGATCGCGCGCTTGAAGCCCAACGCGCCTACGGTGCGGGCATCGAGCAGATCTTCCCGGGGCAGGCCTCCCGCTATCAGCCGCCGACCGACTTCGTGGCCGCATTGGAACGGGCCCTGCCGGAACTTGACGATGTCGAACCCATGGGCAAGGCGCTCTTGATCGAGGGTTTGGTCGCCACCATCGGCACCGACGGCAAGGTCTGTGTGGCCGAGGCCGAACTGCTGCGGACCCTGTGCGCGGTGTTGCATTGCCCCCTGCCGCCGATGCTCAAGAGCTGAGTTGCGCTCGACGTGTGGCACAGGCGTGCGCGCCAGCCGCGCTAGACTGACTGCATGAATCCACGCCACGCAGCCGACGACCCCAGCGCACTGAACACGATGATGCGGGCGGCACGCGCCGCGTTCCTCGACGTGGCTTCCTTGGGTTCTGACGTCGATCTCACCGGCCTCACGACCGCCTGCAACACACTGAGCTGCTTTGACTTCACCGCGCAGGCACAGCTTGCCGAGCGCTTGCACGATGCCAACGTGGTGATCTGCAACAAGACACCGCTGGGTTCGGATCTATTGTCCAAGGCCTCGGCCCTTGAACTGGTGCTGGTCACCGCCACCGGCGTCAACAACGTCGATCTGTACAGCGCCGCCATCCACGGCATCGAAGTGCGCAATTGCCGCAACTACGGCACCGACGCGGTGGCCCAGCACACCATGACCTTGATCCTGGCCTTGCACACGCGGCTGTTGGATTACCAGCGCGACATGGCCGCCGGCGCGTGGCCACGGGCCGCCAACTTCTGCCTGCTGGATCACCCGATCCTGGAGCTCGCCGGTCGTCGCCTCGGCATCGTCGGGCGTGGGCCGATCGGGTGCAAAGTGGCGGAGCTGGCGCGTGCCTTCGGCATGGAGGTGGTGTTCGCGCAGCTGCCAGGGCGTGCGGCAGGGCCGAATTCAGTGCCTTGGCCCGAGCTTTTGCGCCGCGTCGATGTGCTGAGCCTGCACTGCCCATTGAACGAGGCCACCGAGCACCTGCTCGATGCCGCGGCCTTGGCGGCGATGCGCCCGGGTGCCATGGTGATCAACACCGCGCGCGCCGGCCTGATCGACACCCCTGCCTTGATCGCAGCCTTGCGCCAGGGGCATCTGGGCGGAGCGGCGATGGATGGCTTGGACGTGGAGCCACCCCCTTCTGGACATCCCTTGCTCGACTCCGGCATCCCGAATTTCCTGCTGACACCGCACAACGCCTGGGCCAGTCGGCAGGCGCGTCAGCGTCTGGTCACACAGACTGTAGAGAATCTTCAGGCGTGGCGGCGCGGGGAGGCGTTGCGCACGGTGACCGCCAGTCGTTGAGCTGGCGTCGAATCCACATCGCACGGAGAGCACCCATGAAAACGCAACTTTCACGCATCCTTCCCTTGAGTTTGGCCTTGCTGCTGCCGCTCGCGGTATCGGCACAGGAGGCGGCGGCACCCACCGAGTCCGTGGCATCACCCGTCACGGTTGAACTGGGCGACTTCAACACCATGCACGAGGTCAGGAAGTTGAATGGCATCCAGCGACGCGATACCGAGCGTCAGATCAAGATGCTGGCCGACTGGTTGACCAAGGCCGCGCAGAAAAACCTAGCCGCTGGCCAAAGCCTCCACATCACCTTGACTGACGTCGACCTGGCCGGTGACTACGAGCCCAGCACCGGCATCGACATGCAGCATGTCCGCGTGGTGCGTGAAATGTATCCGCCGAACATCGACCTTTCCTGGCGCCTGACCGATGCCAATGGCGCCAATCTCGACGAGGGCGCAGTCGGCCTCCGCGACATGGGTTTTCTCAGCGCCAATTCACCGACCACTCAGCAATCGTTGACTTACGAGAAGCGCATGTTGCGCAAATGGTTGAGCCAGCATTTTCCCAAGAAGGCTTGATGCAAGCCGCCGTCACGGGCGCCAGCGATAGCCGGCCCCGTGCACGGTGTCGATCTCGTCGAACGCGGGATCCAGCGCAATGAACTTCTTGCGCATGCGCTTGATGTGCGAGGTCACGGTGGCGTCGTCCACCACGATCTGGGCCTCGCGCATCAACTGATCGCGCGATTTCACATGGCCGGGGCGATGGGCGAGCGCATGCACCATCCAAAACTCGGTGACGGTCAGCGGCACGTCCTCGCCATTCCAAGTCACGCGCATGCGCTCCAGTTCCAATTTCAGTGCCCGCACTGCGATCACGGTTTCGCGTGCGTGGGGTGAGCGCAGTGCATCGGTGCGCCGAAGCAAGGCCTGTACCCGCGCCGTCAACTGCGCCAGCGAGATGTCCTTGGTCAGGTAATCATCGGCTCCCAGCCGCAGACCTGAAATGACATCCAGATCCGAATCGCGCGCGGTCAAGAACAATATCGGCAGGCTCGCCGAGCGAACGCGCAATTCGCGGCATAGCTCGAAACCGCCTTCCGGCTCATCGCCTAGACCCACATCGATGATGACCAGATCCGGTAGCTGCAAGGCAAAGGCCTGCTGTGCATCGGGACGATTGGCGAACGCCAGCACGCGGTGACCAAAGCGCGTCAGGGCATCCACATAGTTGGCGCGGATTGCGGGTTCGTCTTCGACGATGGCGAGGGTGCGACTCATGGCGTGGCCCGATTCAAGCTCAATTCGAGCATAGGTCCGACCACGCGCTGCGGCAACGCACTGCCCGCAAATTGCCCGAAGTGATCGGATTTCGTGCCCATTTGGCAGCGGCCCTGACCGATGCGTGCCTTGCAATGCTCGCCACACTAGGAACCAGGAGCCGAGCATGCCCAGCACCCACCGTCTAACGCGCAAACCACGCCTTTTTGCTTGCAAGCGCCACTGCCATGCGTCGGCGATGCTGCTTCTGGCCTTGAGTCCGAGCCTTTCCGCCGCACCGGTCAATGACGGATTCAAGACGGAACTGGCCAGCGTGGCGTCACCCATTGCCGGCACGCGTTGCGAGTCGAGTTACGGCCACGCCGACGCGTCATCCGCCGCTACCCAGATCGCACCCCGTCTGACGCCACGCGAAAATCGCGCCACCCTCGGCTGGGCCGTGGCCTTGTTGTTGGCGGGCGTCGCAGTCGGTCGCCACAGCGCCAAGACCACTTCGGAGCAGGTCTAATGGACCTGTGCTTGCCCGAGGATTGGCGCAAACATCCGCAGGCTTTGTGCCGCGACGATCTGGCACCTGGCTTCGAGTCCGTGCTGGGCGGGCGTGTGGTGTGTGGCCTGCGCGATTGGCGTCGATGCGAGCGAGGCGCGGCTCCGCTTTCCGGCGCGCGTGCAGAGCCCGCGCCCAAGCTCACGCCCTATCGGGCACCGGCTTGGCTACGCGCTCATTGAACGCGGGCTTCTGCCCGCAGATCACGCCAGGATGCGCTCGCCATCACAGATGACGATATCGGCCGGACGCGCTGCAAAGAGGCCCACCGTCACCACGCCCACGATCTGATTGATGCGCGCTTCCAGCGCCACAGGATCGGTGATGGCGAGGCCGTGCGCATCGAGGATCCAGTTGCCATTGTCGGTGACCACGCCATCACGCCATACCGGTTGCCCACCCAAGTCCAGCAGCGCCCGCGCCACATGACTGCGCGCCATCGGGATGACCTCCACCGGCAAGGGAAAGCGCCCGAGCACATCCACGCGCTTGCTGCCATCGATCACGCAGACGAAGCGCGCACTGGCGGCCGCGATGATCTTTTCGCGCGTCAGCGCCGCGCCGCCGCCCTTGATCAGATGCCGTTGCAGATTGCACTCATCGGCGCCGTCCACGTACAACTCCAGCGGTCCCACGGCGTTGAGGTCGAGCACGGCGATGCCATGCTGCCGCAACAAGGCCGTACTTTGTTCGGAACTCGAAACCGCGCCTTCGATCAGGCCACGCTCGCGCCCCAGCGCTTCGATGAACCAGCGCACGGTGGAGCCGGTGCCCACGCCGATGACGCTGCCGGGTTCAACCAGTTTCAGGGCGCTTTCGGCGGACAGGCGCTTGCCATTTTCTGCAGATGCGTTCATGCGTTTCTCGCTCAAGCCAAGGTAGACAGGGTGTGCCACTGCGAATCGGTGACCGGCAGAACCGACAAGCGGTTGCCGCGTGCCAGCAGCGGGAAGTCGCCTAGAACAGCGCTCATCTGCCGGAGCTCCGACAAACCGAGCGTGCGCGTCAAGCGGCGCTCGAAGGCGACATCGATAAGGAACCAGCGCGGTGCTTCGGTGCTGGCCTTGGGGTCGAAATAATCGCTGTCGGGATCGAACTGGGTCGGATCGGGATAGGCCGCACTGGCCACGCGCGCGATGCCCACGATGCCCGGCTCGGCGCAATTGGAGTGGTAGAACAGCACCCCGTCACCGACCTGCATCTGGTCGCGCATGTAATTGCGGGCCTGATAGTTGCGCACACCGGTCCAGGGTTCGCGTTCACGCGCGGCGAGGTCCTCGATGGAGAACTCTTCGGGCTCGGACTTCATCAACCAATACGCCATGGCCTTCAACTGCGCGGACGGACGTGAAATTCTACCGGCACAGGAGGGTCCGGGTCGGGGTGACGACGGCATCCATCGCCACGTCCCACGCTTCGACCTGCAGCGCTTCAACTTCCTGGAAGTCGTAGGCCACACCGATCAAACGCGGTCGCGCGGGGCGTTCGACCGCCTTCAGGAAGGCGAAACTGCGGTCGTAGTAGCCGCCACCGGCACCCAGGCGATGGCCACGCGCATCGAAACCCACCAAGGGCACCAGCACCACGTCGAGCGCATTCTGGGACCGTTGCAAGGCCGGCTCAAGCTCCGGCTCAGGGATGCCGTAGCGATTCTGCACCAAGGCATCGCCGAAGCGCCAAGCTGCAAAGCGCAGGTGCTTGCCCGGTGCCAGACAGGGCAGGCAATACACGAACGGCGGCCGGGGGCTGAGTACGGCATGCAAGGAAATTTCCCCCTGCACCGCCCAGTAACCGGCGACGTAGGCCGGCCCGTTCAATTCGGGAAGCTGGCGCAAGCGATGGGCGAGTGCTTCGGCGGCTGCCATGCGCTCGCCTGCCGGCACGGCCAGACGACGCTTTCGCAACAAGGTTCGCAGGCGATCTCGACTGAGCTCAGCGTCGCGGTTCACGGCAAGTCCGGGGTTTTCCATCGGCTTCACGATGGTGGAAGGAGGCAGCCTCCACCGTGGCGATGCGTACGAAACGACCTTGATCCCGAGGATCAGGTGGGAACGCTTGTCAGGCTTCGGGCTTACCGCTCATGGCGGGCCTGCACACCTGCCTGAAGTTGCGTCCCCGGGGTCGTTCATTAGGGTCAAGGCAAATGTAAGCGTACGCTGTCGCTCACAGCAGAGGTTGCAAGCGCATGTTAGCGCAGACGCCATGGCAAAGCATCCTTGATTCAGCTTCGACGCAAGGCGGCCGAATCAGCGCGAAACGCTGGCCAGCAGGCGATCGAGCTTGCGGGAAAGGCTGTCCAGCGTCGTGCTGATTTCGCGCTGCTCCTGGCCTTCTCCCCGGCGCAGTTGCAAAAGCTCGTGTGCCAGATTCAGGGCCACCAAAACCGCCACGCGATCGGCGCTGGCGCTGCGGTTGCCGTTGCGGGTGTCACGCATGCGCGTATCCAGCAGACGCGCCGCTTCCAGCAACTCGTCACGCTCGTGGGGTTCGCAGCCGACGGTGTAGTCACGGTCCGCGATGCGCAGATTGACCGGCTCGCTCATGTGTTTTGTTCCAGCGATTTCAGGCGCAGGATCATGGCCTCGACGCGCGAGCGCGCCTGCTCGTTCTTGGACAACAGCGCGGCACGTTCGCCGATCAGCTGTTCCTGGCTGGTCCGCAGGCTGCGGTTTTCATCCAGCACCCGCGCCAATACGGCACCCAAGGCATCGAGTTTGGCACTGAGCTCGTCCAGTTGCTGTTGGGTTTGGGTGATCGGCATGGGGAAACGATAGGTGGCGATCAAGCGGGGGTCAACTGGCCGGCGACTGCTCGTGACGCGCGGCCCAGTCGAGCATGAATTGGAAGCAGTCGGCCTCGGCCAGCGGCCGCGACAACAGGTAACCCTGGATCTCGTCGCAATTGCGTTCGCGCAGATAGCCCAGTTGGTCGGTGGTTTCCACGCCCTCGGCCACCACGTTCAGGCCGAGCGAATGGGCCATCGAAATGATCGTGGTGACGATGGCCTCATCGTCCGGATCGCGGGTGAGATCGCCGACGAACTCGCGGTCGATCTTGAGGGTGTCGATGGGGAAGCGCTTGAGATACACCAGCGACGAGTAGCCCGTTCCGAAATCATCGATCACGATGCCGACGCCCAAGCGCTTGAGCTCGCGCAAGACCGAGATGGTCTGCTCGGCGTTGGCCATGGCGACGGTTTCGGTGATTTCCAGTTCAAGACTGCTGGCCGGCAGGCCGGTGCTGGCCAAAACCCGTGCCACCGTCGCCGGCAGATCGCCACGGGCCATCTGCAGGACCGAGACATTGACCGCGATGCTGGTGATCGCCACGCCCTGCGACCGCCATTGGCACAGCGTTTGGCAGGCCTGCTCCATCACCCACTCACCGATCGGCAGGATCATGCCGTTCTCTTCGGCCAAGGGGATGAACACGCTCGGTGGCACGTCGCCAAACTCCTCCGAGGTCCATCGCAACAGGGCTTCGACCCCGACGATGCGATCGTCAAACAAGGACTGGCGCGGTTGGAAGGCCAGGTGGAGTTCGTTGCGGTCCAGGGCACGACGCAGCGCCGCGGTCATGTTGGCGCGACGACGGATCTCGGCGTCCATCGATTCATCGTAGAACTGAAAGGTATTGCGCCCCCGATCCTTGGCGCGATACATGGCCGCATCGGCGAACTTCAAGAGGTCGACCGGCACCTGCCCGTGATCGGGGTACAAGGAAATGCCGATCGAGGGCGACACCGTGACTTCGCCGTGGGCCTCGTGCAGCACTGGTGCGCCGAAAGATGCGATCACCGCATTGGCCATGGCGATCACCCCCTCGGTGTCCTGTACGTCCTCCATCACGATGGTGAACTCATCGCCACCCAGTCGTGCCACGGTGTCCGAGCTTCCCACCACGCCCAGCAATCGTGCCGCCGTCGCCTTGAGGATGCGATCACCAGCGGCGTGACCCAAGGAATCGTTGATGAGCTTGAAGTGATCCAGATCCAGAAACAGCACCGCCACCTTGTTGCCGGTGCGCCGCGCCCGCACCACGGCACGCGCCAGGCGTTCGGACAAGAGGCTGCGGTTGGGCAGCCCGGTGAGGGTGTCGTAATTGGCGAGGTAGCGCAGTTCCTGTTCGATGCGCTTCTTGTCGGTGATGTCGTTGAACACGGCGACGAAATGCGTCCGCATCCCAGCCTCGTCGAGGATCTCGGCCATCTCCACCCAGCTCAAGAACTCGTCACCATCGGCGCGATGCAACCACACCTCACCACGGTAATGGCCCTTGGATTCCAGGCTCTCGTGCATGCGCCGGAAGAAATCAGGCGGATGGCGACTGCTTTCCAGCAGGCTGTCCGGCATGCCCAGCACATCCTGCTCGCGCAGCGCGGTAATGCGCAGGAAGGCCGGGTTGACCGAGGCAAAACGGAAATTCAGGTCCAGTACGGCCACGGCCTCGCCCATGCTGCGCAGGACTTCACTGGCGATGCGCCGCTCGCGCTCGGCCTGACGGCTGGCGCCGATGTCGTGGGCGGTGCCCGCCATGCGCAAGGGATTGCCATCGGCGTCACGTCCAACCACCTTGCCGCGCGCGCGCACCCAGGTCCATTCACCCTTGGCGTTACGAATGCGGTGTTCGGATTCGTAAGCCTCGCTGCGCCCTGCAATGTGATCGTGCAAGAGTTGCTGCACCCGCGACAGGTCATCGGGATGGATCGCATTCTCACGCCAGTCCGCCACGCTGACGGTTTCTGCGCTCGGCCCATGCAGGAGCTCGTCGGTGCCGATGCGTTCGATGTGATTGCTGCGCAGATCCCAGTCCCAGAACGAATCCCCCGCACCCCACAGCGACAGGCGCAGGCGGTCTTCGCGTTCTTTCACCTGTTGCAACAGGATCAGGCGTTGCGCGGCGCGGCGGCGCAAGAACAGGAACAACAGCAGCACCGCGAGCAAAGCCATCAAGCCGTAAACCCAATAGGCCCATATGCTGCGCCACCACGGCGGCAGGATGGTGATTGGAACCTCGAGTTCCTTGCTGCTCCAGATGCCGGAGTGATTGCTGGCGCGTACCCGCAAGGTGTAGTTGCCGGGTGCAAGATTGGTGTAGATCACCCACGGGCGTGGGTCTGGCGGTGTGAAGTGGTCGTTGAAGCCTTCCAGACGATAGGAATAAAGGTTCTGTCCAGGCGAGGTGAAGTCCAATGCGGCAAAGCCCAGTTGGATGATTCGCTCTCGTGCCGGGACTTCGATGGGTGGCACCCTGCCTGCGACATTGGTCGGTGCGGCCAGGCCGATTGCGGTCCAGGCCATGACGATCGGCGTATCGAATCGACTGGGCTTGGCGCGATTGGTATCGACCAAGGTCATGCCGCGAATCCCGCCGAACGCCAGCGTCCCATCGCTCAATCGCGCCACCGCGCCCGTGTTGGTCATCAATGTGCGCAAGCCCTGATCTTGGGCAAAGCGCGTCACACTGCCGTCGCCGCGATCGACTCTAAGAAGATCGCGGTTGGTGCTGATCCAGAGCACGCCATTGTTGTCTTCAATGATTGCCTGCACCGCAGGCCTACTGTCGCCCAACAATAGGGGCACGAAACCGATCTGTCCGTCGGTGGACTCCACCACTTGATCGACGCCGCGATCGGTGCCGATCCAGAGTGTGCCGTCGCGTGTCTCGTAGATGGCATTGACCATGTCGCTGGACAGTGAATCCGACCGGTCCGCACGGTGCCGAAAGTTCTGGAAACGCTGGCTGGCCGCATCGAACAGGCTCAGGCCATCGCGCCCTCCCAGCCACACTCGAGAGCGCGAATCCTGCACGATGCTGCTGATGTTGGCTTGGTGATGGGCGCCATCGCGTGTGGGCTCGGGTGGCATCGCCGTACTCTGACCGGTGACCGGATCGTAGATCAGCAAGCCGTGGCCTGCCGACGCCAACCATAGGCTGCCATCGCGCAGGCGCGCCATGGTTCGCAACTCCCGGGCCTTGGGCTCGACGCCTAGCGCGACGGCTTGGGTTTGCCAGCCCTCGGTATCGAATCGAAAGAGGCCTTCCTGAGTCGCCAGCCACAAGTCCTGATCGTCTGCCTCGGCGATAGCGGAAACGCGCAGACTGGCGCCGTGATTCTCGGACGCCAAGTCGCTGCGCGAGGCGCGGAACCGATCCCTTCCCGGGTCGTAGCTGCGCAGGCCATCTTCGGTGCCCAGCCATAGCGTACCGTCCGTACCTTCGAGGATCGAAAGCACCACGTTGCCCGTCAAGGTGTCGTGTTTTGGATCGAGGTCGAACACAGCACTGAAGGCATCGCCGTCGAGTGATGTCGTGCTGATGCCGCGACTGTTCCCACCCAGCCACAGCAGATTGGATCGATCGATCATCATGCCGTGAACGTCCGGTTCCAGCAGCATGCCCTCGATCCAGGGATTGCTGGGGACGAGGTCGGACTCCTCCAGCTTCGGGTCCAGGCGCCAGACATTGCCGTCATGCACCGCCAACCACAGCGCGCCATCCGGCGCCTGTACCAAGGCCTGTACCTCGCAACAACTCTGCGGCCCGGTTTCCGGCAGACGCTTGGGCCAGACGCGTTCGATCACGCTGGCCCCACGGCTCTTGCGATACAGACCTGCGTCCGCGCCGATCCATAGTTCTCCACTGTTCCCGGCGCCCAGTGCCAGCACTGGGCGGTCGGAAAATCTCAGCGCGATGCGTTGCTGGGTGTCGATGCGGTGCAGGGAGCGACTGGTTCCGACCCAAAGTTGGCCATCCGAATCCAGGACCAGCGCGCGAGCGCGCTCGACCGAACCCCCGTCGGGCCGCGTTTCAAATTCCAGTATGGGAAGGTAAACCCGAGTATCGGGAAGATAGAGGCCCACGCCACGTGAGCCAGCGATCCACAGTCCCGTACCGGTCTGAAATAGAAGCGCATCAATGCGTGTGCCCGGCCCAGGTGTTTCGCCCTTGGCGCCGATGACGGCTTTCAGGTGGGCGCGTTCGGCATCGAGCATCTGCAGCCCGGCATCACGCGTTCCGAGAAAGAGTTGCTCATGGTCGTCTTCGGCCAAGGCCAGCACCGTGCCGGGCGGCGTCACCTGTGGCATCAATTGTTCCAAGCGCCAGAAGGCATAGCCATCGTACCGTTGCAAGTCATTGCGCGTGGCCACCCAGACAAAGCCACGCCGATCCTGCAGCATCGCGTTGATTCGCCCTTGCGACAGGCCTTCTTCGCCACCCAAGGTGCGAAAGTAATGATTCCGCACCGCCGCGTGCGTCAGAATTGGCAGCAAGAACAGCACAGCCGCCAGCATGCGCCAGCGCCACGGGCAGAACAGTGAACGGTGGGCTTGACCCAAGTTCATCGACAATATGTTCAAAGGTGGATGTGCGGTGGCAGTGTACCGTGTGGCGTGACTGATCGACGAGGGGCAGCCTGACTCACGGCTCATCGCGGCTTTTTGTCTGATTCGTACCGGGCCGGGATGAGTTGGGCATGTCAAACTATGGGGCTTCATACTGCTCCGCGACGTTTCTGCGTGCGGGTCTTGAATGTGCAGTCGTGCTTGTAGGCCTGTGGGAGCGTTGCATGGTTTTGATGATCGACAATTACGACAGTTTCACCTTCAACCTCGTTCAGTACCTGCAAATGCTGGGGGCCGAGGTCGTGGTGATTCGCAATGACGCGCTGTCACCGGATGACATTGCGGACTTGCATCCAGAGCGCATCGTCGTGTCGCCGGGGCCGTGTACACCCGATCAAGCCGGCGTTTCGTTGGAGGTCGTGCGGCGTTTTGGTCCGACCACACCTATTTTGGGTGTGTGCCTCGGCCACCAGTCCATTGGGCAGGTGTACGGCGGGAAGGTGGTTCGCGCGGACACGATCATGCATGGCAAAACTTCGGTGATTCAGCACCGCGGGCAGGGGGTGTTTGCCGGATTGCCGGCGGGCTTCCAAGCGACGCGCTATCACTCCTTGGTGATCGAGCCGGAGACCATGCCGCCATCTCTGGAAGTGACGGCTTGGACGGAGCGCGAGGACGGCACGCGGGAGGCGATCATGGGTGTGCGGCACCGCGAGTTCCCTGTTCATGGCGTGCAGTTTCACCCCGAGTCCATCCTCACCGAACACGGGCACGCACTGCTCGATAACTTCCTGCGGCTCTGACGCTCATGACCGCACTCAGCGTCAACCTCAACAAGATCGCAGTGTTGCGAAATTCCCGTGGTGGCGCGCGGCCGGACGTCGTGCAGGCGGCCGAGGTCGTCATGGCGGCGGGAGCACAGGGCATCACCCTGCACCCAAGGCCCGATCAGCGGCATGTGCGGCCCAGCGATGTACGGACCTTGGCGCGTGTAGTAAAGGGTCGCGTCGAGTACAACCTCGAAGGCAACCCTTTCGCGCCAGCACGTGGCGACTACCCCGGATTCATCGAACTGGTGAAGGAAGTCCGTCCCGAACAAGTGACCTTGGTCCCTGACGGCGATGGTCAAATCACCTCGGACCATGGTTTCGATCTGGCGCACGATCTAGAGCGATTGCGACCGGTGTGCGATCGTTTGGCCGAGACAGGTGCGCGCATCAGTGTCTTCGTCGATGCCGGGGCCAGCGAGGGTTTCGATCGGGCCAAGGCGCTGGGGATTTCCCGTGTCGAGATCTACACCGGGCCCTACGCGCAGGCTGCGGCGAGCAAGCTGGGAGTAGAGGTCGCGCTGGACGCCTGCCGGCTCACAGCGGAATCCGCGCTGGCCGCTGGACTCGCGGTTAACGCCGGGCATGATCTGGACCAGCACAACCTCGGTCCGTTCTTGCACGCGCTGCCGCGAACGGCGGAGGTCTCGATCGGTCACGCGCTCATTGATGATGCGCTTTACGCCGGCTTGGACGCGACGGTGCGTGTCTACCTCGGAGTGATTTCCAAATCTCAAAGCTGCGCGAAATCGGCTTGATTTCTAGGATATCGGGATGGTGGACAACCATCGCGCCCCTCCCACACCACCCGGCATGCGGGTCCGCTCCGGGCGTTTCGAGGAGTTGAGATCACACTCTCCGTGATCCACTTGTGGGAGGACTTGCACCTCCAAGAGTGCGCCCGTGCCGGGCGCACCACCAAAGAAAACGCCGCCCGGAGGCGACGTTCAAAGTCAACGCGACGTTTGCCTGATCGGGCTTACATCGTTTCCACGAAACCAATCTTGATCATGCCCGAGTTCTTGGCCGTGGCCAGCACTTCGGCAAGCACCTCGTAACGCACTTCGGGGCTGGTTTCCAGCTCCAGTGTCGGTTGAGGATCGCGCGACGACTCGACCATCAATGAGGGCTGTAGCGCGGACTTCGGCAACGGGCTGTTGTCCCAAAACAGTTGACCGTTCTCGTCGATGCGCAGACGAATCGGCTTGGGTGGCTCTTGCTCGGGTTCCACCTTGTTTTTGGATGGCTGCGGAAGATCGATCTGGATCTCATACGACATCATGGGTGCAGTCACCATGAAGATGATCAACAATACCAACATCACGTCGATCAACGGCGTGACGTTCATGTAGACCATGGTTTTGGACGACATGGGAGTTCCTTTGTCTGCTGCGAGGGTGCCGCTCAGCGGTCCGGGGTGGCGACAAAGCCGACTTTCGCGATACCGACATTCTTGGCGGTTTTCACCACCTCCTGAACGATCCGATAGCGCGTAGTGCCATCGGCGCGAATGTCGATTCGCGGCTGTGGCCGCTTCTGAGCTTCGAGTGCGAGCTGCGACTCGAGCATGGTCTTGGTGATGGGATCATCGTTCCAGAAGATCTCGCCATCTTCCTTGATCGCCAAGGTGATCGGCTTGTTGCTGTCTTCCGGCTTCACATCGAGGTTGGCCTCGGGAAGCTTGATCTGAACTTTGTGTGCCATCAACGGCGCTGTGATCATAAAGATGATCAGCAACACCAACATCACGTCGACAAGCGGCGTGACGTTGATTTCGGCCATCGGGCCGCTGCCGTCAGTATTGGTGCTGAATGCCATGCCTGTCTCCCTGCCTCACTCGGATCCCGACGGCCTTACTGCTTGGACGTCGGGGCATCGCCTACACGCGAGCCAGTGGCAAAGTAGTCGTGCAGGTCGTGAGCAAAGGTGTCGAACTTGGAGTTGGTTTGGGTGTTCACGCGCACGAAGGCGTTGAAGGCCACCACGGCCGGGATGGCGACGAACAGACCCAACGCGGTCATGATCAGCGCCTCACCCACCGGACCGGCCACCGCGTCGATCGAGGCCTGACCGGATGCACCGATGCGGATCAAGGCACCGTAGATGCCCCACACCGTACCCAGAAGGCCCACGAACGGCGCAGTCGAACCCGACGTTGCCAGCCAGGTCAAGCCATTTTCAAGCTTGCCGCTCTCGCGAGCGACGGCCTGACGCAGGGCACGGTCGATGAACTCGGAACGATTCAAGGATTCGGCCAGACGGCTGCCTTCGTTGCGCTGGTGATGGAAAGCGGCCTGCGCGGCGTCGATCGCGATTTTGGAGAACGGCTCCTTGCGGGGCTGCTCTTCCATCAAGCGCAAGGCTTCAGCATGGTTGGGGGTGTCCCAGAAGGTTCGGATCACTCGTTCGGCGCGCGCCCGAATGATGCTGTTCTTGAGAAAGTTGACGATGGTGTAGTACCAAGAACCCACCGACATGACCACCAAGGTGATGAGCACGACCCAAGACACCGCAAACTCGCCTGGGTTGACGGTCATCTCATGGAAGAGATGGGAAAAACCCATCTGCGACAGTGCGTCGGCATCTGAGCCACCTGCAAAGCCAGGTGCGGCCTGAGCGGCGGGATCGATGGCGGCCGGGGCTGCCGTTGGGGTAGTAGCTGCATCTTGTAGCATAACGCCTGTCCCTTCTTAGAGATCACTGAGCTTGAAAGAAATGGGTACGAGTACCCAGCTTTGAATGGCCTTGCCGTCACGCATGCCGGGGTTGAACTTCCACATACGTACCGCGTCTTGTGCGGCACGATCCAGCAAGCGAGAACGACTGGATTTCTCGATTTCGATCTGGATGGGGTCTCCGTCCACACCGACCAGCACACGCAATACGACCTCGCCTTCCTGACGCTGACGCACGGCCTGCGGCGGATAGCGTGGTGGCTTGTAGCGGCGGTAACTGGTGTCTTCGCTGGCGCCGTAATTGGCCAATGGAGCCGGTGGCGCGGGCGGTGCGGGCGGTGGCGCCGGTACCGACATCGGCGTGGGATCGTCCAGAACCACGGGCGGTGGCGCGGCCGGGGTAGGCGGCGGCGGTGCGGCTCGCTCAATGATCTTCGGCGGCGGACGCTTGGGTGGTTCCGGCGGCGGTGGCGGTGGTGGCGGTGGTGGCGGTGGCGGTTCGATGAACGTCACTTCCACGATATCTTTGAGCTCGTCATCGGCCTGGGGCGGCGTGGCCGGGGTCAGCATCAGCATGAACGCCGAGACGTGCAGTGCGATCGCGAAAGCGAAACCCGCAACTCGCGCCCAACTGAACTTGGCGGCGTTCTCGTCTTCAAAACCGTAGTTGGAGTGAAATTGCGTCATGCGGTGCAGGTTTGTCGTGATGGCTTGCGTCGCCCGTAGTATCCACCTGAAGTTCCCTCAGGTTCGATACGTAGTCGGGAATGGTTTAGCTTATATCAAGTTCGGCTCTGTGCCTACGTCAACGTGAGGCGTTCTTCTTCAGCCATTCTTCGGCGGCCTGCTTGGTTTCGGGGTACTTGGCCGCTTCGCGATAGGCTGCGGCTATGCCAGCCTTGTTGCCCAAGCCGAACTCGGCGCGCCCGATGACAATCCAAGCATCGCCCGGCCGGCTTACACCCTTGGTGATGGCTTCCTGCGCGTACTTCTTGGACTCGGCGTAGCGCTCTTCGTTGCTCAGAATGCGCGCGAGATTGAGCGCGCTGTCACCGTTTGTGGCAAACGGCAGGGCCTTGGTGTAAGCGTCGATCGCTTCTTTCGGATGATCCGAAAAATAGTAGGCCTGACCCAGCACGGTGTAGACCTCGGCATTGGGCTTGAGGACCTGCTTGTCCAAGCCGTCGTTGATCGCAGCGATGGCCTGTGCTTCCTTGCCTTCCGTGTTCAGATACAACGCGTACAACTGACGGTATCCGCGTTCATCCAGCAGCCCGCGTTGACGCGCGGACTCCAGCACGGCAACGGCCTTGTCGTTCTGATCGCCCTGTGTGTACATGGTGGCAAGGTTGTAGATCAGCCGCACATCGTCCGGCTTCTTGGCCAGCAGGCTTTCACCCAGGGCCGTAGCTTCCGTGTAGTTCTCGGCGCTCATGTAGGCGCTCATCAGAATCTGGTACCAGTTGTCTTTCGGTTCGGTGCTTGAAGCGATGGCGCGCTTCATCGCTTCGGCGGCTTCCGGAAAACGATCCAGCTGATAGAGCAACCCACCCTTGAGCGCGAGCATCTGTGGGTCTTCTTTCTTGGTCTCGGTCAGGAATCGGTCAACGGTCACGATGGCCTGTTCGAACTGATCCGCCTGATATTGCAGGTTGGCGATCTGCAGCAGGGTGCTGTAGTGGCCGTTGTTGTCCAGACCGTTGGCGTCGACGGCCTTCTGCAGTGCTTCGATGGCCCCAGGAAAGTCGTCCTTCTGCTGTTTGGCGATGCCGATCAACTGATAAGCCACGGCGCGCTCGTAGTTGCCGGCGGCCTTGGATGCGGCGATTTCCTCTCCCAAGCTGATCACTTCGTCGAACTTGTCTTCGTTGTTGGCCTCGATCAACTTGTTGACCTCACGCTGCAAACGACGAGAGGGCTTGATCTCTGGCTCGGCTCGGGTTGCGTTGGGAAAGTTGACGACCTTCTCTGGCTCGGCGGTGCGTCGGCGGTTGTTGCGTTCGGCGTCGGCTGTGCCGGCGAAGAACACACTCAGGACCAGGCCCAACAGCACGACTTTGATGAGGGTTTTGGCATTCATGAGAGCGACATCCGTAGCAAAAGAACGTTGCGCCATCGTGGCGCGGTGCGACGCGAGCACAGAAGCCTAATTGGATCGTGGCACGCGCACAACTATTGTGCGGCTATTGTGCGGCGTATGGCCGAGACTTGATCACGGAAGCGTGGCCGAATTCTCACAGACAGCGAGGTTGGCGTCCGCCGGTTCGTGCTTGTTCGTATGTCGGCATCAGTGCCGGAGCCGCCTCGGACAGGGAGCGTGCGCGCT
This sequence comes from Pseudomonadota bacterium, assembly GCA_963205415.1. Classification (GTDB taxonomy): domain Bacteria; phylum Pseudomonadota; class Gammaproteobacteria; order Xanthomonadales; family Xanthomonadaceae; genus Denitratimonas. The sequence goes on from CAUJJS010000130.1 coordinate 69,096, forward strand.
TGTCCGACTCCGGGTGGGTCGACAGCAGGCGTGGTGGGGTCGGGGTGCCGGCACTGGCTCTGATCATGTTTTCCCACAAGGCTGCGGCTTGCCGCGGGTCAAAGCCGGCTCGCGCCATCAGCTCCTGACCGATCCGATCGGCTTCGCTTTCCTGCAAGCGCGAGTAGGGCAGCAGCACGCCGACCTGGGTGCCGGCCCCGAGCAGGGCGACGACTTGTTTGACCTCGGCGGGTGAAGCCTTGCGCCCAACGTAGGCGCCCACGAGATTGGTGCCCACCTCGGCCAGCATGCTCTGGGACAGACGCTCGCCGGAATGGCGCGCAATGACGTGACCGATCTCGTGACCTACCACCGCTGCCAGCTGATCTTGATTGCTGGCGGTTCGGAACATGCCGGTGTTGATGCCCACCTTGCCGCCGGGCAGTGCGAAGGCGTTGGGTGAGTCGATGGCAAAGACCTGTACTTCCCAATCGAGTTTTTGCCAAGGCTGTGGCAACTGCGCGACCAGTGCCTGCACGATGCATTGCGCGGAGGCGCGCTTGCTGGCGTTATTGGAGAGTTTGTCGGTGGCTTTCATCTGGGAGAAAGCCGCGATACCCATTTGGTTCACGTCGCTGTCGGAGACCATGAGCAGTTGTTTGCGGCCCGTAGGCGAGGTCGCGCAACTGGCGAGCAGGATCACGCTCAAAATCGAAAGTACGGCGCAAGCTCGCATGGTGAGTGTTCTCCGCGGGTGTGATTTCAGGTCAAATCAGCGATCAATGAAACGGCTGGCTTGTGCAGCTGCTTTGGGCACTTCAACCCAGTGTCGGAAAGTTGCGCTTGGCAAACTCGACACGCTCCTCGGCATTGGCGGACAGGCCGCCGCTGCGTTCGAGCGCTTCGACCTTGGCCAGCCGATGACCCAAGCCGTTGCCATTGGCGATCTGGATAGCCAAACCGGGACGCGCGTTGAGTTCCAGAATCATCGGGCCCAAGTTGCGATCCAGCACGAAGTCGACGCCAACATAGCCCAATTGCGATAGCTCGTAGCAGCAGGACGACATCATCAAGAGATCATCCCAACGCGGTATCGTCAGGCCCACGATGCTGCGTTCGGTGTCCGGGTGCTCACGGATGATCTCGGTGCCCCACACCCCGCGTCGGGTCATGCCCGTGGGGATGTCGATGCCCACGCCAATCGCGCCTTGATGCAGGTTGGCCTTGCCATCGGACATGCGCGTCGGCAGGCGGATCATGGCCATCACGGGATAGCCCAGGAACACGATGATGCGCACGTCGGGAACGCCACGGTAGCTCACCTGATCAAAGATCGGATCGAACTGCACGCAGTATTCGACCAGTAGATGATCAGGCTGCCCACCCAGCGAGAACAAGCCTGAAAGCCCATTGGACAGGTGATGATCGAACTCGCTGCACGGCATCAGTTGGCCGTTGGAGCGCCGGTACTTGTCGCCTCGGCGCCCACTGATGACCAAGATGCCGTCACCGCCCGAACCGTGCGCCGGCTTGACCACGAACTGATCTCGCGTGGCGAGGGTTTCGTGCAGTTGCGCGATCTCGTGTTCGGCGCGGACCACGGCGTACAACTCCGGCACCGGCAGTCCGGCCTCCAAGGCAAGTTCCTTGGTGATGAGTTTGTCGTCCACGCGCGGATAGAACTTGCGCTGGTTGTAGCGCAACACGTAGTTGGCATTGCGCTCGCCAATGCCGATCAGGCCGATTTCACGCAGGCGACGTGCGGTTCGCAGCAAGCCGTACATGGCTCATGGCGCCTTGTCGGGTGGGGGCGCGGTATCGGCTTCGACGTCCACCGGGATCGTGGGGGCTAGGGCTTGCTCGGACTCGCGTGCCAGATTGCGGAAGCGGAACAGTTCGGACAGGCGATAACCCGAATAACGCCCCAGGATCAAGGTGATGGCCAACAGCACCAAGAGGATTTCCGGGAACACGAAAACGAAATGCTCGATCGGTGGGGCACTCATCACCAGATGCGCCAGCGCCGCCACGATCAGCGTACCCACAGCCTCACGCAAGGCGGGTCCAGCGCCGCGCTCGTCCCAAGCCACTGAAATGCGCTCGATGGTCATGGTCATGATCACCATGGGGAACAGCGCGATCGACAGGCCCACTTCGATGCCCAAGCGGTTGGATATCACCGACACAGCCGCCATCAGCAACACGACCACGATCAACACCGCCGTCAATCTCGGCACCAGGAGCAATCGCAAGCGTTCCATGTAGAAACGCACCAGCAAGCCCGCACCCACCACCACACCGAAAAGCACGATGCCGGCGAGCAATTGGGTTTCGCGGAAGGCCAAGGCAATCAGGATCGGCATGAAGGTGCCGTAGGTCTTCACGCCCACGAGGTTGCGCAAGAGCAGCATGATGAAAGCCCCGATCGGGATCATCAGCAAGATGCGATACACCTCTTGTGCCTGCAGCGGAAGACTCAGCAAGGAGTAGTTGACCAAGTCCGCGTTCTGCACTTCCAGACGCTGCTCGGCAACGGCCATCGCATCGGCAAGGTTGCGGGTCACGGAAAAGTTGACGTGTGCCAGCGGGGTGTCCTCGACGTGCAAAACCTCACCATCGGCGCGACTCCAGAGGAACAGATCCTGCGGCCAACCTTCCGATGCCGTACGCAAATCGATCGTGGCCCAACGCAGGCCGTTGTGCACCTGCAACCACGGCAGGAGTGTTTCGTCGCGATGCGTGTCACCCAGCTCAAAGCCGTACACCACGCGTGCCGGGATATGCCTGAGGCTGAGCATCTGGGCGATGAAGCGGGCGCGGGCGGCCGGTTCGACCAGCTCTTGCGTCAATAGCGCCACGTCCTGGGTTGGGTTCTGCATCGTGAACCGGCGCACCAGATCCTGTGCAAAGGTGATGGTGTCAGCCGAGCCTTCACGCACCTCGGCCAGTACGTTTTGCGCGGCCGAGGCGAAGGGTTCTTCCAATGTTGGCGCCTCGCCCACTTTGGGCGCATCGCTGAACGGCTCGTCGTCGCTGGGCCCACGTACCACGGTGGCGCGGTAGTACAAAACCTGCTTGCCGCGGGCACTGCGGATTGTCCATTGCGCCTCGCGATTGCCGGCCCGCGTGTCCTGCAACAGGGAATAGCCACGCGCGATGAAGCGCTCATCCAACAGGGCAAAGCCCGGGGGGGCGTTAGGCAACACCAAGGCGACCTTGTTGGCCGCGCGCCGTGGGCTGTATTCGATACGCGCCTGAACCGTCCACACCTCGGCTTCGGTGGCAGGTTGCAGGGGAAAGTTCAGCACCTTCCATTTGTAAAAAATCGCAGACAGACCGACGATCCCGATCAGGATCGCCAGTACATAGAGATGGCTTTTCTTCATGGTAGTAGCGAACTGGCGCGGTCCCCTGCCGCGAACGGGTTCAAACGCGACGAAGTATAACGATTTTCACCCTATCCAAGGCCCGTGCCCAAGGTGCTCACGAGCCGAGTCGCTGGGTGACTGGACGCGATTGCCGCGGCTCAAATGTCCAGATTCGACACCCGCAAGGCGTTGTCTTCGATGAACTCTCGGCGCGGCTCGACCACATCGCCCATCAAGGTCGAGAAGATGGCATCGGCCGCCACCGCATCCTCGATGCGCACGCGCAGCAAACGGCGGGTTTCCGGGTTCACGGTCGTGTCCCAAAGCTGCTCTGGATTCATTTCACCCAGACCCTTGAAGCGCTGGACCGTACGGCCACGGCGCGCTTCATCCATCAGGAACGCACGCACCTGTTCGAAGCTGGTGACGGGCTGGCTGCGACCTGCGCGCCTGACCTGTGCGCCGGGCTGGACCAGATCGGCGAGGTGCCTGGCCGCTTCGGTCACCGGACGCAGTTCGCCACTGTCGAAGAGACCTGCCGAAAGCGTTTGTGTGACGCTGAGACCGTGATGCTGTCGCTCGACCACCAGCGCAGCTGCGTGTTCGCTCGTCGCTGGCTGCGCGTGGATGCGATAACGCGGCTTGCCCAGGCCGCTCTGAGCCAGGCGAGCTTCCAGACGCTGGATCCACGGGGCCAAGGCCGCGGCATCTTCAAAGCTGGCCGCGCTCAGGGCCGGCAGTTCCAGCATGGCGGTGAGCACCTGCGGATCGAAGCGGTGCGAGAGGCGCTCGATGGCCGCCAAGGCGGCTTCCTCAAGGCTCAATAGCTGCTCCAAGCCTTGTCCAGAAATTCCTTTTGAATCAACGCTATAGATGAGTTCTGCGCCTTCAACGGCGTGGTTGATGAGGTAGGCGCTGAGGGCTGCGTCGTCCTTGAGGTACAACTCGTTCTTGCCCTGCTTGATCTTGTACAGCGGCGGCAATCCGATATAGACGTGTCCGCGCTCGATCAACTCTGGCATCTGGCGATAGAAGAAGGTCAGAAGCAGTGTGCGGATGTGCGAGCCGTCCACGTCGGCGTCGGTCATGATGATGATGCGGTGGTAGCGCAGTTTGTCCGGGTTGTACTCATCCTTGCCGATGCCGGTGCCCAGGGCGGTGATCAAGGTTCCCACTTCGGCGCTGGACAGCATGCGGTCAAAACGCGCGCGTTCCACGTTGAGAATCTTGCCACGCAGCGGCAGCACCGCCTGATTCTTGCGGTTGCGGCCCTGCTTGGCCGAGCCACCGGCCGAATCACCCTCGACGATGAAGAGTTCGGAATGCGCAGGATCCTTTTCCTGACAGTCGGCAAGTTTGCCTGGCAGGCCCGCGATGTCGAGCGCGCTCTTGCGACGGGTCAGTTCGCGGGCCTTGCGAGCGGCCTCTCGGGCGCGCGCCGCATCCACCACCTTTTCCGTGATGGCTCGTGCATCCTGAGGATTTTCCTGGAGAAATTCTGCGAGTTTCTCGGCAAACACCGCCTCCACGACGGGTTTGACCTCGGAACTGACCAGCTTTTCTTTGGTCTGGGATGAGAAGCTCGGGTTCGGCACCTTGACCGACAAGACCGCGATCATGCCCTCGCGCATGTCATCACCCGAGAGCGTCACCTTGGCCTTGCTGGCAATGCCGTTCTGGTCGATGTACTGGCTCAGGGTTCGCGTCAGGGCTGAGCGGAAACCGGCCAGATGCGTGCCGCCGTCCTTCTGCGGAATGTTGTTGGTAAAGCAGAACATGGTTTCCTGATAGGCGTCGGTCCATTGCAGGGCGACGTCCACCACGATGCCGTTTTGCTCGCCTCCGATGGCTATCACGTTGGCGTGCAGGGGCGACTTCAACTGCGCCAAATGTTCCACGAAACTGCGGATTCCGCCTTCGTATTGGAACACCTCGGACTTGCCCTCGCCGCGCTGATCGGACAGCTCGATCCGAACGCCGGAATTGAGGAAGGACAGTTCACGCAATCGGCGAGCCAAGATCTCGTACTGGAACTCCACCAAGGTAAAGATTTCCGCCGCCGGGCGGAATCGAATCTGGGTACCACTTCGATCCGAGGGCTCCAGCTTCTCCAATGGATACAGCGGCTCGCCCATGGCGTACTCCTGTCGCCAGTGGAAGCCATCGCGCCAGATGTCCATCCAAAGGTGTTCGGACAGGGCGTTGACCACCGATACGCCCACGCCGTGCAGGCCGCCGGATACCTTGTAGCTGTTGTCGTCGAACTTACCGCCGGCGTGCAGCACGGTCATGATGACTTGCGCCGCCGACACACCCTCTTCCTTGTGGATGTCCGTCGGGATGCCTCGGCCGTTGTCTGATACCGCCAGAGAGCCGTCGGCGAGCAAGGTGACGGTCACGACATCACAATAGCCCGCCAAGGCTTCGTCGATGGCGTTGTCCACCACCTCAAACACCATGTGGTGCAAGCCGGTGCCGTCATGGACATCACCGATATACATGCCGGGGCGTTTGCGTACCGCCTCAAGCCCGCGAAGAACGGTGATTTTGCTGGAGTCGTAGTCGGTTTGGCCGTTGTGGCCAGGATGGGGTTCGTTGCTCATAGTCCTGCCGATGTGCGCCGCGCCCATCAGTCAATTCAGGGCCCGCTGCAAGAATGGGATTTCGATTATACCAGCGCCCTGACTTTTCCCTGTTCCACGTGAAACCAACGCGAAGGAACCCGGGTACGCTCGGGTTCGGTCAATGCTTGGGTCAGTGTCACAAACGCCTGTGCGGGTTGCTGCGCCAGCCAGTTCAGGGTGTCTTGCAGGTGCTTTGGATCCAGTTCGGACGGTAGGTCGTCCAACAGCAGCAGCGGCCACTCCCCTCGAACACTGGCAAAGTGCTCAGTTTGCGCCAACAACAAGGCCAGAACCGTGAGCTTCTCCTGCCCTCTGGAGAACATTTCGCGTTCCGGGATGCGACTGAAACCCACCGACCAGTCCGAACGATGGGCTCCGACCGTCGAATGGCCAAGGAAACGATCTCGTTCTCGCGCCTTTTTCAGGGCTTCCAGCAAACCAGGTGCATCAATATTCTCTCCCCAACCAGGTTGGTAGTGGATCTGCAATGAGCCCATTTCCGGCAAGAAACGTTCGGCCATGGCGATCAATTGGGGGCGCAGTGCTTCGAGATAGTCCCTTCGTAAACCATCCAGCCGGGCGCCCTGCTCCGCCAATTCAATCTCCCACACCTCCAGATCCACGTCCGTATGATCTTGCTTCAGGATACGGTTACGTTGCTTCAAGGCCCGCTGGTACCGACGCCACGGCGTGATGAACGAAGGTTCCACGTGAAACAAAGCCCAATCCAGAAATCTACGGCGGTGCTCTGCCCCTCCAGAGATCAAGACATGACTGTCTGGCTCGAAACACACCACTGGCAGCCGAAGGAAGAGCTCGGAAAGTCGCTCGACGTTTTCCCCATCCAGTTTCGCCTTCCACGTTCTGGGGCTGCGTTCCAGGCCCAGAATCCTTTCCAGACCCTCACTGTGGAGTCTGGCCACCACACGCAAGGTATTCTGTCCGCGCTGAATCAAGGCCTCGTTTTGACCACCCCGAAACGAGCGACCGCAGGCCAGCAGGTGGATCGCTTCCAATATGCTGGTCTTGCCCGCGCCGTTGTCACCCAACAGGAAGTTGATGCCGGCGGCTGGCTCCAGCGCAAGTGCTTCCAGGCACCTGAGGTGCTCGACCGTCAAACTGACCAGATGCATCGAGCGTGCACATCCTTGTCTGCCAGTATCTGGCTCACAGGCGCATCGGCATCACGACATGGCGTGTCCGTGTATTGCTGCCTTCCTGCACCAGCGCGCTGGAATTGGCATCGCGCAGACTCATCATCACCGTCTCGTCACGGAGTGAGTTGATGGTTTCCAAAAGATAAACGACGTTGAAGCCAATCGATAGCTGGCCGATGCTGGTATCGATGTCGATTTCCTCGACCGCTTCTTCCTGCTCCGGATTGTGTGCTGCGATTCGCAACTGCTTGGGTGAGAAATCCAACTTCACGCCACGGTATTTCTCGTTTGAGAGGATAGCCACGCGCTGCAGTGCGGCTTTGAAGACTTCCCGGTCGATGAGTGCCTGTTTATCGACTCCGATGGGAATCACCGCGTTGTAGTCCGGGAACCTCCCCTCAATCAGCTTCGAAGTGAAAGTGACATCTTCGCGCTGCACGCGCAGCAAGGTTCGACCCAACTCCAATACGATGGAACGATCGCCACCATCGAAGAGCCTTTGAATTTCCAACACACCCTTGCGCGGCACGATCAACTGCCGGTGTGCTGCGACAGGCGCGTCCAAGTCCGTTTCGCACAAGGCCATGCGATGCCCGTCGGTAGCCACCGTGCGTAGCCGGTTATTTTCCAAATCGAACAGAAGGCCATTGAGGTAGTAGCGAACATCCTGTTGCGCCATCGCAAAAGCGGTGCGTTCTATGACGGTACCAAGGTTGCTCTCGGTCATCCGCACACGGGTCTCGACCTCCAGATCATCCGTCAGTGGAAAGTCACTGGCCGGCAAGGTTGCCAAGGTAAATCGACTGCGACCGGCACGTACCGTTGCGCGATCGCCACTTAAATCGAATTTGACGGTGGCCCCATCCGGGAGGGATCGAACGATATCGAAAAACTTTCGCGCCGGAACGGTGATTTCGCCCACGGTGCTGGCTGCGTCCAGAACGGTTCTGGCGCGCATTTCCACTTCGGAGTCCGAGCCGGTCAGGGACAAACCCTCGGCAGTTACTTGAACCAGCAAGTTGCCGAGGACCGGCATGGACTGCTTCTTCTCGACCACGTTGATGACCTGTTGCAGCGGCTTCAACAAAGCTTCGCGTTGAATGGTGAATTGCATGGCCATAGCTCTCTAGGTTTGTATTTAATGAAACGTGGTGGTTGTTGGTTGCCTGAGTATGTGGAAACAAACACAAGTTGTTGATTTTGTTTGATTAAACAACAGATAACCCGCCTTCCAGCAGGCTATGAACCAGTGTACAGGCGGTGGACAACTTGGCCGACCATCATCTTGTCCACAGCTATCCACGGGTTGTCCTGGAAGCGTCAACATGCTTTGCACCAACTCATTCTGTCAGCTTGCGCATCAGTTTGTCCCAATCCTCACGCAAGAGTCCGTCGGTTTCCATCAGCTTTCGGATTTGGCGGTCGGCATGCAGCACGGTCGTGTGATCGCGCCCGCCAAAGCCGTCTCCAATTTCAGCCAAGCTGTGCGCAGTCAATTCCTTGACCAAGGTCATGGCCACCTGCCGCGGTCGCGCCAAGGCCCGGGTGCGGCGCTTGGACAAGAGGTCGGCCACGCGAAGTTGGTAATAGTCCGCCACGATCTTCTGAATGTTGCTGATCGAGATCACTTGTTGCTGTGCCCGCAAAAGGTCGCGTAGGGTTTCCTGAGCGAACTCGGCGTCGATAAGTCGCGCGGTGAAGTTGGCGCGCGCCGCCAAGGTGTTGAGTGCGCCTTCCAAATCGCGCACGTTGGAGCGCATGCGCTTGGCGATGAGATAGGCCACCTCTTCGGGCAAGGGAATGCCGCGTTGACGCGCCTTGTTGATCAAGATGGCGGCGCGGGTTTCAAAGTCGGGTGGTTCGATCTGCACCGACAAACCCCACCCCAAGCGCGACTTCAGCCTCGGCTCCAGATTATCGACTTCACGTGGGTAGCGGTCGCAAGTCAGGATCATCTGTTGCTTGCCATCGAACAAGGTGTTGAAGGTGTGGAAGAACTCCTCCTGGGTGGTGTTCTTGCCGGCAAAAAATTGAATGTCGTCGAGCAACAGTGCTTCGACATTACGGAACTGATGCTTGAACAGTTCCATGGTCTTTTCTTGCAGCGCCTTCATCATGGCGTTGAAGAACTGGTCAGACCGCAGGTAAAGCACACGCATCGCCGGATTGTTGGCCAGCATGAGATTACCCGCGGCGTGCATCAAATGGGTCTTGCCAAGGCCCGTACCACCGTAGAGCAACAAAGGGTTGTACGCCTGGCCCGGATTTTGCGCGACCTGCCACGCGGCGGATTTGGCCAGTTGATTGGGCTTGCCCTCGATGAAGTTTTCAAAGGTGTAGCACGACGCCAGATTGCTCTCGATCGCCGGTGCGTTCGATCGCCGCTCAGCGGGACCTTTCGCTGTGATCTTGCTGCCCGGATCACGACTTCCGATCTCCAGACGAACACGGGCATCTACCCTGCCCGTGGTCTGGCTCCAAAGTGTGGTGATGTGTGCGAGGTAACGCTCACGCAGCACTTCGACCACAAAAGCATTGGGCGCATACAAAACCAACACCCCGGCTTCGGGCGAAGTACCGACCTGAAGAGGTTTGAACCACGTCAGGAAATCCTCGCGCGCCAACGTGGCCTCGAGATGGGACAGGCAAATGGACCACGCATCGGACATTGCTGAAAGCATCTCCACACAGCGGCAAGACCACGCTGCAAAAGAAATCGAAAAGAAACGGTGAGTCTAACCGCTATGTGCACTCGTCGTAGTTGCCAAGAGAAAGGACCGATACGCGCGCCCAGACCCTACGCCATGGCACTGCCGAGTACCTCCTGATGGAGCGTTGGTGGTAGCGTTAGCGTCGGCAGGTCATTGGGCACATCGCGCATCGATGAAGATCCAAGACTTGCGAGGATCGACACCACCTTAGCGCGATGTCGCAGTTTTCATCGGAAAGACTTGGACGACCTTGCGTAACTCCGGCGAGGTATCTGGTTCGGGCAAAGGACACATCATGGCCGACACATGGCTCAACTCACTCATCACCAAAACCCCGCAGGAAGGCTTCGAACTGGCGATCACGCTCAGCCGACGCGGGGTCAAATACACCCAACCCGACGCCACCGTCCTGCACAAGCTGCGACCCGAGTACGCCAACGATGCCGATTCCTTGGTCGCCGCCTCGCAGGTGATCGCGATCAATTTCCAGACCGTGGCGGCCGCCAACAACTACTGGCGAGGCTGAGTTCACTTCAACCTGCCGGGCGCCCGACGCGCAGACGCCCGGCCCTGACGAGTCGCTGCATGACTGCATTGGAGCACCGCATCCCACCGCCGATCGTGGCTTTGTGCTGCGCGCTTCTGGCGTGGCTATCAATGATCTGGGACCTGAGACTGGATATTGATACTGCGGTAGTGCATGCCTGTGGAACAGCGTTGGCCGTGCTCGGGGCAATCGTTGCCGTACGCGGTGTGCGTGCTTTTCAGCGTGCAGCCACGACCATCAACCCACTCAAACCCGATGAGGCTTCAGCGCTGGTGGAGGCGGATGTCTATCGGTTATCCCGTAATCCGATGTACTTGGGAATGGCGCTGATCCTGCTGGGTTTGGCCGTTGGCTTGGCGCGACCCTTGGCCTTGCTTGGGCCGGTCTTGTTCGTGGCGTGGATCACGCGCTTCCAGATCCTGCCCGAAGAGCGCATCTTGCGCCTCAAGTTTGGGGCAGTGTACGACGCGTATTGCCGCAAGGTCAGGCGCTGGATCTGACGGTGCCGATTCAAAGCCTGCCGGTTCAACCCTGTAGATTCAATTTCCGTGGGTAGGCCAGCGCTTGGGCTACAATGACGGGTCTTGCGCCGAGCGCGTGATCCCATGGTTTCATCATGACCAAAGATTCCCCCTGGTTCTACGAGAACTTCGAGCAATCGGGTTCGGCCATCGGCTTTCGAGTCACGGGCAAACTGGATGAAGTGCGCTCGGCTTTCCAGTTGATCGAGATCTGGAATACCACCGATTGGGGCAAGCTGATGGTGATCGATGGTGCGATCATGCTCACCAGCCGCGACAATTTCCTCTACCACGAGATGATGGCGCACCCGGTGTTGTTCACCCACACCAATCCCAAGCGGGTGGTGATCATCGGCGGTGGCGACTGCGGCACCTTGCGCGAAGTGCTCAAGCACAAGGAAGTCGAGAACGCGGTACAAGTGGATATCGATGAACAGGTGACGCGCATGTCGGAGAAGTACTTTCCCGAATTGTGCGAGTCCAACCACGACCCACGCGCCGAGCTCTTGTTCGACGATGGCATTGCTTACATGCGAAATATAGCGCCTGAAAGCGTCGATGTGGTGATCGTGGACTCCACCGATCCGGTCGGTCCGGCAGAAGGGCTGTTCAACGAGGCCTTTTATGCCTCCTGCGCGCGCGCCTTGCGTTCGGGCGGCATCCTCGTGCAGCAGTCGGAGTCACCCTTGGTGCATCTGTCCCTGATCAAAGCCATGCGTCACCACATGGCTGTGGCGGGCTTTGCCCATAGCCGAACCCTGACTTTCCCTCAGCCCTGCTATCCCACTGGCTGGTGGAGTTGTACCTTGGCGCGCAAAGGTGGGGAGCTGTCCGGGTTCCGCGAACGTGGCGCCTATTCCAAGACGTTTTCCACGCGTTACTACAACGTCGAAACCCACCGCGCTGCACTGGCCACGCCTGAGTTCATGCGCGAGCTGGGCGATTGAGAAGACCCAGCCATGCCCGAACACATCACCACCTTTATCCAGGAAAACTTGCTGCTGAGCATGGCCTTCATCGGCATCACGGCGGCCTTGATTGCCAACGAGCTATTGCGCTTCAATCGAGGGTACAAGGCCTTGACTCCGGCCTTGTTGACCCAGCTCATCAACCGCGAGAACGCGCTGGTGGTCGATGTCAGCCCGATGAATGATTTCGAGAAAGGGCACATCGTCGGTTCACGCAATGTGGTGATGAGCCAATTCGATCCAGAAAACAAGCAATTGGCCAAGGTTCGCGAATTGCCCGTGGCCTTGGTGTGCCGCAGCGGGATGAACTCGGCGCAGGCCGCCAAGCGCCTGGTCAAGGCCGGCTTCTCGAACGTCTATTGGCTTGACGGTGGGATCGGCGCTTGGCAATCGGCCGACCTGCCACTGGCACGCGGGCGAAGCTGAGACCTTCAACGCGAGGATCACGGGCCATGCAATACCGTCGATTGGGCCACTGTGGATTGCAGGTCTCAGCGCTGTCGTTGGGGACTTGGGTGACCTTTGCCGGCGTGCTCAGTCGCAACCAAGCGCGCGATCTGGTGGCTAGCGCCTACGATGCCGGGATCAACCTGTTCGATAGCGCCGAGAACTATGCCTTTGGTGCAGCCGAAGCGCTGCTCGGGGACGTGTTGGCGGATCTGCGCCTGCCGCGCGACGGCTATTGCGTGTCGAGCAAGGCCTTTTTTGGTCCGGTTTCAGCACCACGCCCGACCCAGCGTGGACTCTCGCGCAAGCACCTGCGTGATGCTTGCGATGCCGCATTGCGTCGCCTGCGGGTGGACTACCTCGACCTGTTCTTTTGCCATCGCCCGGATCCGGAAACGCCGATCGAGGAGACCGTGCTGGCGATGGACCAGCTCGTTCGGGCCGGCAAGGTGTTGTACTGGGGCACATCGGAATGGCCGGCCGATCAGATTCATGCGGCCACGCGTTTTGCGAGCCATCACGGCTTGGCCGCGCCCAGCACCGAGCAGGCGGCCTACAACCTGTTGCAGCGCGAGCGGGTGGAATTGGAATACGCCGGTCTGTACGAAGAGCTGGGTTTGGGGCTCACCACGTGGTCACCCTTGGCTTCGGGCTTGCTCAGCGGCAAGTACACCCAAGGCCAGGTGCCGGAAGATTCGCGTCTGGCGCGAGCGGATCATGGCTGGCAGGCCTCGATGATGTATCGCAACCAACGCCGTGAACGCGAACAGGCCGTGGCGCGGCTGTTGCAGGTGGCTAAGGACGGCGAATGCACACCGGCGGTACTGGCCATTGCTTGGTGCTTGCGAAACCCCAAGCTCAGCAGCGTGATCTTGGGTTGCTCCTCGACGGCGCAATTGCAGGAAAACCTCGGCGCGCTGGCCCTGGCCGAGCGCATCGACCGATCGCTGCTGGCTCGACTCGATGCCATTGCCGCCTGAGTTTGCGGCGTGGCTGTGGATTGATACTTGGCTTTCGCCTGAACGCCAGCGGCGGATATAATCAGACTCATTCTTTTCCGGCCTACTGCTGAACTCTGGGTGCCATGTGAACAACGACGCGGTCTTTCTCAAGCATTTTTCCATGGTCATTGGCTTCCTCGTCGGGGTGGCGCTGTGTCTGATCGTGCTCGGTCACTACCTCGGCAGCACCCTGCCGGAAGACACCGACCCCAACGCACAAGCGCGGGTTGAGGCGCGGATCAAACCCTTGGGCGAAGTCTATGCCGGTAGCTCCGGAGCCGCGGCCGCAGCCGCAGCGGCGGAAGCCGCGCGTGCGGCAGCCGGTCCCAAGGTCGCCTACGAGGGCACGCTCGATGGCAAGGTGATTTTCGACAAGCTCTGCTCGGCCTGCCATTCCACCGGCGCCGGCGGCTCGCCGACGCTCGACCACTCGCATTGGGATGCGCGTCTGGCGCAAGGCATCGACACCTTGGTCAAGCACGCCATTGATGGCTTCCAAGGCAATGCTGGCGTGATGCCCGCCCGTGGCGGCAATCCGGACCTTTCCGACGATCAGGTGCGCGTCACCGTGACGTGGATGATGGACAATTTGAAGTAAGCCCGAGGCCGATTTCGGCCTCAGGCTGGGTTCTGCAACACCGCCGCCGGTGGTGCTCATGGGGGATTAGGCGATGCGCGGGGACTCGACAGCACGCTGGATCGGTGGCTTGTTCGTGGCCGTGGCGATGGCCGGTTGCGGTGCTCCGGCGGATTCTGACGAAGTCGCAGCTGCACCGGTTTCCTGGCCCATCGGCAAAGTGCAAGGTACGGGCACCAGCAGTCCCTACCTGAACCAGTCGGTGCATGTGCAAGGCGTGGTGACGGGTAATTTCGTCAGCGGTTTGGGTGGCTTCTTCATGCAGGATGCGACCGGCGAAGATGACGCTGATCCGGCCACGTCCGATGGCATCTTCGTGGCTTGGGATGCCAAGCAAAAGCCCAAGGTCCGCCGTGGCGATCGCGTTCGCGTGGAAGGTGTGGTCGCGGAAATGGGTCGCGAGCAGGATACCCAGACCACGCTTCAGGCCAGTTCGGTCGAGGTTCTGGGACGTGGTGCGGCGCCGGTGACCGAGTTCAGCAAACCGCTGCCGGCTTCGGCGAGTTGGGAACAGTACGAAGGCATGTGGCTGCGGCTGCCCAAGCCCATGACGGTCATCGGCAATGACGGCTTGCTGCGTTACGGCGAGTTGGTCCTTGGGTTCAATGGCCGGCAGTTCTCAGCAACGGAGGTTCGGCGGCCCGGCGCGGCAGCCGATGCGCTCGAAGCCGAGAACCTGCGTGCACGACTGATCATCGACGACAACCGTCGCCGTGAAAACCCCGACACGTTCTGGTATTTGCCCGAACCCTTGTCTCGCGACGCGCCTCTGCGCGTGGGTAGCCTCGTGCATGGGGCCGAAGGCATCCTGCAGAACTTCATGGGTTGGCGCCTGCAGTTGACCGAGAAGATCGCGCGCATCGATCAGGCACCGCGTCCGGCCGCACCGGAGCTTCCGGCGGGATTGCGCGTGGCCAGCTTCAACCTCCTCAACTGGTTCAATGGCGATGGCCAAGGTCGCGGCTTTCCGACTCCGCGAGGCGCTGCAACGCAAGACGAAATGAACCGTCAGCGCGACAAGCTGGTGGCCGCGATCACCGGCTTGAAGCCCGACATTGCCGCCTTGATGGAAGTGGAGAACGATGGTTTTGGCCGAAACAGCAGCCTGAGTCAGTTGGTCACCGCCTTGAACACGGCTTGGCCCGAAGCTGACTATCGCCTGGTGGATACCCAAATGGGGCCGGGCAAGGACGTGATGCGGGTGACGATGATTTACCGAGCAGCCATGGTTGCGCCCGTGGACAAGCCTGCGACCTTGGAAGAAGGCGTCTTTTCCGATCTCAATCGGGTCCCCCTGAGACAGGCCTTTCGCCTCAAAAAGGGCGGCGCCGTGTTGCAGGTGGTGGCCAATCATTTCAAGTCCAAGCGCTGCACCGATGCCACGGGCGAGAATGCCGATCAGGGTGATGGCCAGTCGTGCTGGGCTCCCGTTCGCGCCGAGGCGGCGCGCGTATTGTCCGATTGGCTCAAGAACAGCCCCCACGCCAAAGCGGGCACGGTCATTCTGGGTGACCTCAACAGCTATGCCGAAGAAGACCCGGTGCAGACCTTTCGTGCCGAAGGCTGGCTCGATGCCTTGGCCGAAGTGGGCACCGAGGGCGCCTACAGCTTCAACTACCGTGGCTACAGCGGGCGCCTCGATCATGCCTTCCTGTCGAAGTCGCTCAAGCCGCGTTTGCGAGCGGCTCTGGAATGGCACATCAATGCCGATGAGTCGGAAGCCTTCGACTTCCAGCGCGCACATCGCAAGAAAGAGTGGTACGCACCCGATCCCTACCGCTCCTCCGACCACGATCCACTGATCTTGGTACTGGATTTCGCGCAGCCCTGAGCCACTGCGCCCGCCACTGCGCGCCGACTGCTAGAGTGCGCGCCCCGTCGTTTGCCCATCTGCCATGCACTATCCCGACTACCCCTTCACTCCAAAACGTTTCGAGGTGCGCCCCGGCATCCAGATGAGCTATCTGGACGAAGGCCCACGCACGGGTGAAGTCGTGCTGATGCTGCACGGCAATCCCTCCTGGAGTTTTTACTGGCGAAAGTTGGTGAGTGGGCTTTCTGATCGCTATCGCTGCATCGTGCCCGATCACGTTGGCATGGGGCTGTCGGACAAACCGGACGATGCCGCTTACCGCTACACCCTTGAGTCGCGGGTCGAAGACCTGGGTACGCTCCTTGAACACCTGAGCATCAGCGGCAAGGTGACTCTGGCGGTACACGACTGGGGCGGCATGATCGGCTTTGGTTGGGCGCTGGGTCATTCATCGCGCATCGCGCGTCTGGTCGTGCTCAACACCTCGGCCTTTCCCTTGCCGGCCGACAAGCCCATGCCTTGGCAGTTGAAGCTCGGGCGCAATTTGCGCCTGGGCGCCTGGGCCATCCGTGGCTTCAATGCGTTTTCCGGCATCGCTTCCTACGTCGGTGTGGCCCAGCGCATGCCCTCGGCCGTACGCGCCGCCTATGTCGCACCCTACGATTCCTGGGCCCATCGCATCGCCACCCTGCGCTTCGTACAGGACATTCCGCTCGGCCCCGATGACCCGGCCTGGGCGCTGGTCGAAGAATCCGGACGCCGCTTGGCCGAGTACGCCGATCGACCGGCGCTGCTGGTCTGGGGTCTGCGCGACTTTGTGTTCGATGCCCATTTCCTGCGTGGTTTCGAGCAGCGCCTGCCGCAGGCGCAGAGCCTCATATTCGACGATGCCGGTCACTATGTATTGGAAGACAAAGCCGCCGTCATCGTGCCGCGGGTGCGCGCTTTTCTCGATGCCCATCCCGTGTCGGCGTCGGGCTGATTCTTGGCGGCGGACTACAATCCAGACTCACGCCCACCGCCCAAACCATGTTGACGGTCAGCCCCCATATCGCGATCCACGAAGACGAGCTCACCGAGCGCTTCGTGCGTGCCTCCGGCCCTGGCGGTCAGAACGTCAACAAGGTATCCACCGCTGTCGAATTGCGTTTTGATGCGGCCAACTCGCCCTCGCTTCCCGAGGCCGTACGCGCGCGCCTGTTGGCTCGGCGTGACCATCGCATTGGTGCCGATGGCGTGATCGTGATTTCCGCGCAACGTTTCCGCAGCCAGGATCGCAATCGTCAGGATGCGCGTGAGCGCTTGGTGGCCTTGATCACCACCGTGCTGACGCCGCCCAAGCCGCGCCTTGCCACGCGCCCGACCCGCGCCTCGAAGGAACGACGGATCGAAGCCAAGAAAGGCCGCGGTGAACTCAAGCGTGGCCGCAGCACGCGTTGGAACGGGCAGGCATGAGCGCGCGCGTACCCGCGCTTCCGCCATCGGCGCCACGCATGGGCAACGTCTTCAGTCGCGCCTTCGGTCATGGCATCTTGTGGCTGGGCGGTTGGCGCGTCGACGGTGCGTTTGCCGATCAGCCGCGCATGGTCATCATCGTGGCGCCGCATTCCTCCGCTTGGGACGCCATCTGGGGCGTGGCGGCGATGCTGGCCATGGGCGTGCGCATCCGCTTTCTCGCCAAGGCCGAGGCGTTTCGCGGGCCACTTGGCTGGTTCTTGCGCCTCATTGGCGGCATCCCGGTCGATCGCAGTCGGGCGCATGGTGCGGTGGAACAGGCTGTGGCCCTGCTGAAACAAAACGAGCGCTGCTGGTTTCTACTCGCACCCGAAGGCACTCGGCGTCGGGTTGAACACTGGAAGACGGGTTTCTGGCACATCGCGCGCCATGCCGGTGTGCCGATCCAGTGCGCCCACTTTCATTATCCCGACCGACACATGGGATTGGGCTGGTTGATGAATCCCGCAGATGACCTCGATGCCGACATGGCGCGCGTACGCGAAGCCTATCGCCCCTTCATCGGCAAACGTCGCGGCACCGTGTGAGGTGCCTCAGGCGCCGCGCAGCCAGCGCGCGGCATCGAGGGCAAAGTAAGTCAGGATGCCGTCGGCACCGGCGCGCTTGAAGGCCAGCAAGGCTTCCATCGCCACCATGCGTTCGTCGATCCAGCCGTTTTGCGCGGCAGCCTTGATCATCGCGTACTCGCCGCTGACCTGATACACGATGGTGGGTCGCTTGAAGGTCTGCTTCACGCGATACAGCACGTCCAGATAGGGCAGGCCTGGCTTCACCATCACCATGTCTGCGCCTTCGGCCAAGTCCAGTGCGACCTCGTGCAAGGCTTCATCGGCGTTGGCCGGGTCCATCTGGTAGGTGTACTTGTTGCCACGCCCGAGATTTCCGGCGCTGCCGACCGCGCTGCGGAAGGGCCCGTAGAAACTCGACGCATACTTGGCCGAATACGCCAGGATGCGGGTATGGATATGGCCGGCCTCTTCCAATGCACGACGAATCGCACCGATGCGGCCATCCATCATGTCGCTGGGCGAGAGGATGTCGACGCCCGCTTCCGCATGCGCCAGCGATTGCCGGATCAGGGCCTCGATCGTGACGTCGTTGAGGATGTAGCCGGTCTCGTCGATCACGCCATCCTGGCCATGCGTGGTGTACGGATCCAGCGCCTGATCGCTCATCACACCCAGTTCCGGGAAATGGGATTTCAGCGCACGAATGGCACGCACCACGATGCCATCCTCGGCCCAGGCGGCGCGACCGTCTGCGGTTTTCTTCGCTGGGTCGGGCACGCCGAACAGGTCGATCACCGGCACGCCCAATTCCAGCGCCTGCTCGGCCACGCGCAGCAATTCATCGATCGACAGGCGATCCACGCCCGGCATCGAAGCCACCGGCTCGCGACCCTCACGCTCATGCACGAACATCGGCAGGATCAGATCGTCACAACTCAGTGTGTGCTCACGCATCAAACGCCGCGAAAAATCATCGCGCCGCATGCGACGGGGACGATCGAGGGGATAAGCCATGGTGCGCACAACCTGCAATGGAAACCGGCAAATTGTAACGCTGCAAAGCAAACGGGGCGCCTCGAAGCGCTGCTTGACTGCCCATATCACAGGGTTGCGATGGCCTAAACTCGCCGCATGGATTTGCGAGTCTGCCTCCGGTGTGGGCGTGGCGAGCCGCCGCCGGCGGTGCGCTGCTCGGGCTGTGGGCAAGCGCTGGAACTGCGCGATGAAACCTGGCTCGTGGGCCAGGCGCTCGGCAGTTATCGGATCGAGCGGGTGCTGGGCAGTGGCGGCATGGGCGTGGTGTTTGGTGCGCGGCATCAGGCCTTGTTGCGGGAGGCTGCGGTCAAGGTGTTGCAGCCGGGCCTTGGCAGTCACGATGACACCGACAGCCGCGCCGAGGGTTATGCACGCCGCTTCCTGCGCGAGGCCCGACTGCTGGCCACGCTGGATCATCCGGGCATCGTGGGCATCTACGACTTCGATGTGTCGCCCTTCGGTTTTCCCTATCTGGTGATGCCCCTGTTGCGCGGGGAAACCCTGCGCGCCTTGCTGGACCGGCATCACGACGGGCTGCAGCCGGCTTGGGTGGCGGCCATCCTCGACGATCTGGCGGCGGCGCTCAGCCACGCCCACGAGCACGCGGTCGTGCACCGCGACCTGAAACCTGAAAACGTGTTTCTGGTGGTGAGCGAAAGCCAAGCGCGTGCACGGCTGTTGGACTTCGGCATTGCCCACGGCGGTCACAAGACCGCACTGGATCGCACGGCCACCGGCGTGTTGATGGGCACGCCGCGTTATCTGGCGCCCGAACAACTGCGCGGCGATGCGGTGTCTGCCGCCACCGATCAATACAGTCTGGCCTTGGTGGCCATCGAACTGTTGACCGGTCGCTCGGTACGTGGCGGCGAAAGCCTGACCGAGATCATGCAGCGCTATGCCACGCAGCCGCTGCCTGAGGATAGGCTTCCCGCCGACATGCCGAAGGCGCGCGCCGACGCCCTGCAACGCGCCACCGATCCGCAACCGCTGGCGCGTTTTGACTCACTCGCACAATTCGTCGAGGCCCTGTCATTGCCGCCGCCTAATCGCCGCAGTTTGGCCCATGCGCTGCGGATACCGGATGAAGCACCGGCCTTGGTTTCCGAGGACACCCTCGTCTTGGCGACCCCACCCGCGTCCAAGGGCGTGGCTTCCCAGCAGAGTGTATCGCCACGGGCGATCGGCACGGCGCAAAGCCCAGCCAAGGGCGGGATGCGGCGCTGGCTGGTGCTGACAGCGATCATCGTGGCGGTGGCAGCTTGGGTGGTCGGTATTCGGCCTTGGCAAGCAGACGGGATGGCATCTGCCCCCGCTGACTTTTCAACGCTTGCCGAGCATGACTGGTTGCGCGCCGGGCCCAGCGTGCCGCTGGCGGGAAGTCTCGAAGTTCTCGCGCAGATCGACCAGACCTTGGTGCTGCGCCAGGCCGGCGGCTGGGCTTTGTTCGACCTTGACACCAACACCGTTGCACCGGGCGTGAGTCTGACGCCGGACGAGACCCTCCTCGGCGTGGACGATCGCGCACGCTTGTGGCTGATGCGTGATGGGCAACTCGATGCGCTCGATCCCATCCGTGGCACGCGCCAGCGCTTGGCCGGCGCAGGGCCGGGCTTGAATGGCAACGAGACCGCACGCTGGTCGATGGCCCGCAGCGGACGCTGGCTGGCGCGCATCGATGTTGCCCACTTCAGCGTGCTGGCCTTGATCGAGGGTCAACTGCAAGCGCAATGGCAGGGGCCGGCCACGGCGCAGTCCGTACTGGCGCTGGGTGATCGAAGCCTGACCATCGCCAGTCCGCGTGGCCAGTTGCAAACATGGGATCTGGAAACCGGGAAATCCGGCTGGATCCGTGACCTGCCGGCCTTTCGGGTCAATGCCCTGGCGCTGGCCGAGGACATCGGACTGGTGGCGGTGGCGACCGAGGACTTCGTGCAGATTTATCAGCTCGACGATGGCAAACCTGTCGCGAGCCTGCCCTTCGTGGCACACAGCTTGATGTGGGTGGCCGACGGGCCGAGGTTGCTGGCCTCGAACAACCGACAACTGACAGTGTGGGCTTGGCAAGACGGCCAGTTCCAGTCGCGTCAGACGCTGGACAACGGTGGCCAGTTGTTCGAAGGCGACGCGGCATTTTTCAGCCTCGGTGACGGCTATCTCAGGCGTTATCGTTTCGGTCCAGAACTGGGTTCGGTGGATACGGGCGTCGGGCAGGTGTGGGCTGCGGTTGCCGACGCGCACCATTTCTACGTCGGTGGTGAAAAGCCGGACCTTGTTCGTCTTGCACCCAAGGAAGCCGTCCTGCGCCGACAGGTGCACGCGGCCGGAATACCCGATCTTCGCATCCATCAGGATCGACTCATCAGCTCCTCGGACGATCGCACCTTGGCGGTCTGGCGTCTGCCGGAACTGGATCTGCAATGGCGAGCCAAGGGGCATGATTTTTTCGTCAATCAGATCGCGCTGGGAGCTTCGCTGTGGTCGTCATCATCGGACGGCAGCCTGAGGCGCTGGCGTTGGCCTGAATTGGAACCGGCCGAAGACATCGCCTTGCGGCCGCGATTCTCGGAGCCGCTGGAATTGCACGCCCTGTGGGCGGCACCGGATGATTCGGAATTGCTGGTGGGCACTTGGAACGACCGCATCTTGCGCCTGCAGCGCAAGGATTCGGCTTGGGTCTTGGCCAGCGCACCATTCGAGGCCCATACCGGCTACCGCATGATCGACCTGCCGGGGCTCGACGCGGTGCTCGTCGTGGGCATCAGCCCCGGTCGTCTGACGGTGTACGATCGTCGTGATGCGCGCTTGAGTGACCTGCCACGCGATGGCCGCACCTGGCTCGCGGCCGTGGGTGATGGCAGCGGTGCGGGCGTCTGGCTGGGTGGGGACGGCGCTCTCACGCACCTTGCGCTACATCGACGCGACGATGGACGTTTCGACCTGCGCAGCGAGGTCTTTGTGGCCAGCGACTTTCGCAGTTTGGGTGCGCTGGCACTGCGCATGGCCAGCGAGGATCACACTGCCATGCTGATGCTCGGGAACGAGGTCGGCCAGGCCATCTTCCTGCCCCCACCCGCCTTGGGCAAGAACCCGCAGCGCGCCATCAGTGACCCGCCACGCGACTTCAACGTGCAACCTTGAAGCGCGGCGCGCTTGGCTGATTAACCTCGAATGGATCACAATTACGAGTTGGCACGCGCGCATGGGGTATGAGCGGTGGATGCAGACGAAATTCGCGGGGTTTTGTCCCAAATCGACTGGAATCTCCAGTTCGATCAGGCCACCTTGAAGCGCGCCAACGCCTATTTGCGCAACGATCATCTCGAAAGTCTGAGCCTGGAGCAGTCTCGACGCGGGCGCTCACGGCTGCGCGCCCTGGTACGGGGCTCCAGCGGCGAGATCTATGAGCCTTGGATCGAGTTCATCCAGGAAACCAAGGGCGGCCTGAACGTCACCAGTTCCTGCGACTGTCCGGTGCAAGGGCCCTGCAAACATCAGGCCCTGGTGTTGTTGTATGCCCAAAGCGTCCCCTCACACGAGTGGCCGCAGCCTTCCGCACAGGAGCCCGTGCCACCACCGCCACCCGAACAGGACACCTCCCAGGCCTTGCCCGAGTGGCTGCGAGATGCGATGGACGCGAAACCTGCCCCGACCAGAACCAGCCTGATGCCACTCTGGGAACACTGGATTTCCAATCTGTCTGATCCTTCAACCACGTCGGCCTTTCATGAAACACCTGACGTTGATCGACGTTTCGGCCTGATCCTGCGCGACTTGAACGGCTATCTTGGCGTGCTGCCGGCTTGGTTGCGTCCAGGGCGCGGTCGTACCGGCGGCTGGGTGGATCCGCAAGCGCTGACATTGTCCGAGTTTGGGCCACAGCCCGCCCCCACCGACGGCTGGCCGGATCAGGAGGCGGTGGCGCTGGATCTGATACTTGCCGCGAGCGAAAGTTCGCGTCGGAATGAGCCCACCCACATACACAGCGCCACCTTGGAAACGGCCCTGGGCCAATTGCTGCCGCGCTACCCGGTGTTCTGGCAACGAGGCAGCGTGGAGCTGCAAGCCGGTCCCGAGCTGGCCGCTCGTGCGTGCTGGCATGCCGAACCCGATGGCAGTCAGAAACTGCGCCTGCAGGTCGCGGAAGACGAGCCCACCACGCTGTTGCGCGGTCACGGCCTCTGGTACGTGCAGCCGGGTTCGCGGCGTTATGGTCGAGTCATTGGCGACCCCAAGCTCATGGCCCTGGTTCAGAACGCGCCCACCCTTCTTCCGGAGGATGTGGCCAAGGTCAGCGAGCGCCTGCGTCGCCTCGCTCATGCCGGATTGGAACTGCCGCACGCTCGCCGTCTGCGACAGGTTCAGGCCACGCCCGTGCCGACCCTGACGATGCGTGTGGCGACCCTGGATCTTCAGGGTCGCGGCTTGGCACGTGGGCCGAGGCGCGTCGGGGTGGCGCGTCTGGCGTTCGACTACGAGGGCCAGCGACTTGAGTCCTCGCATGTGCTGCGCCAGCGTGTGGCACACGGCGATGAGGTGCTCGACATCGAACGCAATCGCCCGCGTGAATCGCGCGCCGAATCCCGATTGACGGCCGCCGATCTGAGCAGCGCCACCGTGTGGAGCTACTACGTTCCCATGAAGCTGCGACCGTTCGGCAATAGCGACTTCGTGCTGCGCCCCAAGGGCAGCCAGTTGGCCGCGTCACCGGAAGCTTGGGCGGCCACCTTGCGCGAACTGTCCGAAGCCGGTTTCAAGATCGAATACGCGCCTGACTTTCCGCGCGACGATATCGTCGAGATCGAGGAATGGCACACCGACCTGGAAGAAGTCGGCAATGCCTGGTTCGATGTATCTCTGGGCATCGATGTGGAAGGCCAGCGCATCGACCTGATGCCGATCCTGCGGCGATTGCTGGCTGATCCCGAGTTTCCGTTGCGCAAGCCCGAGGGCGAAGCCGACGATGCCGCCTGGCGCGTGCGTCTGGATGAAAACCGCAGCGTGCGTCTGCCCATGGCGCGTTTGCGCGCCATGCTTGAACCCTTGCTGGAATGGGTGTTGTCCAGCGAGGACGGCTTGCGTCTGCATCGCACCCAGGCGCAAACCTTGCAAAGGGTGAGCGATGACACCGGCTTGATCTGGCGCGGTGGCGAGGCCTTGCGCAAACGCATCGAACAATTGCGCGATGGCCCCGGCGAAGCTGAAACACCGATTGGTTTTCGCGCCGAACTGCGCCCCTATCAACGCGACGGTTTGGCGTGGTTGAACTTTCTCTCCGACGCCGGCCTCGGCGGTGTGCTGGCCGATGACATGGGCTTGGGCAAAACCGTGCAAGTGCTGGCGCATTTGTTGGCCGAAAAGCAGCGCGGGAAACTCGATCTACCGGCGCTGGTGGTGGCTCCGACCAGTCTGGTGGGCAATTGGCGCGACGAAGCGGCGCGTTTTGCCCCGGATCTGCGCGTGCTGGTACTGCATGGCGCCGATCGCGCCGCACGCTACGAATCCATTCCCGAATCGGACCTGGTCATCACCACCTACCCCTTGTTGCCGCGCGACCGTGACAGTCTGGTAGCGCAACAATTCTCCCTGCTGGTGCTGGATGAGGCGCAGGCGGTCAAGAATGCCCGCAGCCAGGCCGCACAAGTGGTGCGCGAGATCCCCGCGCTACGACGACTGGCCATGACCGGCACGCCTTTGGAAAACCATTTGGGTGAATTGTGGGCGCAGTTCGATGCCATCGAGCCGGGGCTATTGGGCAGTGAAACCACATTCACCCGCACCTATCGCACCCCAATCGAAAAGCACGCCGATCACGAGCGTCAGAAACGTCTGAGCCAACGCATCGGCGCCCTGCTGCTGCGCCGACGCAAAGAAGACGTGCTCGATGATCTGCCGCCCAAGACCGAGATCGTGCGATCGCTGGAGCTGGTCGATGGCCAACGCCAGCTCTACGAAACCCTGCGCCTGACCCAACACGAGCGGGTGCGCGAATCCATCGCCGAACGTGGTCTTTCGCAATCGGGCATCGTGGTGCTCGATGCCTTGTTGAAACTTCGACAAGCCTGTTGCGATCCGCGCCTGGTCAAGCTCGATGCGGCACGCAAGGTCAAGGAATCGGCCAAGCTCGATGCCCTGCTCGAACTGCTCGACAACCTGCGCGCCGAGAACCGTCGCGTGCTGGTGTTTTCGCAGTTCACCACCATGCTGGGGTTGATTGCCGAGGCGCTCACCCAGCGACGCATCAAACACCTGATGCTGACCGGCGACACCCCTTCGACCCAACGCGCCGATCTGGTACGCACCTTTCAGGAAGGCACCGTGCCGGTGTTTCTGATCAGCCTCAAGGCCGGCGGCGTGGGCCTCAACCTCACCGCTGCCGACACCGTCATCCACTACGACCCATGGTGGAATCCGGCGGTCGAGGCACAGGCCACCGACCGCGCCCATCGCATTGGTCAAGACAAGCCGATCTTCGTCTACAAGCTGATCTGCGCCGGCACGGTGGAGGAAAAAATCCAGTCCATGCAAGAACGCAAAGCCGAATTGGCGCGTGCCGTGTTGGAAGGCGGCTCCAGCACGGCACTGCGCTTTGACGAAGCCGATCTGGCGGAGCTGTTCGGTCCGATCTGATCGCGCTTATTTTCCGACGCGGTATTCGGCCAGCTTGCGCGCCACGGGTGCGTTCTTGAGGCTGACGTATTTGGGCAGGCCGTCCTTGCCGTAGGGCGGGGCGGATTCGCCACGGATCAAGGGTTCCAGATAGCGGCGTGCGGCGTCGGTGATGCCATAACTATCCTTGCGAATGTAATTTTTTGGCAAGGTTTTCTCGCGGTTGGCGATCTTGGCCAGTGGCGCGGATTGGATCTTCCAGCGGTAGGGCGCATCGCTCGTGCGCACGATCACCGGCATCACCGCGTTCTGGCCGGCCAAGGCGTATTTCACCGCGGCTTCACCCGCAGCCCAGGCATGGTCGTGATCGGTCTTGGAGGCCAGATGCCGCGCCGAGCGTTGCAGATAATCGGGTACCGCCCAGTGCGTTTTGTAGCCCAGCTTGGCACTGACCCTGGCCGCGATTTCCGGCCCGGCACCGCCCAGTTGCACATGGCCGAAAGCATCGGTGCGGCCAGCATCGGCCAAGAACTTGCCGTCGCCATCGCGCACGCCTTCCGACACCGCCACCACGCAATAACCTACCCGCTTGACCGTGGCATCCACCGCCGCCATGAAGCGCGCCTCGTCGAACACCACCTCGGGAAACAGGATCAGGTGCGGGGCCTCGTCTGCGCCATGACCTGCGAGCCCGGCGGCCGCTGCCAACCAGCCCGCGTGCCGGCCCATCACTTCCAGCACGAAGACCTTGGTCGAGGTTTCCGCCATCGAGGCCACATCGATGGCCGCTTCACGCAAGGACACCGCGGTGTACTTGGCGGCCGAACCAAAGCCCGGGCAGCAATCGGTCACCACCAGATCGTTATCGACGGTTTTCGGCACGCCGATGCAATGCAAGGGGTAATCGAACTCGCGCGCGATCTGCGACACCTTGTTGGCGGTATCCGCCGAATCGTTGCCACCGTTGTAGAGAAAGCGGCGGATGTCGTGGGCGCGCAGCACTTCGATCAAGCGCTGGTAATGCGCGCGATCGGCCTCCAGCGATTTCAGTTTGAAACGACAGGAACCAAACGCGCCGCCCGGAGTGTAGGCCAAGGCTGCGATCGCCGCTGCCGACTCCTTGCGGGTGTCGATCAAGTCCTCGCGCAGCGCGCCCAGAATCCCGTTGCGTGCCGCATACACCGGCACACCGGCCGCGCGAGCGGTGGTGATGACGGCGGCGGCGGTGGTGTTGATGACGGCGGTGACGCCGCCGGATTGCGCGTAGAGCAATTTGCCTTGGGACATGGTGGGAACTCGCGTGGAAACCGATGACTGCAAGCCTGCAAGTATGGAGCAGACGGGCCTTGGATGAGCACGCCGCCAAGGAATGTCTGAACAAGCCCGTCATGCCCGCGAAGGGGCACCCAGCGACTTCAAATCATTGAGAATTCAAAGGCACTGGACTCCCGCCTTCGCAGGAGTGACGAAGAAATGTCGACTTGTTCAGATATTCCCTAACCGGATGGCCTTGCACGCTTGGCGGCATCGATTTGCTCGCGCAATTCGACAAAACTCTCAACCAGTCCGTCATCGGCGGAAGGGAGGTCGTGCAACTGGTCCATGGCGGACTGCCAGACGCTCTCGGCCTGACTCACCTGGCCCAAGGCGAGCAGCGCCTCGATCTCGGCATAACGAGCCACCAGCGCATCGGCATGGTTCTCTCCGGAAAAATGCACGATCTGATTGCGCAAGGCCCGAATCCGTGACAAGGCCTCGTGCGGATCCCCGGCTCCCAGCAACAGGCGGACCTCCAGAAAGTCGGCTGCATTGAGGATCTGATGACGATCGCCATAGCGGGCATGCGCACGTTCTCGCAGTTCGCCCAAAGCCTTGAGCACCCGTGCCGAGGTATCGGGACGCTTGCTGAACAGTGCGCTCTGGGCGGTCTGGAGCAAAACGTTCAACAGCTCGTCGCTGTTGGGGTCATGACGGCGCAACAAAGCAGCAGCCTTGGCGTAAAGGTCGAGGGAGATGGAGCCATTGCCGATGATTTGACCGGCATAGCTCGCTTGGTGCCGGTAGAGCTGAGCTTGGGCCAAAGGATCGCGCCAGCCATCACGCGCCAGGCTGGATTCGGCTTGCAACAACAGACTGGGCACTTGCGGGTGCTGGAAATGGTGGTTGAGCAACACCCCGGCCAGCAGCAGGCGCGCCGACGCGGTACGCGGGTCGTCCGCGCCGAAGGCGGCTTCGGCCTGCGTCAGGCGAACGCGGGCCAGTTCCTCGGAGCCGTTGCCGGCTTCGTTGGAATCGAAGATCTCGATCAAGATGGTGTAGATCTCATCGCGCAATTGGGGCTGGTCGGCCAGTTCGGACGTGAGTCGTGACGCACTGTCGTTGAGCAAGTCGATCACGCGCCGCTGCAAGACGGCCGTGCCTTCGGAATTGGTGCGCCCGGAATCGAACAGGCCAATCAAGTAGGTCTTGATGGCAATGGCGCGTGCCGCTTCGGCCTCGGCGCGTCGTGCCTGCACGAGACTGATGCCGGTGCCCGCCAGCATCGCCACCAAGGCCAGCAACAGACCGATGGTGGCCAAACGATTGCGGCCAATCCACTTTCTGGTGCGGTAGGCAAAACCATCGGGGCGCGCCTGCACCGGCTGGCCGGAGAGATAGCGCTGCACATCCTCGGCCAGAGCTTCGGCGCTGCCGTAGCGGCGCGTCGGTTCCTGTGCCAGGGCACGCATCGTGATGGCATCCAGATCACCCGCGAGGCGACTGCGCGGCACCGCTCCGCGATCATTCGGGCCGGTCTGCACGGCACGCGGCGGTTCAGTGGTTCCACCACTGCCACGACGATGCTTCTGGCTGTGACGCTGGCCGGTGAGCATTTCGAACAGGATCGCGCCCAAGCCGTAAATATCGGTGGCCGTGCTCACGGCGCCGCCTTCGATCTGTTCGGGCGCGGCGTAGGCGCTGCTGGCAAAGCGCATCAGGGTCGCCGTGGGTTGGTGCGCGTCATCGCGCAAGAGCTTGGCGATACCGAAATCCAGCAGGCACGGCGTGCCATCCAACTGCACCATGACATTGCTGGGTTTCAAGTCACGGTGGATCACCAGTTGCCGGTGGGCATGGGCCACGATCCGGCACAGGGCAACGAACAGCTCCAGTCGCTGGCGCAAGGAGGGCGCCGTGTGCAGCCACTGTTCCAGGGTGATGCCTTCGACATGGCGCATCGCATACCACGGCCGGCCGCGTACATCGAGGCCGCTGTCGATCAGGTTGGCAATGCCCGGGTGTTCGAGGCGAACCAGCAGCTCGCGCTCGCGTTGGAACGCGCGCAGTACGGCGGCGCTGTCCATGCCGGGCTTGATGCACTTGAGCGCCGCAGTCTGGCGCACGCCGCCATCCTCGCGCTCGGCCAGCCAGACGCTGCCCATGCCACCCGCGCCCAGGCGATCGAGGATCTGCCAAGGGCCGATCCGGTCGCCTGTCGCAATACCCTCCAACTCCTCGTCCACGGTATCGGCTTGATCGGCCAGGAGGGCCACGACCAGTGGATCGGCCTGTGCATCGAGCAGCTCGTCATCAGCGGCATCGAGGGCCAGAAGTTGCAGCACGTCCTCGTGCAAGGCCGTGTCGGCGCCACAGGCCTCGCGCACGAAGCTGAGGCGCGCATCGCCTGTCAACTCCAAGGCGTGGCGCAAAATCGAAACGCGATCATTCATGCGTCACTGTCCATGTGCAGGCGCAGCAGCGCCCGCGCGGCGCGCCAGTCGCGCGCCACGGTGCGCTCGGAAAGATCCAACAGCCGGGCGATCTCGGCAAAGCCCAGACCGGCAAAAAAGTGAAGGTCCACCACCTGCGCCAGTCGAGCATCTTCGCCTGCGAGTGACGACAAGGCCGACTCCAATGCGATCAGTTCGGACAGGTCGATGCCCTCGCCCGTGGTGACGGCGCTCAAGGTGATGCGCTCGAAGTCGCCACCGCGTTTGAGCGCCTCGCGATCACGTGCGGCATTCATCAACACCTGCCGCATGGCGCGCGCAGCAATGGCGAAGAAATGCGACTGATCCTTGGGTTCGAGCTGGCTGCCGGCGAGCTTGAGCCAGGTTTCATGCATCAGCGCCGTGGTCGACAGCGTGTTTCCCGCATTCCGGCGAAGCATGAGGTGGGCACGCCGCCGCAAATCCTCGTAGATGGCCGCGAACAGGGCATCGCTTGCCGCGGCATCACCCTCTGCACAGCGACGCATCAAGGCCTGCGTGGTGGTGGTGGAATCCCGGTCAAGCTCGGGATGGCTCAAGTCCTGCGCTCCTGTCGTCCGTGGCGTCACGCGCCATGCATGGATCCCCCATGTCTCAGAGTATATCCATGCACCGACAGGCAAACACATGGCCCCGCGCTGCGTGTACTTGCAGTGCGGGGCCATGGCAGGGCATTCGTGAATCAGTTGCCTTCGAAACCATCCGAGAACAACGGTGCTTCCTTCATCCGCGCAACCAGCATCAAATCTTGGGAATACGATCCGTGGTTTTCGTTGTAGGTGCCGACCGCCAGCAGGCGCTTCTGGCCGGTGTGGTAGCGCGCCGCCTGGAAGCGGTAGGTGTTGGTGTCGCCCGCATACACATCGTCGGGCAGGATTTCCTGCACCTGCTCACCCGGGTTGGGTTGCAGATTGTCGGGATTGAGGGTCAGCAGGGAGCCGGCGGTCATCAGGGTTGCACCACCTTGCACGACGTAGCGACCAACGATGGCCAGGCGGGCGCCATCACCGTTGCTCGCGCCCGGAATCAAGGTCATGTCGTTGGCGAGGATGGAATCGCACTCTTGCCCTGCGGTACCGGCGGTGCCGCCGCCGCCGTGGGTCCAGGTGCGACTGGGGCTCGGCGCCACGCCATTCTGGTCTAGGGCGTACACGATCAGGCCGTTGCCGCAGGGTCGCTGGAAGGCGGAGAGGAGAAAGATGTCGTAAGAGCCGGTCCCCAGCGGTCGCAGCACGAGCCCGGCAGCGGCATGGACCGAATTGTTCCCAGCCAAGGTCAACCAGCCCTGGTTTTCCGCCCTGACCGGAGCTGGCCAATAGCTGGAGGGAGAAGGCTCTCCAGAACTTTGAAGCTTGAGGATGAAGAGCTGCAGATTATTGCTCCCCATCTGGATGTCGCCGGCAACGAAGATGTAGCCGGTGGGTGCGATCTCCAATTGCGATGCGCGGACCCGGCTCCACAAGAGGATGTCCGGCTGACCCGGATCGCCGAAGAGAATCACCTCATGGTGGTAGGAGCGTAGGCCATTGGTGCCCCAGCTCGTGTCCACTCCGGACCACTCGGTGGACGTGCTTGGTTTGATGGCGAATGCGGTCAGGTGCACCTCGTAGCTGTCGTCGACGAACATGCTGTTCTGCCCCGGCAACTGGCGGTTGTCATGCAGCACAAACAGGCGGTCGCCTCTTTGCGCCAAGCGCACGCCGACTTGGTTGGCGTGGCTGGAAGGGCCCGTCCCCTCGCCGATGCGGGTCACCATGTAGCCCGGCTGGCCGTCGGTGCGAAATTCGGCCAGGAAGCTGCGCACCAACCCATTTGGATCGCTGCTCGCCTTCTTGGCATCGATCAGGATGAACAGGCGCCGCTGCGCGCTGGCCACCAGCACGTCGCGCACTGCCACGATGCGCCATTCGGCATCCTCGAAGGCCGGAATGCCAAAGCGCCCCTCGATATCGACCGGGGTGCCGTTTTTGTCGATGCGCTGGAACCCGACCCGGGACGTCGTGCGGTCAATCCAGCGGTTGGTCTTGTGCACGATGATCGTGTCGTCGCCATCGAAGGCCAGGCGGGTGGCACCGAAGCCCGTGGTGTCGTACATGCCGCCCTCCGAATCGTCGGGGCCGGTCCAGACTCCCCAGCCATTGAAGGCCTTGTCGAGCTGGTAGGGGGTGCGTACTGCCGCCTCGGTATTGCCGGCGACGAGGGCGCTTGCCGCAAAGCTCAGCGCCAACGCGGCCAAGTGAAGGGTGTGACGCCAATTCATGATGTGTGCTCCTGATGGATGGTTCGGCCGCGTATTTCGCGGCCTCATCCAGACAACACACGCTTTGGCGGGAAAACATGACATCCACGTCTTCGAGCCTGTGCCGGCCTGCGCGGAGGGCATTTGGTTTGACAGCCAAGCCAGCCAGACGTTAGCGTTCGTGACTTATCCCGCGCGCGACACAGGTTTTGGTCGCTTTGTCTCGACCAGTTGGCAGGTGCGCTCGGATACGCATTGTTTTCTCAGGATTTTCATCATGCGACTCGTACTCCTCGGCGCCCCAGGCTCCGGCAAGGGCACCCAGGCCGTCCGCCTCAAGCAGGCGCTCGGCGTGGTTCATATCTCCACTGGCGATCTTTTGCGTGCGGCGGTGGCCGCCGGCACCGAGCTGGGCCTGAAAGCCAAGGCCGTGATGGACCGTGGCGAATTGGTCAGTGACGACATCGTGCTGGGCATGCTGGAAGAGCGGCTCAACGCTGGCGACTGCGGCAAGGGCTTCATCCTCGATGGTTATCCGCGCAATTCGGCCCAAGCTTGGGCCTTGGACGAGCTGCTCAATCGCCTGCGCCAGCCGGTCGATCAAGCGGTGTTGCTGGACGTGGACAACGAGCTATTGATCGAGCGCATTGCCGGCCGCGCCAAGGCCGAAGGCCGCGCCGATGACACCCCTGCCACCGTACGCAACCGCCTGCGCATCTACACCGAGCAGACCGCACCGGTGATCGATTTCTACGAACAGGCCGGCAAACTGGTTCGTGTGGATGGCGTGGGCGAAGTGGCCGACATCACCCGCCGCGTACTGGCTGCAATCGGGCAGGTTTCGGCAAGCTGATCGCCCACGGTCGTTCGTTGAAACCGGAATCCGGGCTCATGCGCCCTGAAAGCGTTCCTGCCTGCATCCTTGCCTTGTTGCGTCTGCGTGGTGGGCCGCAAGACTTGCCGTACTCGCACGGCCTGCTGTGGAAACTGATCCTGTTGTCGTTGCTGCTGGACATGGTGGCTTCGCACTGGCTGGCCGCACAACAAGGCAGTGTGCTGCGCATTTTGGTGGTCTCCGGATTCAGCTTGCTGCTGCCGTGGTGGCTCCTGTCCTGGGTCGGCAAGCGCGCGCGTTTCGTGCAAACCCTCAGCGCCTTGCTGGCCACCGGCATCGTGCTGTCGCTGGTGTTCCTGCCGCTCGCGGTGTGGGCCATCGACCACGGCATGGCCAAACCAGACGCCACGCCCACGCCGCAACAAGCCATGCTGGCCTGGCTGATCCTGATCGTCGTGGTGTGGAAGGTGATGGTCACCGCCCATATCTGGCGTCAGGCCTTGGAATGGCCGCTGGCTGGCGGTGTTGCTGTCAGTGTGGCGCTGATGCTGCTGGAGCTCGGTTTCGACCGTCTGCTGTGGGGCGCGGGATGGACCTAGATGGCTTGCGCCGCTCGCACCCAAGCCTCAGGCTGATCGACACCTTTTTCCTGATGCCGTCATGAAGCTACACATCCTGGGCATTTGCGGCACCTTCATGGGCGGCGTCGCAGCGTTGGCGCGTGAGTTGGACTTCCCAGTGGAAGGATCCGATCTCAACGTCTATCCACCGATGAGCACCCAACTCGAAGCCTTGGGCATCGCGCTGAAGTCGGGCTATCTACCCGAGCACATCGCGTCCGATACCGATCAAGTCGTGATCGGCAACGCCCTGTCACGTGGCAACCCGGCGGTTGAAGCGGTGCTGGATCGCGGCTTGGCCTATGTCTCCGGCGCGCAATGGTTGGCCGAACAGGTATTGCCGGGGCGCACCGTCCTGGCTGTCGCCGGCACCCACGGCAAGACCACCACCACCACCTTGCTCGCCTTCCTGCTCGATCGCCTCGGTGGCGAACCCGGATTTTTGATTGGCGGCGTGCCCGCCGACTTTCCCTGCTCGGCACGATTGGGCAAAGGCGCGTGTTTCGTAGTGGAAGCCGATGAGTACGACACGGCGTTTTTCGACAAACGCTCGAAGTTCGTCCACTACCGCCCGCAGATCGCCATCCTCAACAACCTCGAATACGACCACGCCGACATCTTTCCTGACTTGGCCGCGATCGAGCGCCAGTTCCACCATTTGATCCGCACCGTGCCGGGCAAGGGCCGCTTGATCGTCAATGCCGAAGACGACAACCTCAAACGCGTGCTGGCTATGGGTTGCTGGACGCCGGTGGAAACTTTCGGCATCGATGCGCCCGCCGATTGGCGAGCCGTGCTAGACCACGCCGATGGTTCCGCGTTCCGCGTGTTGCGGGCCGATATCGAGTTGGGCCGAGTCCAATGGCACATGGCCGGCCGTCACAACGTGATGAATGCGCTTGCCGCACTGGCGGCGGTGTCGGCAGTGGGTTTTGATCCCGTCATGGCCTTGCCGTGGCTCGCGCAGTTTGGCGGAGCCAAGCGTCGGCTGGAGCTTTTGACCGAGGCCGGGGGCGTGCGGGTTTACGATGATTTCGCCCACCACCCCACCGCGATCGCCACAACCTTGGCCGGCCTGCGCGCGCGCCATCCGACGGGACGATTGATTGCGGTACTCGAACCGCGCAGCAATTCGATGCGACTGGGCGCACACGCGGAGCACTTGGCGCCATCACTGGATCACGCCGATATCGTGCTGTTCCTTGCCCGCCCCGAGTTGTCGTGGAACGCGAACACGGTGATTGCCGCGCTACGTGGCCAAGGCCATGCAGAAGCCAGCGTCGATGCTGTGCTGGCTCACTTGCACGCGCTGGTGCACACGGGTGACACGGTGGTGTTCATGTCCAACGGCGGTTTCGAAGGCGCGCCACACCGGTTTGCGCAAAGCCGCGTGCCGCAGGAGTCGCAAACGTGAAGCTGCAAGATCAAATCCATCAGACCCTGCTCGATCTGACGCCCACACACCTTGAAGTCGAAGACGAAAGCCATCGCCACGCACGTGGCAAGCAAACCCATTACAAGGCGGTGATCGTCAGCGCTCGATTCGAAGGCCTGAGCTTGATCCGCCGCCACCAACTGGTGCACGCGACACTCGTGAACCTGATGCCGCAGTTTCACGCCTTGGCCCTGCACACCTACACCCCGGCCGAATGGACGGCACGAGGCGACGCACCCAAATCACCCGCGTGCTTGGGCGGTAGTCGTCACGATCGCAAATAGGGCGCGCCTCGGTCCGCAGTCCAGGAACCGCGATGACTGGTACCACGCATCTTCAATGCGCTTCGTCCCAGTTGGCACCGGTGCCGACGTCCACCAACAGCGGCACGCGCAGGGACACGACCTCCTGCATCCGCGTGCGCACCGCCGCGATCAGGGTTTCGACAAAACCATCGTTCGCTTCGAACACCAGTTCGTCGTGCACCTGCATCAGCATCCGAGCCTGATCGCGGTGTGGGATCAGCCAATCGTGCACGGTGCGCATGGCGCGTTTGATGATGTCGGCGGCGGTGCCCTGCATCGGGGCATTGATGGCGGCGCGTTCGGCACCGGCGCGCTGATTGGCATTGCGCGAGTGGATTTCGGTCAGGTACAGGCGTCGGCCAAACACGGTTTCGACGTAGCCTTGGGCGCGCGCCAGTTCCCGCGTGCGCACCATGTAATCGTGCACGCCGGGGTAACGGGCGAAGTACAGCGCAATGAAGTCCTGCGCCTCGCCCCGACTGACACCGATCTGACGCGCCAGGCCGAATGCGCCCATGCCGTAGATCAGTCCGAAGTTGATCGCCTTGGCGGCGCGGCGTTGATTGGGTTCCACCGCATCCAATGGCACACCGAACACTTCGGCGGCGGTGGCGCGGTGGATGTCGAGGCCGCGCTCGAAGGCCGTTATCAAGCCCGCATCGCCAGACAGGTGCGCCATGATGCGCAGCTCGATCTGGGAGTAGTCGAAGGCGACGATCTGCCGGCCCTCGGGTGCGATGAAGGCGCGCCGGATGCGGCGGCCGTCCTCGCTGCGCACCGGAATGTTCTGCAGGTTGGGATCCGATGAGGACAGGCGTCCGGTGGCAGCGCCGCCTTGGTGGTAGCTGGTGTGCACGCGGCCGGTTTCCGGGTTCACCATCTGCGGCAGCTTGTCGGTGTAGGTGCTACGCAATTTTGCCAAAGCGCGGTAGTCGAGGATCAAGCGCGGCAGCGGGTGATCCTCGGCGATGGCTTCCAGCGCCTCCTCGTTGGTGGATGGCTGGCCAGTCGGTGTTTTGATCGATGGCTTCAAGCCCAGCTCGTCGAACAACACCGCCTGCAACTGCTTGGGCGAATCCAGGTTGAAGTTGCGACCGGCCAATTCGAAGGCACGCGTTTGTGCGGCGAGCATGCGCGCCGACAGATCACGGCTCTGACGGCGCAACTCGGCGGCATCGATCAAAACACCGTTGGCCTCGGTCTGCGTCAATACGTCCACCAGTGGCATCTCGATGTCCCGATAGACGGCATCGAGCCGTGGCGCGGCCGCCAATTGCGGTGTCAACACACGATGCAATCGCAGGCAGATGTCGGCATCTTCGGCGGCGTAACGGGTGGCCTCGGCGATGTCGATCTGGGCAAAGGGAATCTGCCGTGCGCCCTTTCCGGCGATGTCCTCGTAACGCACGGTGGTGTAGCCCAGATAGTGCTGGGCCAAGGAATCCAGGTCATGGCGGGTGACGGTGGAGTTGAGCACGAAACTTTCCAGCAGGGTGTCGTGCACGAGGCCACGCATCGCCACGCCATGCTGGCGCATCACATGCAGGTCGTACTTGCCGTTCTGGCCGACTTTCGGTGCGTTGGCATCTTCCAGAATCGGCCGCAGTGCATCGAGCACTTCGGCCAGCGCCAATTGCACGGGCGCGGCGGGGTAGGCATGAGCCACAGGCACATAGGCCGCATGGCCAGGCTCCACCGCAAAGCTAAGGCCGATGAGCCGCGCGCGCAGCGGATCGAGACTGTCGGTTTCGGTATCGAAGGCGATCAAGGGCGCTGTGCGCAGGCGTTCGATCCATGTCGCGAGCGCCGCGTGATCGAGCAGGGTTTCGTAGCGGCCGGGCGCCGCGAGTGCGGGATCGTGTGCGAGCTCGGCGGCCATCGTCGGCAGCGCTCGTGCGGAATCACGTGCCTTGGCCGGTTCCTTCTCGGACACCGCACCGACACGACCCGCGCCACCTTCCAGTTCACGCAAGGCTTGATTGAAACCAAAGCGTTGATACAAGCCGCGCAGCGCATCGATGTTCGCGCCCGTCAATGCCAGATCGGTCGGCGCGTGCGCCAAGGCCACATCGGTACGGATCGTCACCAAGGTGCGACTCAGCGGCAGATGAGCCAGCGCCGCGCGCAGGTTTTCGCCGACCTTGCCACCCACCTCGTCGGCACGCGCCATCAGCGCATCGAGCGAACCAAATTGATCCAACCACTTGGCGGCCGTCTTGGGCCCACATTTGTCCACGCCGGGCACGTTGTCCACGGCATCGCCGGTGAGACTGAGGTAATCGATGATCTGCGCTGCGGGTACGCCAAACTTCGCCACGACATCGGCATCAGTGGCCAGGCGTTGCCCCGTCATGGTGTTGACCAGCGCCAAGTCGGGGCGCACCAGTTGCGCGAAATCCTTGTCGCTGGTGGAAATCTCGACCTCGATGCCCTCGGCGTTGGCCGCCAGTGCCAAGGTGCCGATCACATCGTCGGCTTCGACGCCAGCCTCACGCAGGATCGGTATGCCCAAGGCCGCGACGATTTCCAGCATCGGTTCGACCTGGGCACGCAGGTCCTCCGGCATCGGCGGTCGATTGGCCTTGTACTGCGGATACAGATCATCGCGAAAGGTCGGGCCGGGCGCATCGATCACGAAGGCCACATAGTCGGGCGCGGCCTTGAGCGTGGAACGCAGCATATTGACCACGCCGAACAGCGCGCCGGTGGGCGTGCCGTCGGCAGCCGTCAGCGGCGGCAGCGCGTGGAAGGCGCGATACAGGTACGAGGAACCATCGATCAGTACGAGTTTTTTCATCGGCCCATTGTAGGCCGCGTTCCGTGCTCAGCGCCCGCGTGCTTCCAGCGCTTCCACCGCCGGCAGGACCTTGCCTTCGCAGAACTCCAGAAAGGCGCCGCCACCCGTGGAAATGTAGGACACCCCATCGGCCACACCGTACTTGTCGATGGCGGCCAAGGTGTCGCCACCACCGGCAATCGAGAACGCATTGGACGACGCAATCGCCTCGGCCACGGCGCGCGTACCGGCACCGAAGGCATCGAATTCGAACACCCCGACCGGGCCGTTCCACAACACCGAACCGGCGCGCGCGATCTGCGCGGCATAGGCGGCAGCGGTCGCAGGCCCGATGTCGAGGATCATGTCATCCGCGCTCACCGCATCGACCGGCTTGATCGTGGCCGGCGCATCGGCGGCAAAGGCCGGTGCCACCACGACATCGCTTGGCAAAGGAATCTGCGCACCACGGGCTTCGGCCTTGGCCATGATCTGACGCGCGGTCTCGATCAGATCGGCCTCGTGCAGGGACTTGCCGACCGGATAGCCACGCGCCGCCAGAAAGGTATTGGCGATGCCACCGCCAACGATGAGCTGATCCACCTTCTCGATAAGGCTGCCAAGAAGTTCCAACTTGGTGGACACCTTGGAACCGGCCACGATCGCCATCAAAGGCCGCGCCGGCGCATGCAGGGCGCGCGCCAAGGCATCGAGTTCGACCATCAACAGCGGCCCGCCGCAAGCGAGCTTCGCCGCACGGATCACGCCGTGAGTGGAGGCCTGGGCGCGGTGCGCGGTGCCGAAGGCATCCATCACGAATACATCGCACAAGGCTGCGTACTTGGCCGCCAGCGCCGGATCATCCTTACCCTCGCCCACATTCATGCGGCAGTTTTCCAGCAGCACGATCTGACCCGGTGTCACCTCCACGCCATCGAGCCAGTCACGCAACAAGGGCACGGGGCACTGCAAATGCTCGGACAGGCGCTGTGCCACCGGCGCCAAGGAGTTTTCTACGCTGAACTCGCCCTCCTTGGGGCGTCCCAGATGCGACATCACCATCACCGCCGCGCCTTGCGCCAAGGCGGCGCGCAGGGTCGGAAGGGCGGCGAGGATGCGTTGTTCGGACGTGACCTTGCCCTCGGCCACCGGCACGTTGAGGTCCTCGCGGATCAACACGCGCTTGCCTGCCAAGTTCAATTCGCTCATGCGCAAGATCGCCATTGCCACACCTCTCCTAAGGAAATCCCGGCCATTTTCACCGAAATGAATCACGTCCGTCACCGGCACACGGGTGTGCCGTCCACTTGATCCTCGTCAAATTGAAGTCGCGCTGGCGGTGGCACACTGCCCCGATGAAACTGCCACCCATTCTCGACGACGGCCTGTTGCAGCGTTACGACCGGCCTGGCCCGCGCTACACCTCGTATCCGGCCGCGCCGCGCTTTCACGAGGGCTTCGATCAAGCCGCCCTGCGTGAACAAATCGCGCTGAGCAACGAAGATCCGGTGCCGCGTCGCCTGTCGCTATACGCGCACATTCCGTTCTGCGAAAGCCCGTGTTTCTACTGCGGCTGCAACCGCATCATCACCCGCGATCATCGTCGTGGCGCAAGTTACCTGGAAGCGCTCGATCAGGAGATCGACCGCATCGGGCCCTTGTTCGACAACGATCGTGAAGTCATCCAGTTGCACTTGGGCGGTGGCACGCCGAACTTCCTCACCCCGGAACAACTCGGACAGTTGCTCGACAGTTTCAATCGCCAGTTCCGCTTCAATGAAACCGAAGAACGCGATTTTTCCATCGAGCTGGATCCGCGCCACGTTACGCCCGAAGAAATCGGACATCTGGCGGCATTGGGGTTCAACCGCGCCAGTCTCGGCGTGCAGGATTTTGATCCAGCGGTGCAGGCCGCGGTCAATCGCATCCAAGGCGTGGAGATGACCTTGGACTTGATCGATGCCTGCCACCGCCATGGCATGCGCTCGGTCAATGTGGATTTGATCTACGGCCTGCCCAAGCAAACCGAGGCCGGCTTTGGCCGCACCCTCGACACCGTGCTGCAAGCGCGACCCGAGCGGCTCGCCATCTACGGTTACGCGCATCTGCCGGAGCTGTTCAAGGCCCAGAAACAACTCGATGCGGCCGATCTTCCCAGCCCAGGCGTTCGTCTGGCGCTGCTGCGACTGGCGATCGAAAAACTCACCGCGGCCGGCTACGAACACATCGGCATGGACCACTTCGCCCTACCCACCGACGAACTGGCGAAGGCGCGTCGCAGCGGCAGCCTGCATCGCAATTTCATGGGCTACACCACCCACGCGGAAACCGATCTGGTGGGCTTTGGCGTCAGCGCCATCAGCCACATCGGCGCCAGCTTCAGCCAGAATCCCCGCGATCTGGCGACTTGGGAGGCGCGATTGCGCTTTGGCCGTGAGGCCTTGCCGGTCTGGCGTGGTCTGGCGCTCGACACCGACGATCTGGTCCGCGCCGATGTCATCAGCCAGATCATGTGCGTGGGTACGGTGAACATCCGCGAGATCGAGCACGATCACGGCTTGGTGTTCACCCGTTATTTCGCCACCGCATTGGAGCGCCTGCGCGCGATGCAGGCCGATGGACTGGTCGAGATTTCATCCGACCTCATCCGTGCCACCAGCCGCGGCCAATTGCTGCTGCGGCATCTGGCGATGTGTTTCGACGCCTATTTGCACGAGCGCGCGGCGAGCATGCAGCCGGCACGGTTTTCCAAAGCGATCTAGTCCATGCGCGAGGCGCATGAGCGCTAGCCCGTGATGCAATTCCGCCCTGCACATGCGGGCATTTCCGGCGGCGATGGCGATGACGGCGCCTCAGACACGGCGGCAGATTGCCACCATTTCGACCAAGGCCGAACGCGCCACATTCGGCCGCACCAAGACCGGCCCACCGCATCCGCGCCATACCGGGCAAACACGTTCTTTGCCACCCAAGCTCCGTCCTTTTTTGCGCGATCGAATACACTGTAATACAGTGTATTCACAGTACCTCGGAGGTGCCCAATGAGCGTCACAACCGTTCGCTTGCAACCGGAAGTTGAAAGCGGCCTTGAGGCCTTGGCTGACAAGCTCAATCGCAGCAAGAACTGGCTCGTCAATCAAGCCATTCGAGAATTCATCGCACGTCAGGAGCAGGAGCAGTCGCGCTGGAGTGAGACGCTGACTGCCATGGCATCTGTCGCCCAAGGCAAGGTTGTTTCTGGCCAAGCTGTCCATGCGTGGTTGGAGTCTTGGGGTAGTCCCAATGAGCTGCCGCCTCCCAAGGCGGGTAAGTGAAGCTTGTCTATTCCCAAGAGGCCGTCGCCGATCTTGTTCGCCTGCGTGCTTTCATCGCAACGCAGGATCCATCCGCTGCAGCACGAGTCGCCTCGGATTTGCTTGCGGGTATTGATCGTCTTTGCCAGTTTCCTGAGATGGGTCGGAATGTGGCTGAAGCACCACAGCCTGACGCAGTCCGCGATTTCAACTTTGGCAAGTACGTTGTCCGCTACGCGGCACATGACAACGCCGTGGTCATTCTGCGTGTCTGGCATCACTTTGAGAGTCGCCAAGGCAGCGCCTGACACCGGCAAGATGGGGGCGGTTGCATTCGTGTATTCTTTTCATTCGTTAGGCTTTCATAGGAGCTGCAATGCGGAAATTTCGTTCTGCGGCGATGATAAGTTTGATAATCATGTTGGTAGCGCAGCCTGCGCGCGCTTGCACATTGATGGCGGACCTCAGGCTCGGCGATATTGAACATGCGAGTGTGGTCGTAGTCGGAAGAATCACAAATTACGAAATTGTGCGCGACATGGCGTTCAGAAAGCAGCACAAGGAAAGGCTTGAGCGCCTCGCTGACAAAACATCTGAGCTCTGGAAAAGGGAATATGCTAGAGTAACTTCTGAAAGCGAACAATTTTTGAGCGACTACGCTCGCTTTGATATTTTAGTTGACGAGGTTCTTGTTGGGCAGTCGCCAGCGGTAATGTCTGTGACTTGGAACAACTCCACGTTTGGTGAGCCAGAAAAGATGAAAGATGGGGCGTACCTGATTGCATTGCGCGAGCCAGATTCAAAAACGCCTCCGCTTCGCGGTCCGAGCGCGACAGTTGTGCCGAATAAGGAACCACAATCTCTGACTGTATTGCAGGCACCGTGTGCATCGGCCTTCATATTTGAAGCTACGAGCCCCGAGGCAAAGTCCGTGCGGGAGATTTTGATGCCCTCAAGAGACACGAAGGAGAATAAACAACATGATTAGCCCCATTCTTCAGTTGATGCCTCGGTAAAGAATGGCTCTGGCTCGTCATTCCCGCGTGCTTTTGGCGGGAATCCAGTGCCTTTGGTTTTGCTGTTCGTGAGGCTAAAGAGAACAAGGCGCTGGATTCCCGCCCTCGCGGGAATGACGAGCTGAGGAATGGGGCTAATCAGGATAAACAATGACGGCAACGCCTGACCGTTCGGTCAAGCAGACCGTCTTCCGGCGCGCCCCTCCAGACCGCCCCTTACCTCCAACCACAAGGGCTACCCCACCTATCAAGCACAGTTCGCCATGATGCAGCACGCGGTGTGCGCCTTGGGGATATTCGTCGTTTCATTCACGACGTGCGGCACCTGGGCCTGATCATGCCCCTGAACCCAAGCACTCACGGATCGACGTAAAGATCCGGCAACAGCGATTGTGTGGGATCGACGGCGTAGGTGGAAAAGTCCGTGGTGCCGGCTTCGCGCAACACCTCTTCGTCGATCAGGAACAGACCACTGAAGCCGGCCGCCTTGCGCACCAAGACCGCGTGCGCCGCATCGGCCATGATCTCGGGCGTACGACAGCGCGGAATCTCCACGCCGGGAATCATGTTGAGTGCATCGGTGGCGATGATGGTGCGCGGCCACAGCGCATTGATGGCTACGCCTTTTGTGGCCGGGTCCGCCGCCAGGCCCAGGGTGACCAGACTCATGCCCATCTTGGCCAGGGTGTAGGCGGTATGCGGGCCCCACCACTTGGGGTCGAGCGTGGGAGGTGGTGCCAGCGTGAGCACATGCGGATTGTCGGCCTTGAGCAGATACGGGAGGCAGGCTTGGGTGCATAGAAAGCTGCCGCGTGCATTGACCTGCTGCATCAGGTCGAAACGCTTCATCGGCGTATTGGCGATGCCTTGCAACCAGATCGCGCTGGCGTTGTTGATCAGGATGTCGATGCCGCCAAAGCGCTCGACCGTGGCCGCCACCGCAGCGTGCACCTGTTCTTCTTCGCGGATGTCGCACTGGATCGCCAGTGCCTTGCCGCCGGCTTGCTCGACCGCGGTGGCAGCGGTGTGAATGGTGCCGGGCAACTTCGGATTGGGCACCGCCGACTTGGCTGCAATGACCACGTTGGCGCCGTCGCGTGCGGCACGCAGGGCAATGGCCCAACCAATGCCGCGCGAGGCGCCGGTGATGAACAAGGTCTTTCCGTGCAAGCTGGACATGGCTTTACCGTCGGTGAGCAATGAGAGATTCGTCCACTGTAGGCCACGTGGATTGAAGGTTTGCTCTTTTATACTGGCGCGATGGATTCGCAGCTACTGGAAAGCCTGTTGGCCTGGGTCGGGCACCATCCGGTGGCCGCAGGCGCGGTGATATTTCTGGTGGCGTTCTGCGATGCGGTGGTGATCCTGGGCTTTTTCGTGCCGGCCATCCCGATCCTGTTTGCCATCGGCGCCTTGATCGGCCTGGGCACGCTCGATGGCCCCTATGCCATCGTCTGCGCGGCACTCGGTGCCTTTCTCGGTGACGGCTTGAGCTATGTCCTTGGGCGCGTGCACGGTGATCGCTTGCGACGCATCTGGCCGTTTTCGCGCCATCCCGAATGGTTGCCGCAAGGCGAAGCGATGCTGCGCCGGCATGGGCTCAAGAGCATCCTGATTGCGCGTTACGTCGGTGCGGTGCGGCCACTGGTGCCTGCCATCGCCGGCATGCTGGACATGCCCGCCAAACGCTATGTGCCCGCCAGCGCCATCGCCGGTTTGAGCTGGGCTGCGGTGTTTCTGATTCCGGGCTGGGTGTTTGGAGCGTCGCTGGATCTATTCGCGGCCGTGGCCGGGCGCTTGGCCATCGTGCTGGCCGCATTGGCAGCGGTACTGGCACTGATCGGCTTCACCGTCTATCAGGCTTATCGTTTCTTCACCCCGCGCACTTCGCAATTGCTGGCGCGATTGCTGCGCTGGTCGGTGCGGCATCCGGTGTTGGGGCGATTTACCCAGGCCCTGATCGACCCGCGTCGGCGTGAATCGCCCTCGCTGATGGCGATGGCCTTCTTGTTGGTTGTCGCCGGCTGGGCGTTTTTCAGTGTGTTGATGCTGGCGGCCGGCAACGATGAGCCGACCTTCATCGATTTGCAGGTGCATCACATGATGTTCGGCCTGCGCACACCGCTGGCCGATCACCTCATGGCGGTTCTATCCAGCTTCGGCGACTGGCAAGTGCTGCTGGCAGGGATGCTGCCGGCCTTGGCGTGGCTGGCCTTGCGCAAGCGTTGGAGTGCAGTTGCGCACTGGATCGCGGCATTTGGCTTCGGCCTCTTGCTGGTGTGGGCGCTCGATGCCTTGGTGCAGGTGCCACGGCCTCCGGCGGCGCTGGCGGTGGCTGGCTTTGATTTCCCTTCCGCACAAGTGACGATGGCGACCATCGTCTATGGCTTCTTTGCCGTACTCATTGCGCGGGAACTGCCCGGGCGAAGTCGCGCCTGGCCCTATGCCGTGGCCGCCTTGGTGGTGGGATGTGTGGCCTTTGCCCGCCTGTATCTGGGTGCGCACTGGTTGACCGACGTTGCGGCCGGAGTGTGTCTAGGCGTGGTCTGGATTTCGATCCTCGGATTGGCTTATCGCCGCCGTGCGCCACGCGCGTTCTGGATGCGGCCGGTGGCCGTGCTGTTCTATCTGGGCGTGGCCAGTTTCGGACTCTGGCATGGCAACCGTGAAGCCAACGCCGTGCTCACCCGTTTTGCGCCGCCCGAAGTGCGTTTGAGCATTCCTGAAACACAATGGCGCCAACAGGACTGGGCGGCGCTGCCGGAACGACGCAATGATTTCCTCAGCAACCGCGCCTGGCCGCTGAATCTTCAATACGCCGGCACCATCGCACCGCTGCGCGATCGCTTGCGTGCTTTGGGCTGGCAGGCTGGGCCGGAGGCGAAGGTGACGGTGCTCCTGGCCAGCCTCGACAAGGGTGCCAATGCCGCGACCTTGCCCGTGTTGCCAGCCTCACACAATGGTCATGGGGACGCCTTGTTGATGTGGCACACCGGCCCACGACCCGATACACGCTGGGTGCTGCACCTG
This sequence comes from Pseudomonadota bacterium, assembly GCA_963205415.1. Taxonomy (GTDB): domain Bacteria; phylum Pseudomonadota; class Gammaproteobacteria; order Xanthomonadales; family Xanthomonadaceae; genus Denitratimonas. The sequence goes on from CAUJJS010000130.1 coordinate 113,835, forward strand.
TGGTTCGCACCGATTTCACTGGAGCCAGGTGCCGTGCCGGTGTGGCAGGGCACGGCCGTGTTGTTGCAGTTTGATCAGGCCTTGTCGCTGTTTCGCCACTGGCGCGTGCAGCAGGGCGATGTCTCGGCGCTGGAGGTGCTGCAGGCCAACTTGGCAGAGTTCTCACCGCAACGCTTGCAACGCGAGGAACACGCCGGGCCGGTGCTGCTGTTGCGCGCACCGTAAACGCCGCCGCTGGAGTTCGGCCACGGCCTGCACGCTGCGATAGAATGCGAAGTCTGGCGTCGCCAGCATCATTCAATTTCATCAGCAGGAGCAGTGGGCAGTCATGGCAATCAAGGTCGCGATCAACGGGTATGGCCGCATCGGCCGCAACATTCTGCGTGCTCTGTACGAGGCCAATCGTACCGACCAAATCAAGGTGGTCGCGATCAACGACTTGGGTGATGCCAACACCAACGCCCATTTGACGCGTCATGACACCGCTCACGGTCGCTTTCCAGGCACGGTCAGCGTGGAAGGCAGCGACATGGTGGTCAACGGTGACCGCATCCGGGTCTGCGCCGAGCGCGATCCATCCAAGCTTCCTTGGGGCGAGCTGGGTGTGGATGCGGTGTTCGAATGCACCGGCATCTTCACCAGCAAGGCCAAGGCCTCGGCGCACCTGGCCGCTGGCGCCAAGAAGGTCATCATCTCGGCACCGGGTGGCAATGATGTCGATGCGACCGTTGTCTACGGCGTCAATCACGGTGTGCTGAAGGCCTCCGATCAGGTGATCTCCAATGCCTCCTGCACCACCAACTGCCTGGCGCCTTTGGCCAAGGTGCTGAACGACTCGATCGGCATCGCGCATGGCCTGATGACCACGATCCACGCCTACACCAACGATCAGGTTTTGACTGACGTGTATCACACCGACCTGCGTCGCGCGCGTTCGGCCACGATGAGCCAGATCCCGACCAAGACCGGCGCCGCTGCTGCGGTCGGGCTGGTCTTGCCGGAACTGGCGGGCAAGCTCGACGGCTTTGCCATGCGTGTGCCGACAATCAACGTGTCGGTAGTCGACCTCAGCTTCATCGCCAAGCGCGCCACCAGCAAGGAAGAAATCGATGCGGTGGTGAAGGCGGCTAGCGAAGGTTCGCTCAAGGGCATTCTGGGATACAACACCGAGCCACTGGTGTCGATCGACTTCAACCACGATCCACGCAGCTCCATCTACGACAGCACCCAGACCCGCGTGATGGAAGGCACCTTGGTGAAGGTGTTGAGCTGGTACGACAACGAATGGGGCTTCTCCAACCGCATGCTCGATACCACGCTGGCGCTGATGGCGGCCAAGTAAGACTGGCCACACCGCCGGGATTGCCGCGCAGTTCCGTTTTGGCGCAACAAGGATGGCGTAGCCTCAACGGCTGCGCCATTTTTCATCGCTGCTGCGGCGGCGACAAAATTGCAGGTACGTTCAGCGCCAATACGGCATGACACCTTGCGCAACCGTACAATCACGGCCGGCATTCCATTGCAAGCCCTCTATTGATGCTTCTTTCGCGTATTCATGACCGCCACCTCGCGTGGGCGGGTGCCATCCTCCTGGCGCTCACGGTGCTCGGCGGCCACTGGTTCACCGGCCGAATGCAGCGTGTGGGCGAAAACATGGAGAGTGCACGTGTCACTGCGCTGGCCCGCACCGTGGCCGCCAGCATCGAGGCCGAGCAAGTCGTGGCTCTGCACGGGGATTCCAGCGATGTCGGCTCGCCTCCGCTGAAGAACTTGCGCGCACAGTTGCAGGGCGCTCGCGCGGCCAATCCGGATTTCCGCTTCGTCTATCTGATGCGACCGGCCGCGGCCAAGCCGAGTGTCATGGCCTTTCTGGCCGATGCCGAACCCGAGGATTCGGCGGACTACTCGCCTCCCGGTGAGCAATACACCGGTGAAGACGACGACCTCTGGCGCGCGTGGAATACGGGCGAAGCACTCGTGCAGCCTGCCTATGCCGATGCGTGGGGTCGTTGGGTGACGGCCGTGGCGCCTGTCGCTGATGCCAAAGGACGCACCGTTGCCGTCGTAGGCATGGATGTGCGTGCCGACGCCTGGCAGGCCACGATCAGCCGCTATCGCAACTTCGCGCTCACGATTTCAGCCCTGGTGTTGTTGCTCGAACTCTTGTTTCTATGGGGGCTGTATCGCCAGCGTCGGGCCAATCGTCAATTGGCCACCCTCAATGGGCGCATGAGCCAACAATTGGGTGAATTGCGCGCCGCCCAAGCGGGATTGAGCTTGGCCGATGTGGTGGTGCAGCACACCGGCGAGGCCATCATCTTGCTCGATTCCAAGCTGCGTGTGGTGCGTGTGAATCCTGCTTTCAGCCAAATCAGCGGCTATGCGGCGGCAGCGGTGCTGGGTCAGAACATGCCCTTGTTCATGCACGAAGATCAGGCCTTGTTGCGGCGCATTCGCGAGCAGGTCGATGTGTCCGGTCATTGGACCGGCACCTTGTGGGCCACGCGCGCCGATGGCGAGGCGTTTCCACTGGAAGGCAGCATCAATCTGGTGCGCGATGATGCCGGGCAGGCGCTGCACTACGTCGTGGTGTTCCGCGATGTCACGGTGCAAAAGCGCCTCGAAGATCGCCTGCGCGAACTGTCGGTTACCGATGGCCTCACCGGCCTACCCAATCGGCGCGCTTTTGATGAGGCGCTGGAGCGCGAGTGGCAGCGCTGCATGCGACTGCGGGAACCGATGTCCTTGGTGATGATCGACATCGATCACTTCAAGGCCTTCAATGACAACTACGGTCATCCGGCCGGAGATCGCGCCCTGCAGCAGGTTGCCAAGGCACTGCTGGCCGCGTCGAGCAAGGTCGAAGGGGCGCAGGTCGCGCGCTACGGTGGCGAGGAATTTGCGGTGATCCTGCCGCGCTGCGACGCGCCGCGCGCCGCCCAACACGCCGAAACACTGCGCGCAGCGGTGGCGGCGCTGGGCATCCGGCATCAGCACAACTCGGTCAGTGACGTGGTGACCATCAGCGTTGGCGTGTCAGCGCACACCCCGCCCAATGGCGTCGATCTGGATGCCTTGCTGCTGGACGCCGATCAGGCGCTGTATCGCGCCAAGGCACGCGGACGCAACGGCGTGCAGTTGGCGTAAAACGAACCCATCCGTCGCGACGGGTTTACCATGTGGGCCCGGTCCGAAAGGTGATCCACATGTCCCAGCGCACTTGGGTGGCCTCGGCCATCCGCACCATCGAAGCGGACTTCAATCGATCTGCTGATACCCACCTGATCCCGATGGCGCTACCGGGGTTTGCGGGCATCGACGTTTACTTCAAGGACGAATCCAGCCACCCCACGGGCAGCCTCAAGCATCGACTGGCGCGCTCGCTGTTTCTGTATGCCTTGGCCAACGGTTGGTTGCGCGAGGGCAGCCCCGTGATCGAGGCGTCCAGCGGTTCGACCGCCGTGTCTGAAGCCTATTTTGCGCGGCTGCTGGGCTTGCCATTCATCGCGGTGATGCCGGCCAGCACCTCACCCGATAAGATTGCCGCGATCGAGTTTCAAGGTGGCCGGTGCCATGTGATCGAGGACCCGGCTGCAATCAACGCCGAGTCCGCTCGCTTGGCACGAGAAGTCGGCGGACACTTCATGGACCAGTTCACCTACGCCGAACGCGCCACCGACTGGCGCGCCAACAACAACATCGCCGAATCCATCTTCAAGCAGATGGCGCAGGAAACGCATCCGGTGCCGGACTGGATCGTGTGCAGCCCCGGCACCGGCGGCACCAGCGCCACCTTGGGTCGCTACGTGCGCTATCGCTGTCACCCCACGCGCATCCTTTGCGCCGACCCAGAGCATTCGGTGTTCTTCGACTACTACCGCGGCGCACTCGAAGGGCATTGCAATCGCGGCTTGGCGCACCATTGCGGCTCACGCATCGAAGGCATTGGGCGACCACGCGTGGAGCCAAGTTTCATCGCCGAATGCGTCGATGCGATGGTCAAGGTGCCCGACGTCGACAGCCTTGCCGCCATGCGTTACGTCAGCCGGTGCCTTGGGAGGCGCGTCGGCGGCTCCACCGGCACCAATTTCATCGGCGTGCTAGCGGCGGCGCAGCAGATGCGTGCCAAGGGGCGCCAAGGTTCGATCGTCACCATCCTGTGCGATGGCGGCGAACGCTATGCCCACAGCTACTACTGCGAGGATTGGTACCAGAAGCAAGGCTTCGACATCGCCAGTGCCGACACCCGCTTCGACGCACAGGTAAACGCCCGCACTCCCGTGGATGTGACGACAGCGGGTTGCTTGGCGTCGACATGCGCATCCACGGACCCGTAATTTGGGCTGTTTGGATGGTCAAATTGGACGGCAACCACAATCAAGCACCTGTTTGGGTGTGAAATTTATCCAGTGCACCTGCGAGTTTGCTCGGGTTAGACGGCAGGATCAGGCTGCGTTTTGCAGTCACATTAAAGTCAGAACTCATGCGTAACATCAAAGCTGATATTGAGGCTTCCATTGCAGAGACTAAGGCAATCGTCGGCTGTGATGATTCCAAAGACCATTCTCGGCAACGGGAGTTTTGGAGACGGGAAGAACAAAAAGCGCTGGAGCCTAAAGCCATTTTGGATCCCGTCGAATATGACGGCGCAGAAAGGCTGGGTATCTGCTGCACTCAAACTGACCTTGGACCAAGGGCGCAGCGGAAATTGGTGGAACGCTGGTGCAGCGCACTGCCAACATTCAAGAATGTGCGCTGGTTGTATTTTTACTCCCGCGTATCACAAGAGCTTTTTGAAGCAGCCTGCGTGCTACCGCGCTTACGTGGGCTTTATGTGAAATGGAGTGGCATACGCTCACTCGAGCCGATCCACACGATCAGGGCGCTTGAGTACTTGAAACTTGGCAGTTCAGCCAGCGTTGAAAGCGTTGAGCCGCTGACCCACATGCGAAACCTAAAATGGCTTCAAGTTGAAAACATCAGAGCTGCCACCAGCCTGGAGCCATTTGGCGCGCTGACCCAACTGGAGGCTTTCGGCTTCGTTGGAGAAGATCTGAAAACCCATTGGGTCGATAGCTTTTCTCCTTTGGCTGCCCTGAAAAACCTCACATGGTTGCATCTTGGTGCGGTACAAAGCGCAGATGGCCTGCTCCAGCCCTTGAGTCAACTGCGTAAACTCCAATTTCTTGGGGTTGCGAATAAATTCTCCATGGAGGAATTTGCGCGCCTGTCGCTACATTTCTCACCGGCTATCTGTGAATGGCTGCAGCCTTACTCGCGCTCTCACTCGAGCCTTTTCCCGTGCAGAAAATGCGCAGCAAACTGGAAGGTTATGACCTCCGGCAAGGGCAAAAAGTTACTCTGCCCGACCTGCGACACCGAGAAGCTAGCAAAGCATATAGTGAAGTTCAGACTCGCTGTAGAGCAAGCCAAAAATGAATCCGCCGATGCGATCCAAGCAATCTAGCTGATACCGTGATGAAACTCAGTTACACAGGTCATTTGAAAGACCCCAGACCCTAGGCCCAGCATGAAGCTTAATCGCGCACTACTACTCTCCTTGTCCCTTCTGGCGTTTTCGGCGCCAGTCGCGGCTTGGGCTTTCTTCAAGCCGATTCGCATCATTGCGCCGCAGTTCAACGGCGTGTCCTGCACTGGCGCAGTCTGCGTCGAAAGCACATCCACGCTTTCATCCGCATTGGACTTGCACTCAAAAGCCATGGCCAATGTCGCCAAGAAGCTCCGCCCGCTCGAATCGCCACCTCGAACCGTCTTCTGCTCTACCCGTAGATGCTACGACTCATTTGGCGGATCCGGACGAGGCATCACGGTCTTTCACCTTGGCGTAGTGATTCCTCCCAACTCGTGGCAGACCCACATTGTCGAGCACGAGTTCATTCACATGCTGCAAGCCCAAGAGCTTGGA
>CAUJJS010000131.1 GCA_963205415.1 Pseudomonadota bacterium
TAGAGGTGTGTTTACCAGCGTGCCGGAATTGATTGGTGCGATTGAAGAGTATCTCGCCGTTCACAACCGTCGCCCGAAGCCTTTCGTTTGGACGGCCAAAGCCAACGACATCTTGCAGAAAGTCATTCGTGCCAACAGCCGTCTTGGTTCCAAAAAGAACGAAGCACTACACTAGGGCAGTCCAACAACAGCATGCAGCGGACGGCGCTTTGCGCCGCCGCTGATGCTGAGTGTTAGGCCTCAATGAACATAGTCTCCGCACTCGTTGGCTTTTTGATTGGCACGGCAACTGGTGCAGCCGGCCAGTATTTCGCTGACAAATACACGGATCAGCGCCGCGAGCAGAAAGAGGCCAAAGATCATGCCCGTCTTTGGCAGGACATCGAGCAACGATTCCCGGCCGTTATTGCCGAAATGCGCTCAGACTTCTCTCCTCAAGAGAACCGCCATGTTCGCGTGTTCTTCGTCCCAGAGAGCAATACAACCCTTGGCTTCGTGTCAGAGCCTTGTTTCGAGTACCACACAGATAAACACCCCGAGCTTCGTGCGGCGGTTGCACTGCTAGAGCAACATGGCTTCATTTCAGACATCACGCCCGGCAACTGCCCCATGTATCGGGTAAAAGAAAAGCTTGTTGATGCGCTGTTGAGGTCTAACAATTCGTGTATGGACTCCCCCGTCAACCCCTGACGGCATGAATTTGTGAAGCATCAGCTCCACGGCTTTTGACCCTGGTTTTTCGTGCTGCTGACGCTTGGCTTCAACCCCGGCAAGGCGGGAGCGGTTGCATTCGTGTATTCGGCTTTGCGGTGGGCTTTGCCCGAGCCATCATTACGGCCCGACCGCTTGCCAGCGATTGGGCGTTCGCAGGCTCGCGGCATGCCGCTCGACAGCCCTACTCACCCGTGACAAGCGGCCAGACGATCAAATGATCACGAAGATCAACATGAAACCCATGCAGCAACACGTTCTCGTCTGTGGCGGAGCCGGATACATCGGTTCGCACCTGTGCAAGCGTCTGGCGTGCGCGGGCGCGGTGCCGGTGTGCTTCGACAACCTTTCCACCGGCCATCGGGAGGCGGTGCGTTGGGGGCCATTGGAAGTCGGTGATCTGCTTGATCAATCGGCAATCGGCACTGACTCAGGTTTTCAAACGGTATCCCATCACGGCCGTGGTGCACTTTGCCGCGCGTTCGCTGGTGGCCGAATCGGTGCGCGAGCCGGGGCTGTACCTGCGCAACAACGTCGCCGGCACGATCAACCTGCTCGATGCCATGCGTGATGCCGGCGTTGAGCGCCTGGTGTTTTCTTCCACTGCGGCGGTGTACGGCAACCCCGACTATGTGCCCATCGATGAGAACCACCCTGCCCGTCCGATCAATCCGTATGGCCTCAGCAAATGGATGGCCGAACGCGCCATCGTCGAATACTGCCGTACCCACGGTCTGCGGGCGGTCTGCTTGCGCTATTTCAACGCCGCCGGTGCCGATGGCGAGGGTGAATTGGGCGAGGCGCACGAACCCGAGAGTCATCTGATTCCGAACATCATCCGCGCCGCGCTCGATCCAACGCGCGGCCCGGTCCAACTTTTCGGCGACGACTACGACACCGCCGATGGCACCTGCGTGCGCGACTACATCCATGTCGAGGACTTGAGCGAGGCGCACCTGCTGGCACTGGATTTTCTGGATTCACACGCGGGCTGGCACGCCTTCAACCTTGGCACCGGTCAAGGCCATTCAGTGCGCGAGGTGATCGCGCACTGCCAAGCGCGTTGTGAGGGTGCGCCACAGCTGGAGGTGCATCCACGGCGAGCGGGTGATCCGGCAACCTTGGTAGCGCGTGCCGATGCCGCCGAGAAGCGCTTGGGCTGGAGGCCGAAACGCGGGCTGGATGTCATCCTCGACAGCGCTTTGGCGTGGCACCGACGCCACGGTTGAGGGCGGGCGTCAGGCGCCGGCGAACGGCATTGCCAAGGCCACGAACAGGTCTTCGTAGCGTTGATTCATCAGGGCTCGACCATGACGTTCCAGGGCCACCCGACGCGCATTTGATGCCATGACGTGCGCTTGGGCCGGATCGCGCAACAGGGACTCCAAAGCATCGGCCATCGCTGCCGGATCGGCTTCCGCCACCAGACGACCATCGACGCCATCCTCCAGCACTTCGCGCACACCCGGCACGGCGCTGCCGATGACCGCGCAAGCGGCTGCCATGCCTTCCAGCAAGGCCAGCGGCATGCCTTCGTAATGGGTGCCGAGCACGCAGAACTGGTGTTGCAGCAAGCGCTGTGGCACATCGCGCACCACACCGAGAAACTCGACCTGATCCTCGATGCCGAGCTCACGCGCGAGCCGTTCCAAGGGCGCGCGATGCACGGCCTTGCCGCCGCCTGCAAATTGCAGAGGAACCCGGAAGCCACGCGCTTTCAACAGGCCCACCGCGCGCAGCACGGTGGCGTGGTCTTTCTGCTTGGAAAACCGCGCCACCATCACGATGCCGGGAATGCGCGAGGAATACGGGTGGGATGGCGCGTCGGCAAAGGCGTCGAGCTGGATGCCATTGGGAATGGCGATGGTGCGGTCCTCGGGCATGCCCATGGCCAGCAAGACCTGCCGCACGCCTTCCGAGCAGCCCACGATGCGATCGGTGCGATGCGCCAGCCAGCGCGTTTGCGCCAGACGCCAACGGCTGTAGCGTTCGCGGGTGTTGTGTTCGACGTGTACCAGATGCGGCACCTTGGCCAGCAGGCCGGCGTAGCGCCCCCACAGGTGCTCACTGAAGCCATGCGCTACCAGCACATCGGGGTGAAATTGGCGGCAGAGCTTCACCAGCGCATGGATCGTGGCCCAATGCGACCAGCCCGGCACGAGGTGCAAAGGCACGCCCTGCTGCTCCAGTTCGTGGAGGCGTGTGGCAGGCGTGCGTGACTTCTTCCTCAGTACCAGAAGTGGCTCGATCCGCTCGCTCGCCTGCGCGGCCTTGACCAACTGGATCGCCACCTGAGTGGCGCCACCGGAAAAGCCGCCGGTGACGAAGTGCAGGACGCGAATTCGAGTGGTGTTCGCCATGAGCTCGACACGCGATCACTCGGTCGCGTTGGCCGCATCCAGGGTGTTCTGCATCAAGGTGGCCACGGTCATCGGGCCGACGCCGCCGGGTACCGGCGTGATCCACGAGGCGCGTTGCGCAGCCGCTTCAAAGCCAACATCGCCACGCAAGGAGCCATCATCCATGCGGTTGATGCCGACATCGATCACCACGGCATCCGGCTTGATCCATTCGCCCGGAATGAGGTCGGGCTTGCCGGCAGCCACCACCACGATGTCGGCTTCACCGATGTGGCGACGCAAGGTTTCCGGTGGCGTGAAGCGATGGCAACAGGTGGTGGTGCAGCCGGCAATCAACAACTCCAGAATCATCGGCCGCCCAACGTGGTTGGAAACCCCCACCACCACCGCTTCGCGCCCGCGTACCGGGCGATCGGTGTGGGCGAGCAAGGTCATGATGCCGCGTGGCGTGCAGGGGCGCAGGCCCGGTTGGCGCAAGGCCAAGCGTCCGACACTGGCGGCGTGAAAACCATCGACATCCTTGTCGGGATGAATGCGGTCGATCAGCGCGGTGGCGTCGATGTGTGGCGGCAGGGGTAACTGCACCAAGATACCGTGCACGGCAGGATCGGCATTGAGTCGATCGATCAGGGCGTAGAGTTCGGCTTCACTGGTCGAAGTCGGCAGATCGAAATCGAAGGAAGCGAAACCCACCCGTTCGCAAGCGCGCCGCTTGTTGCGCACGTAGACGGCCGAAGCCGGGTCGGCACCCACGAGAACAACAGCAAGACCCGGCGCGACCTTGCCGGCCGCCCGTCGTTGGGCGACTTTGGCGGCAATGTCATCCAGCAATTGATCGGCAATGCGCTTGCCATCGAGAAGGCGTGCGGTCATGGAGTGGTCCTGCTCGAAACCGGAGATCGCGGAATGGTACATGCGCCTGCGAACACCTCGCAGAGGCGACTAATCTTTCACATGTCGAAGCATGCGTTTGCGCTTGCGCAACTGACTGTCGGTCAGCGTGTTCTTCTTGCCGGCGTAGGGATTCTCACCCTGGCGAAACTCCAGTTTGAGCGGTGTTCCGACCAGCTTGTAGTGCTTGCGCAGATAGTTTTCCAGATAGCGCTTGTAGCTTTCGGCCAACTGCTTGACGCGGTTGCCGTGGATCACGGCCGTGGGCGGATGGGTGCCACCAGGGTGGGCAAAGCGCAGTTTGGGTGTACCACCACCCGCGGGCGGTGGTTGATGTTCGCTGACAGCGGCTTCAACCACGCGGGTGAGATCCGCCGTGCTGAACTGGAATCCGGCCGAGCGTCGCGCGCGTTCGACAGCAGCCATCAACTCGCGCAGGCCCGAGCCTTTCTGCGCCGAAATCATCACATGCTCAGCCCAAGGCACAAAGTCCAGACGCCGATCGAGGGCTGCGCGGGTTTGCTCGCGCTGATAGTCCGACAGTCCATCCCATTTGTTGACCGCAATCACCATGGCGCGACCGGCATTCAAAACCAGCCCCAGCACGCTCGCATCCTGATCGGTGATGCCCTCGCTCGCATCCACCATCAAGATCACCACCTGCGCCTTGTCGATGGCTTCCAGCGTCTTGATGATGCTGAATTTCTCAACCACCTCATCGACCTTGGACTTGCGCCGGATGCCGGCGGTGTCGATCAGTCGATACTTGCGACCATCGCGATCCAGATCCACGGCAATGGCGTCGCGCGTGGTTCCAGGTACGTCGGACGCAATGACGCGCTCCTCGCCCAGCAATCGATTGACCAAGGTGGACTTGCCCACGTTGGGGCGACCGACGATGGTCAGACGCAGGCGATCGGCATCTTCCGGGGCTTCGATCTCGTCGCTGGCCGGCGGCAGGTGCGACTGGATGGCAGCCAGCAGTTCATCCATTCCGCGCCGATGCGCGGCGGAAACCTTGTACACGGCTGCCACGCCGAAGCGCGCGAACTCGGCCATGGCCTCGTGCGGGTCGGCGGCGTCGATCTTGTTGAGGACCAGCAACACCGGCTTGCTGCTGCGGCGTAGCGAACGCAAGATGCCCTCATCGACCGTACTCGGGCCGTGCTTGGCATCCACCACGAACACGATGACATCGGCTTCATCAATGGCCGAGTGCGACTGGCGTGCGGTCAGGCCGGCCAAACCTTCGTCTTCACCACTGATGCCGCCGGTGTCCACCAGGGCGAAAGCGCGGTCTTCAATACGACGACAGACACCATAGTGACGGTCGCGGGTGACGCCGGGCTGATCATGGACCAGCGCATCACGTCCGCCCACGAGGGCGTTGAACAGGGTCGACTTGCCGACATTGGGTCGGCCGACCAGGGCGACCAGTGGCAACATCATGACCTCAACCTTGTTTGCTTCCCGGCGACACGGGCCGGTTCCGGGGCGGCGTCCGCGACGGATGCCGCCGTGACTCTTCAGTGACGATAGGCGCCCAGTTTGCCTTCGATCGACACCGCGTAAAGCATGTCACCACTCACCACCGGCGCGGCGCGGATCGGATCCTTGTCCAAGCGCATGCGTGCTGCGGGTGCGCCGGTTTCGCTATCGAACCAATGCACGTAACCTTCCACATCACCCACGGCCACCAGATTGCCCTGCACGGCCGGCGTCGTCAGCCAGCGGTGCAGCAGCGAATCCTGCTTCCACAGGGCCGAGCCGGTAGCGCGGTCCAAGGCCCAAAGCACGCCATCGCGATCGGTCACGAACACCTTTTCGCCCGACATCGCTATGCCGCCGTAGCTCGACAGCTCACGATTCCAGAGCGGACGACCGGCTTCGAGCGAAATACCCTCGACCTGACCGTTGAAAGCGGCGGCAAACACTTCCCCGCGCTCGAAGGCCAGCGCGCCATCGATATCGACCATGCGCTCCAGCTCACTGCGACCTTCACCAAAGGCCACGGCCTGCGCCCACAACTGCACGCCATCGTCGCCGCGCAAGGCCACCAACTGGCCGTCGTCGTAACCGATCAATACCAAACCATCGGCCATGACCGGCGACGAATTGCCGCGCAGGCTCAAAGCCGGCGTGGCGTGGTCGTAAACCCAACGTCGCTCACCGTCGGTGATCGAGAAGGCATACACGCGACCATCGTTGCTGCGCACGACAGCGATGCCTCGCGCAATCGCGGGCGCCGCCAGTACTTCGGATGACACCTTGGCACGCCAACGTTCGGTGCCCGAGTCCGGATTGAAGGCAATGACATCGCCATCCAGGGTGCCGACCACGAGCGTGCCTTCACCCACGCCGGGCCCGCTGGACAGGGGCAATTCGGTATCCACTTGCCAAACCGTGGCGCCACTGCCGCCATCGAAGGCGTAGAGCTTGCCGCTCGGGTCGGCCGCGTAGAGATGGCTGCCATCGCTGGTGGGTTGCTGGCGCAGGCCCAATCGACGCTCGCCCTTGCCCAGGTTGTGCTGCCAGGCCAAGGTCACCGTGGCCGTGGGTGTCAGGTCGGTCAACTCAGCGGGTGGCTCGATGTTTTCACGCTTGGCGCTGTTGCCGCAGGCGGCAAGCAGCAAGAGCATCGATGTCAGTGCAAGGGCGCGCAACACGGCTCAGGCTCCCGGCTCGCTCGCAGCCACGCCCAAATCGGCGAGCTTCATTTCCACCACAGATCGATTGGGCGCACCGGTTTCGAGGTTGGTCAGGGCGTCCTGATAGGCCGCCGCGGCCTCATCGCGTCGATCCAGTGCCAGCAAGGCATCGCCGCGCACTTCCGCCGCCAGTCCGGTGAAGTCCTCGGCGGGCATCTTCGCCAGTTCATCGAGCGCAGCCTGTGCCTCACCTGCAGCCAACTGCACGCGTGCCAGACGCAAACGCGCCAGCGCCGCCAAGGCTGGGCTTTGCGCCGCTCCGACGGCCTCGTTCAACGCCTTGCTTGCCGCAGTCGAATCGCCCTGCCCCTCCTTCTCGGAGGCCTGACGCAGCAGCGCCATGGTTCCGTACGGGGTGTTCTTGAACTTGTCGCCCAGCTCAGCGGCCAGTTGATCAAACGTGGCGCTGTCCTTGTCGTCGGCGGCCTTTTCCAGACTCTGGAACATGGCAGCCGCATCCAGGCGATGCTGGCCTTGATTGTGTTGCCACCATTGCCAGCCGAGAATACCGGCCAAGCCAATGGCAATGCCCGTGGTAATTGCAGCGCCGTTGGCGCGCAACCATTCGCGAACGCGTTCGCCCTGTTCGTGATCATCCATCCCGGAAAAAACTCCAACACGTTGAAGGCCACGGCAATCGTGGCCAGATGCAAGAAAATTAGGTTGTGAACCGAACGAGGTCCGACTCAGCCGCCCGCCGGTACTACCAAGCCGTCTGAGGATACTGCAAAGCGGGCCACGTTGGCGCGTTGGAAGGGCTCGATGTTCATCTCCTGCCCATCCAAACTCACCTGCACCACCGACGCATTGCCCAACAAGACATGCGCAACCTGCGACGCCTCGAAGCGGTGTTCGCTGCCGGCTCGCATGAGCTCGTGCGCGAGGCGAGTACCATCCGCGCCGGTGACTTCGACCCAGCTTTCACCACGCAACCGCAGCACCAAGTTACCTGTCTGCACGGGGGCCTCCTGGGACGCGACAACAGGTGCAGTCGGCGATGACCCATAAAAGGGCGTGAACGAGGCCATCACCGCTTGTTCCACGGATGCAGGCGGGCCAACCGGATCTGGCACCGCATCGACGACGTTCGGACCAGTGGCGTCTGTTTGTGCGTTCGAATTGACCGGCATGTCAAGGGGTGTCAGCAAGCTGGCTGGATCCGGCAAGGGCTCGCGTGTCGCCAGCAAGACCACAGGAATGACGATCGACGCGGTCAGAGCGACATACACAAAACGACGTGCGAACTGATCAAACCATTGTTTGTTGCGCATTGGCCGGACCGCGACTGGAGCCTGCGGCGCCACATACACGGCCCGTTCGGCGGGCACTAGCTCGTCCACGAGCGTCGCCGGCAAGGCCAGCAAACGCGCATAACTGTCGAGGTAGCCGCGTGCAAACACCGGCGCACCCAGTGCCTCCAGATCCTCGCGCTCCATGGCTTCGATCAAGGGCGTCCGCAGACGCAGGCGCCCCGCGACGTCCGCACACGACCAGCCCTGTGCGACGCGCGCATACCGCAGGCGTAGACCCGGGGTGGTTTGGGTGTCTGACTTGTTCAGCTCTGTCGAATCGTGATTCATGGCTGTTCTGATGGGTCCAAAGAAGAATCCGGCACGTAGTCCGGAAATTCAGTATGTAGACGCTCGCTGTAGCGCTTAGCAGCCGCGGCGTCGCCAATTCGGTTCTCGATGCGTTGACCCAGATCGAGCATGATCGGGCCCGCGGTGTTCACCGCTTCCAGTCGTTGCAGAAAAGCGCGTGCGCGCATGTCCTTATGCGCGAGATAACTCAAGCGCGCCAACTCGAACAAGGCAACGGCGTGAGTTGGTTCGATTTGGAGCACACGCCGGAAATAGTCCTCGGCGCCGGTCAGGTCCTTGGCCTTGACGGCACATACACCGGCATTGGCCAGTGCCGAAGCAGGCGACTTGTAGAACGGATCGTCGAGTGCCTTGAGGAAGCGTGCGATCGCATCCTGATACTGAGCTTTCCCGCAAAGGAATGCACCGAGATTGTTGTTGACTTCACCGTTTTCGGGAGCCAGCTCGACTGCCTTGCGGTAATAGGTTTCAGCCTGCTCCGGACGTTTGATGCGCTCGTGCAACACAGCCATCAGGGTGTAGGCATCAACGCTGTTCGGATCGAGTTTCAAAGCCTGCTGCAGGCGGTCCAGTGCAATTTCCAGCTCACCACGATCCATGTAACCGCGTCCAAGCCGCACCTGCAAGTCGGCGGCATCCTTGGCCTCGACATCAACCGCACGTCGCGTCGGCGAACTGCCCGCACAACCCAGCAAACTCGACGCCAACAACGCAACGATTAAAGCATCACGCCAGCGCATGCGAAGTGCCTCCTTCGAGTTTGGCCAATTCGGCACGAAAACGCGCTTGGCGCTGGCCGCGATCGTTCACTTGTCCCTTGAGCTGCCCGCACGCGGCATCGATGTCATCGCCCCGGGTGCGGCGCACCATGGCAAGGATGTCGTTTTGTTGCAGGATTTCCTGAAACGCACGGATGTCGGTTTCGCTGCTGCGCTGGTAGCGCGTGCCGGGGAAGGGATTGAATGGAATCAGGTTGATCTTGGCGCCATGGGCATCTTGTACCCGGCGGGTGAACTGGCGCATGAGGTACACCAATTCGCGCGCATGTTCGGGCTGATCATTGATGCCTTGCATCAAGGTGTATTCGAACGTCACCGAGCTGCGCTTGCGCGCCAGCACGTAGCGCTCGCAGGCCGCCATCAGGACTTCGATCGGATATTTGCGATTGAGTGGCACCAAGGTCGAACGCAGCTCATCGTTGGCGGCATGCAGCGACACCGCCAATGACACGTCGGAAACTTCCGAGAGCCGATCGATCATTGGCGCCACACCCGCCGTGGAGAGCGTCACGCGCTTGCTCGCCAAGCCGAAGCCCAGATCGTCACGCATCACATCCATCGCGGTGACGACGTTGTCGAAGTTCATGAGCGGCTCGCCCATGCCCATCATCACCACGTTGGTGAGCTTGCGTTCGCGGTGCGGGACGTTACCCAGATGCCGCGCCGCCACCCACAC
>CAUJJS010000132.1 GCA_963205415.1 Pseudomonadota bacterium
CATCGGGCTTGCCCTCGGGAACCTTCGAATACCTCGCACGCATCGAAGCCTTGGCCTGCCTCCTGGGCCACTCGGAGCGCTTTGGCATCGATGTGTCTGAGCCGGAGCGCATCGACCCGCTGGTAGCCATCAGCCTGCCGCCCGGTCAATCCTCGATCACCGCCATCGCCAAACAGCAGCAGGTTCCCGTGGATCTGCTCAGCGCACTCAATCCGGCGTTTCGACAAGGTTTCATTGCACGCAACGCACCCCGCAGCCTGTTGATTCCCGAATCGCTGGCCGAGCGTCTGGCGCAGTTCGAGTTGCCCAGCGTGGCTGCACCACCACCGGAGTTGATTCCCCACGACAAAGTCCACGTGGTGAAATCCGGCGACACGCTCGGCGCGATTGCTCGTCGCCACGGCCTGCGACTGGCACGCCTGTTCGAACTCAATGGCCTCAACGGCAAGTCCGTGCTGCGCATCGGCCAGCGCATCCGTCTGGCACCCTGAGGCCGCACCCGTCAAACTAGCAAGCCCCACCTGTCCACGTTCCAGGAGTCATACCATGGGTTTTCTCACCGGCAAGCGCGCCTTGATCATCGGCATCGCCAGCCAGCGTTCGATCGCCAACGGCATCGCCGAAGCCATGCGCCGGGAAGGCGCTGAACTGGCTTTCACGTATCAAAACGACAAGCTCAAAAGTCGCGTGGAAGAAGCCGCCGCCGAGTACGGCTCCAATCTCGTGTTCCCGCTGGACGTGGCCGACGATGCACAAATTGCCCAGGTGTTCGAAGACCTCGGCAAGCACTGGGACGGCTTGGACATCCTCGTCCACTCGGTCGGTTTTGCCCCGCGTGAAACCCTCGATGGCGGTTTCCTCGACAACCTCACGCGCGAAAGTTTCGGCATCGCGCTGGATATTTCCGCCTACAGCCTGGCGGCGGTCTCCAAGGCTGCGCGTCCGATGATGGCCAACCGCAAGGGTTCCATTCTCACCCTCACCTATCTCGGCTCGGTGCGCGCCCTGCAAAACTACAACGTGATGGGCGTGGCCAAGGCCGCACTGGAGTCCTCGGTGCGTTATCTGGCCATGAATCTCGGTCCCGAAGGCACCCGCGTCAATGCCATTTCCGCCGGCCCGATCAAGACCCTCGCCGCTTCCGGCGTCGGCAACCTGCGCAAGATGCTGGCGCATGTGGAAGAGCAGGCCCCGCTGCGTCGCAACGTCACCATCGAGGATGTCGGCAACGTCGGCGCCTTCCTGTGCTCGGATCTCGCCGCCGGCGTCACCGGCGAAGTGACCTATGTGGATTGCGGCTACAGCATTCTGGGCATGACCGGCCTCGACTGACGCCCATTCACGGCCTCGCATCAAGGCCAAGCGAACAAAACCCCCGCCGCAGCGGGGGTTTTGCGTTTTCAGGCTCGGGACGAAGGCGCCGAATCAGGGCTCGAAACCGTTCGAGAAAATGAGATCGGGCAAGGCCGCAACAATGGTGACGAAGCTGCCTTGATTGGGCAGGATCGGATCATTGCTGCGCGCACTGGCGAAAATGGGTGCCGTCACCGTGGTGCCGCCGGCCTGCGCGCCCAGCGTCACGCTGACGCTGAAGTTCGCCGATTGGTTGCTGGCCCAGAGGGCGGCTGCGGTACAGACCACCGCGCCCGAATCACCCACCGCAGGCGTCGAGCACATCCACCCTGCGGGTGCCGTGAGGCTGTCGAACAAGACGCCCGCCGGCAAGGTGAGTTCGACGCGCGCATCCACGGCCTCGTCCGGCCCTTGGTTTTCAAGACTGAAGACATAGCTGAGCGTGTCCCCAACATCGGCATTGGCCGCCGCCGGGGTGACGGTCAACTCCAGATCGGCATCGCGGAACGCCGCAATATCGAGAAAGGCCAGTGCCGGGTCGTGATCGGAATTGGCAAACGCATTACCAGTGTCCAAGGCATCGGCCGAGGTGAAGTCGGCATTGACGCGACCAAACTCCATGCGTGGTTCGCCCACGGTTGCACCCAGGACCGGCTCGTTGACGAGAATCTGGTCGATGGTTTGGGCATGGCCATCGAAGGTGTAGCTGTAGCGCTGCTGCTGAGGCACCAGCTCGGTCAGCAACACCAGATCGGGATCGACCAGATCGGCACCGTCATCGGGCACCACGGTTTCGTCGTTGGCCGCCGGCTCGCCCTTGATCGTGCTCATCAGATCGGCGTAACCGTCGTTGAATTCATAGGCATTGAAATCACCCACCAGCACGATCGCGCGATTGGGATCAGCGGTCTGCAACTGCTGCACCAACTCGGCCAGGAACTCGGCGTTCTGCTGGCGCTTGGCGCGATTGCGACGACCTTCTCCACCGGGTTGATAGTTGCCGCCGGCATCATTGTTGAAGCACGCATAATTGACATCGGCATCCGCCGTGCTGTCCACATCGATCATTGACTTCAAGTGATTGTTGATGATCGTCAGCGGCCAACTGAGTCCATTCGGGCCCTCGATCTGCACATCCATCAGCAGCGGCGGGCGATCATTGAGTAGGCCCGTGGTGTAACTCACGCCATCCGGACACAACACGTGCAAACTCGCACCCTGTTCCACCGGCGTTCCCACCACGGTGACGCGCGGCGCGGCTCCGACCAAGGCCTTCTTGACCAGAAAACCCAGACGTTGGGTGCCG
>CAUJJS010000133.1 GCA_963205415.1 Pseudomonadota bacterium
TTGCCAGCCAAAGCCACCAAGCCAGCCCAGAACCACCCATGGAGGAACATGTCCATTACTTCCTCGGCGGTGCCCAGCTCAGATCACAGGGGACATCTCTAACTGGCACAACCAGGGGACATTTCTAAATTGCATTGACAGAGCACGATGAAGCTGGTTCCGGCACGATCAGTGGCCGGACATAGATCCCCTGCCTGGCACGAACAGACGTTTCGCGTGCAGTGTTCCTTCGCAGTCCACTTCAGCCAGGCCTTGCGCGACCCCGGCTGAATCCACCACCAGTACCAAACCCGCAGGCTCATTGGTGGGTATGCGTTGACCAAACCGCAGTCGTGTCATTGGGTCTGGATCCAGACGTAGCTGTCGCCAGTGCGCAAGACCCGCCTCGATTGGCAAGATGATCCCATTCAATGCCTCATCACCTGGATGTGCGCATTCGATCAAGGCGTCAAGGGGATGCATGCTTTGCGCGCCAAACGGCTCCACCCAAAGCCGCCGCAGGCGCGTAACGTGGCCGCCGCTTTGCAAGGCTCGTCCCAGGTCGCGTGCCAGACTGCGGATGTAGGTGCCTGAGCCACACTCCACATCCAGGTCAAACCAGTCTTCGCCGACGGCTACGACTTGGATGGCGTGAATGCACACGGGGCGTGCGGCCACTTCGAATGCTTCACCGCGTCGCGCGCGCCGATACAAGGGTTCGCCTTCACGTTTGAGGGCCGAGTAACGTGGCGGCACCTGCTGGATGTTGCCGGTGAATCGCGGCAGCACGGCCTCGATCCGCTCGCGTGTCAGCGTCGGCACCGGGAAATTTTCCATGGCCACGCCTTCGGAATCGTCGGTGTCGGTCTCCACACCCAGTTGCACGCGGGTTCGATAGGCCTTGCGGCTGCCGAGCAGCAAGCCAGCAATCTTGGTGGCTTCACCCAGGCAAATCGGCAGCATGCCGGTGGCCAGCGGATCAAGCGCACCCGTATGGCCGGCCTTGTCGGCGCGCAACAGAGTGCGAACCTTCTGCAAGGCTTGGTTGGAACTGAGCCCTTGAGGTTTGTCCAGCAGGATGATGCCGTCGATTTTCCGCGTCGGCGCGCGTCGCGGGCGACTCATTCGTTGGCGTGCGAGGGTTGCCGCAACAGGGCGTCGATCCGTTCTCCACGATCAAGCGAATCGTCGTAATGAAAATGCAACTCCGGGACCGAACGCATACGCAAGCGTTGCCCAAGTTCATGCCGCAATTCACGCGCCAGTTCCTTCAGCGCGGCCAGTGCCTCGGCACTGCGGGTCGAATCGAGTACGGTGACGAACACCTTGGCATGGGCCAAGTCACGCGTGACTTCGACATCGGAAACCGAGGTCGAGGGCAGGCCGTGGTCGCGCACAGCGGCGTGCACCAGCTCTCCCAAGTCGCGTCGCAGTTGTGCGGAGACCCGGTCAGTACGATTGAAAGTCTTTGGCATGGCTATTCACCTCAACATGCGTACCTGGGGCATCGGCGTTGGTGCGCCAGTCGGGGCGTGATCCGCCCGACTGGCACCCAGGTTTTCAGCGCAAGATTACAGCTTGCGCTCCACTTCGATGCGCTCGAAGCACTCGATCTGATCGCCGGGCTGCACGTCGTTGTACTGTTTGACCGCAATGCCGCACTCGGTACCCGACTGCACTTCGTCCACGGTGTCCTTGAAGCGCCGCAGGGATTCCAGTTCGCCTTCGAAGATGACGGTGTTGTCGCGCAGCACGCGAATCGGTTTGTGTCGTTTGACCGTGCCTTCGATCACCATGCAGCCGGCGACCGCACCGAACTTGGAGCTGCGGAACACCTCGCGAACTTGCGCGGTACCGATGATTTCTTCGCGGATTTCCTTGCCGAGCAAGCCGGAGGCGACTTGCTTCACCTGATCGATCACGTCGTAGATGATCGAGAAGTAGCGCAGGTCCAGGCCGTTGGCTTCGATCACGCGCCGCGCCGACGCATCGGCACGCACGTTGAAACCGATGATCGTGGCCTTGGTGGCAGCGGCGGAGTTGGCATCGGATTCGGTGATGCCGCCCACGCCGGAGTTGATCACGTTGATGGTGATCAGTTCGTTGGACAAGCCGCTCAAGGATTGCCGCAAGGCCTCGGCCGAGCCTTGCACGTCGGCCTTGACGACCAAGTTGAGCTGCTGCGGCTGGCCTTCGGTCTGACCCATCTGCGCCAGCACGTCTTCCATGCGATTGCCCGCCTGCTTGACCAGACGCGATTCGCGGCGCTTGGCCTCACGCTGCTGCGCCACGTCCTTGGCCAGACGCTCGTCCTCGACCACGACGAAATCGTCGCCAGCATCGGGCACGCCCGACAAGCCAAGCACCACTGCGGGGATCGAAGGCGTCGCAGACTGGATCTGCTTGCCCGCCTCATCGAACAAGGCGCGCACGCGACCGTACTGCACACCGCACACCAGATAGTCGCCTCGCTTGAGCGTGCCTTGCTGCACCAGAACCGTCGCCACCGGGCCGCGGCCCTTGTCGAGCGACGACTCAATCACCACGCCGCTGGCACGCGCATCAATGATGGCGCGCAATTCAAGCACTTCGGCCTGCAGCAAGATGGCATCGAGCAGATCATCGATGCCCGTGCCCTTCTTGGCCGACACCGGCACCATCTGCACGTCGCCACCAAAGTCTTCTGCCACCACTTCGTGTTGGAGCAATTCCTGTTTGACCCGATCGGGATTGGCATCGGATTTATCGATCTTGTTGATCGCCACCACCAGCGGCACATTCGCAGCGCGCGCATGTTGGATGGCTTCCACCGTCTGCGGCATGACGCCATCGTCGGCCGCCACCACCAACACCACGATGTCGGTGAGTTTGGCGCCACGCGCACGCATCGAGGTGAAGGCGGCATGGCCCGGCGTATCCAGGAAGCTGATGACACCCTTGTCCGTTTCCACGTGATAGGCGCCAATGTGCTGGGTGATGCCACCGGCTTCACCCGAGGCCACCTTGGTACGGCGCAGGTAATCCAGCAAGGAGGTTTTGCCGTGATCGACGTGGCCCATGATCGTGACCACCGGCGGGCGAGTTTCCGCATCGCCTTCCACGCCCTCGGTCAAGGCCGTCAATGCCGTTTCGGCATCGTTTTCGCTGGCGCGCACCGCGGTGTGGCCCAGCTCTTCGACCACCAACACGGCCGTGTCGTGATCGATGCTTTGATTGATGGTCGCCATCACGCCCATCTTGAACAGCGCCTTGACCACCTCGCCGCCCTTGAGCGCGAGCTTGTTGGCCAAGTCGGCAACGATGATGCTCTCACCCACGGCAACTTCGCGCACCACGGGGGCGCTGGGCTTGGAGAAACTGTGCTGCGCGGCACCACCACGGCCCAAGTCGCGCTTGGTGGGCTTCTTGTTGCGCGCACTGCGGCGTGCGCTGCCGGTATCGGACAAACGTAGTTCACCGCGACCATGGCGATTGTCGGCAGAACCTGAATCCCGATCCTGACCGCCGCGTGGACTGCGAGATACCCGGCTGCCCGGTTTGTCGTTGCGCGGTGCAGGCGTGGCTTCAAAGCGGCTCTCACGTGGCGCGGGCGTTTCGTCATCGTCCTCGTTACGCTTGCCACCACGACGCGGCGCCGCACTGGCCGCAGCTTCTTCGGCAGCAAGACGCGCCGCCTCGGCGGCTTCTTCGGCCTCCTTGCGCGCAGCTTCAGCCGCCGCTGCCAACTCAGCCGCGTGACGCTCGACTTCTTCGCGACGCTTGCTGTCGGCATCTTCCAGTGCCGCCCGCTCAGCCTCGTTGCGCGCCTGCGACTCGGCCAGCTTGCGCTGCGCCTCCTCGCGCGCTTCATCGGCCGGCGATTCGATTTCAGCACGCTTCACGTAGGTGCGCTTCTGTCGCACCTCGACGTTGACCGTGGTCTTGCTCTTGCCGGCAGCCACAGTCAGCTCTTCCACCTTGCGCCGCTTGAGGGTGATCTGCCGAGGCGCGACGGCTTCGGCCGGCTCCTCACTGCGGCCATGGGTACGGCGCAGAAAGCCCAGCAGCTTCATTTTCTCGGTGGCGGTGACAACCTGGTCGGGGCCGCTGAAGCTCATGCCGGCCTCCGCCAGCTGCTCCAGCAGCGTGTCGACCGGGGTGCCGACCAACGTGGCGAGGGTTCGTACGGTGACTTCGGACATGCGACTTCCTATCGTGCAATTGAGCCGGAAAAGATCCCGGACACAGTGATTATCGGTGACGGCTGGACTTACTCGAACCAGTGCTTGCGGGCTTCCATGATCAAGGCACCTGCACGCTCGGCGTCCAGTCCCTCGATATCACCCAGCTCATCCACCGCCATGTCGGCCAGATCGTCGCGGGTGTGGATGCCGTGCTCCGCCAGGTTGTAGGCCAGGGCTTCATCCATGCCCGGCAGCGACAACAGGTCATCGGCCGGCTTGTGGCCTTCCAGATCTTCCTCCACCGCCAAAGCATCGTTGAGCAAGGCGTCACGCGCACGCGCACGCAGCTCTTCCACCACGTCCTCGTCAAAGCCCTCGATGGCCAGCAACTCGGCGCTGGGCACGTAGGCAATTTCCTCGACCGTGGAGAAACCCTCGGCCACGAGGATGCCGGCGATTTCCGCGTCCACTTCCAGCTTGTCGATGAAGGCCTGTCGCGCCTGCGACTGCTCGGCCTCGCTCTTGGCCACGACCTGATCGTGGGTCATGACATTCAACTGCCAGCCGGTGAGCTTGCTCGCCAGACGCACGTTCTGGCCACCACGGCCGATGGCCTGAGCCAGCTTGTCCTCAGCCACGGCGATGTCCATCGAGTGCTTTTCTTCATCCACGATGATCGACTGCACTTCGGCTGGCGCCATGGCATTGATGACGAACTGCGCCGGATTGTCCGACCACAGCACGATGTCGATGCGCTCGCCGTTGAGCTCGTTGCTGACGGCCTGCACCCGCGAACCACGCATGCCGATGCAGGCACCGATCGGATCGGTACGGTGATCGTGCGCCAGCACGGCGATCTTGGCGCGATCACCCGGATCGCGCGCGGCGGCCTTGATCTCGACCAAGCCCTGACCCACTTCCGGCACTTCCAGGCGGAACAGTTCAATCATGAACTCCGGCGCGGTGCGCGAAATGAAGAGCTGCGGCCCGCGGCTTTCCGAGCGGACATCCAGCAGGTAACCCCGCACGCGATCGCCGGCACGCATCACATCACGCGGAATGGCCTTGTCCTTGGCGATGTAAGCCTCGGCGTTGCCACCCAGATCAACGTAGACGTTGCCGCGCTCCACGCGCTTGACCACACCATTGAGCAACTCGCCGACGCGTTCGACATAGGCTTCCACTACCTGTGCGCGCTCGGCTTCGCGCACGCGCTGCACGATGACTTGCTTGGCGGCCTGCGCGGCGATGCGGCCAAACTCGGCGTTTTCGACTTTTTCCTCGATGAACTCGCCCACCTGCGCATCGGTGCGCTCATCAACGGCATCCATCAGGCGAATCTGGTGGGATGGCGATTCCATCACCACGTCATCGGCCACGATTTCCCAACGTCGGAAAGTTTCGTACTCGCCGGTGCGCGGGTCGATCTTCACGCGCATGGCCACGTCTTCGTCGGGGTAGCGCTTCTTCGCAGCCGAAGCCAAAGCAGCCTCCATCGCTTCCACGATGACTTGCCGTGCCACGCCCTTTTCATGCGCGACTGCTTCCACGACGTTCAACAGTTCCTTGCTCATCTGCATCGCTCCGGCGGGCACCCTTGGCCCAGTCGATATGACGAAAACGCGGCAGCCTTCAGCCGCCCTGATTCTTTCCTGCGCCCTTGCGCGAATGGCCTCGCCCTGTTTTGGACGGAGCTTCAAACAAGGGCACCAATTTGGCTTTCTGCATGGACTCGGCAGCCAGCTCCACCGCTTGGCCATCGTGTTCCAAGCTCACAACATCACCGTTCACGGCCAAGATCGCGCCTTGAAACCTGCGCCGCCCGTCGACCGGAAACTCCATCTCCACCTTGGCCGTCTCGCCGATGAAATGAGCAAACTGCTCGGCCTTGAACAAAGGACGATCCAGGCCTGGTGAAGACACTTCCAAGGTGTACTGACTGTCGATGGGATCGTGCACGTCCATCAACGCACTGATCTCGCGACTGGCCCGTTCGCAGTCTTCCAAGGTCACTGCACGCTCGGCTACATCGATGTACACACGCAGCAAGCCATTGCCCGTGCCGCCACGATAATCGATGCCCCACAGCTCCAGACCCAGTGACTGGATCACGGGTGCGAGCAGGGTTTCGATGGCGTGTTCAATCTGGGACATGGTGGGCATGAGTCCAACGTGAAGCAAAAGAAAAGGGGCGCAAGGCCCCTTGAGTTCCAGTCCAGTGGCACGAAACATTCGATGGAATCCGGAATAACCGGCATCGAATCTTTCGAGGTTCAGAAACGAAGGAGCCTCTTGCGAGACTCCTTGCATCACCGAACTGGTAGCGGGGGCAGGATTTGAACCTGCGACCTCCGGGTTATGAGCCCGACGAGCTGCCAGACTGCTCTACCCCGCAGCAGCGAGACGCCCATTGTAGCAGCACGCCGCAATCGCGCAAGCACTAGCCTCTTCCAACGACACATGAGCTTGGAAGGGGAATGCATTTTCCCCTGAATCGGAGCTAAAGTTCGGACCATCGAGCGCGTGCACCGCGGCCACTGCCGCTATCGGCACACCGGCGGACTTTTCCGGAATCAGGGGGCATCCGTGATGAACGCAGGCAAGCCAGCAACACCCACCACAGCGTCAGGGCACCACCGTCTGGCTCAAAGCCTGGCGCAACGCAAGCGGCCCGGCTGGCGGGCCATGGTCTGGCTGGTCGCCATCGTCTTCAGCGCACCGGCTTCCCAAGCACAGCACCTCAACGACACCGGCCAGATCATCTGCTACAACGCCAGCGCCGCCACCGGCACCGTCAGCCCCGCCACACCCGATCCGGAAACCGCCGGTTTCGATGAGCAGGACTGCACCCAGGGTCGATCCGCTGCCGATGCCCTGAGCACGCTGACCAAGGTCGGCGCTTCCACCGTCCCGGGCCGTGACTACACCAAGATCGCCAACGACGGCAGCGCACTGCCCGCCAGCGCCACCCTAGGCAGCGCCCTCGGCGACTGGGCCTGCACCCGCGACAATGTCACCGGCCTGATCTGGGAAGTGAAGGTCAACAGCGCATCTCATCTGCGCCATGTCGGCCACACCTACTCCTGGTACGACACCAACCCCGCCATCAACGGCGGTAATGCCGGCACGCCGGGAGGTATCGGCTGCAACGGCACGCTGGCCCAATGCAACACCACGGCTTTTCGCGATGCCGTCAACGCCCAGACCGGCGCCAACCGCCTCTGCGGTGCCACGGACTGGCACTTGCCCACTGCCAATGAGCTGCAGTCTCTGGTTCATTACGGCGCGGCCGCAGGCCCTTACATCGACACGGTCTGGTTTCCTCTTACCGCGAACTCTGTCTACTGGAGCGGCGCAAACTACGCCCCCGATGCGTCCTACGCTTGGAACGTCAACTTCTACAACGGCTACCTCGGCGCCGACGTCAAGACCCTCAACCTTCATGTCCGGTTGGTGCGAGGCGGACAGTGACTTGACCCTTTGAAAGCGTACAGGGGGCGGTATGGCGCGGTATCAACATTTGCCGATCTGGCGTAGTGCGATGGATTTGGCCCTGCTGCTGGAGCGGGCCGTGGCCGGCTTTCCGCGCACGCATCGCTATGCGCTGGGTGCGGAACTGCGTAGGGCGGAACCGCCGCAGGCGATTCCGGCGGCGTTTGAAAACTCGCCGCAAGCCTCCTGGCGCACCTCGCCGCAACAACGAGTCGTAGCCGTCACGCCGATGGCGGAAACCGCTTCGCGGGTTCCGCCCTACACCTTCGGCCTCGCGCCCCGTAGGGCGGAACCGCCGCAGGCGATTCCGCCGGCACCTGCAAACCCGCCATCACTCGCCGGCAGCCAACCCCACCTCCGCTGCCCAATCCTCCGTATAAACACCCCGCGCCACGTAATGCGCGAAGCTCGAATGCGGCCAATCCGCTGTCTGCGTTGCCCATCCATGCTTCACCGGGTTGTAGTGAATGTAATCGACATGGGCTTGCAGATCGGCCTCGTCGCGAATCCGGTGCTCCCAGAACCGCCGCTGCCACAGCCCACGTTCGCCGCGCGCCACCTGCACCGGCGAACGTGCCTCGGTACACGGCAGGCGGCGGGAAAAGTCGGTTTTGATGCGCCGCCAGCGGGTGGAATAGTCGGCGTCGCCCTCGGGCAGCCGCCACAGCCAGTGCATGTGTTCGGGCAACACCACCCAAGCTACGATGGCGAAAGGCCTAGCTTCGCGTTCGCGCGCGAAGCACTCGCGCAGCAGGTCGATATGCCGCACCAGCAGGTCGTTGCCGTGGCGGTGCGCCAGGGTGACGGTGAAGAACCAGGTCGCGCCCGGATCGGTCAGGCGGCGGTAATTGGGCATGGCGGGATCGTAGCAGCCCCGACTCCATCCGGTGCATCCGGCCTCGCGCCCCGTAGGGCGGAACCGCCGAAGGCCTCCCACCACACCTCATTGCGCCAACGAGCTGTGGTCGCGACGTTGATGGCGGAATCCGCTACGCGGGTTCCGCCCTACGGGGTTCCGTCCGCATTCCACCCCCTTTCCGATATCCCTGCATCGAGGCCCACGCCATGAACCTGCGCGCCATCCTGCTGTTGCCGATCCTGCTCGCCATCGCCGCGCCGGTGGCCGCGCAACAAATCTGCCCAGCGGGCAACCCCTTGATCGCGCCCGACAGTCGCTACACCATCACCGAGCCGGTGGCGGGCGAGCGGGTGGTGGCCGATGCGCAAACCGGCCTGATGTGGAAGCAGTGCTCGCAGGGGCAAGCGGGCGCGGGCTGCGCCACCGGGTCGGCCACTACGATGACCTGGAGTTCGGCCCTCACCGCCGCCAACAACGACACCTGGGCCGGTTTTACCGACTGGCGTTTGCCCAACATCAACGAGTTGCGCAGCCTGATTGAATCGGGTTGCTTCAACCCTTCAATCAATCTCACTGCCTTCCCGGCGACGCCAGTGAGCTGGTACTGGCCATCGACGACGTACGCTCCCAATGCGTCCTACGCTTGGCGCGTCAACTTCATCCTCGGCAACCTCGGCGCCTACTACAAGACCGGCTACCAGCGTGTCCGATTGGTGCGAGGCGGACAGTGGCTTGACCCTTTGAACGATGACGCCGATCTGTCGGAGCTGGCGGTGACGGGCCATGCGCTGGTGCCGGCGTTCGATGCCCAGACGCCGGATTACGCCGTGACGGTGGGTGCTGCAGCCAGCGTGGAAATTTCGGCCACGGCCAGCGACAGTGCCGCCACCGTGGCGATCGACAGCCAGCCCGCCGAAACCGGCGCCAGTACCCGCACCGTGGCGCTGGCATACGGCCCCAGCCCCATCGACATTCTGGTCACCGCCGAGGACAGCACCACCACCCAGACCTACACCGTTACCGCTTACCGTGCCAATATCGTTCTGGACATCGGCACGCTGACGCAGACCTACGACGGCACGCAGCGCATCGTGACCGCAACCACCACCACGGCCAGCCTCGGCCACAGCCTGAGTTATGAAGGCATCGTCCCCGCCGTATACGGCCCCACGGCCACGCCACCGACCGATGCCGGCAGCTACACCGTCACCGCCACGCTGGACGCGCCTTACAGCGGCAACGCCACAGGCACCCTGGTGGTTACTCCGCGCGGCGTGGCGGTGACGGCGGACGCCAAAACCAAGGTGTACGGCGAAGCTGATCCGGCACTGACCTACACGTTCGATCCGCCGCTGGTGGTGGGCGATGCGTTCTCCGGCGCGCTGGCGCGCGATCCCGGCGAGAACGTGGGCGACTACGCCATTACCCAGGGCGACCTGTCGGCCGGCGGCAACTACGCGCTGAGCTTCGTTGGCGCGTATTTCAGCATCACTCCCGCCACCCAGATTCTGACCTTCCCGACGCAGGATGTCCCCAGCCGCCCACTGCTGCCCGGCGGCACCTTCGCCATCGCGCCACTGGCGACGAACGAAGGCCCGGACTCCGGCCAGCCCATCGTCTATTCCTCGCTGGCATCGGGCGTATGCACGGTGGACGGCACCACGGTGACGATGCACGCGATGGGTGCGTGCGAGCTCGCCGCCGATCAGGCCGGCGACACTAACCACATTGCGGCGGAACAGGCCACCCAGACGGTAACGATCACCGCGCCGGTGACGGCCGACCTGCATGTGCAGGTGACGGTGGATCGGGAGCGTGCGCTGATCGGCGATGTGGTGGCGTGGTCCATCGTGGCCGGCAACGCGGGACCGGCGGACGTGGCGGGCGCGCATCTGATCGTTGCGCCATCGGCGCGGCTGGGCGGCGTGGTGTGGGAATGCGTGGCCGGCACCTGCCCCGATCCGGACCAAGGCGAAGGCAGCATCGACACGGCGCTGGCCCTGCCCTCGGGAAGCGCGGCGCACTTTGATCTGTTCGGCACCGTGCTGCCAGCAGCGGACGGTGAAGACAGCTACGTGCCGGTACCGGTGGGTGCCAGCATCGCCCTGCCGGACGGTTCGAGCCTGAGCGACCCGGACGGCACCAACGATGCCGACAGCGACAGCGTGCTGGTGGTGCCGGTGGGGGTTTTCGCCGATGGCTTCGAGGCACTTCCGCCGGAGCCTTGATCGGCGCGAGTGCGCCCGCCTTGGAGGCTCAAGGCGGGCGGCGCCGGAGCCCACGTCTGGCGGCGGCGAGCGCCGTCTGATTTCACTCAGGCTGTGGACACGACGGCGGCAGGTCGAAATCTTCTAAGCTGTCCGCGAACAGCGGATCGTCTTGCGTCACCGTGCTGGAGGATAGGAAGTTCAACCGCCCTTTTCGGAGAGTCTGCCGGGTAGTCGGCGGCCGGCCAAGCACCGCTTTGGGCTCAGATCGGAGGTCCGCGCTGCGCCTGCACCACCTGCACCAGCACCAACCTGTGTGCGATTGCGCGTTATCCTGAGCACCGCCCCCGAACTTTCGCTGCCGCATGAAGAACTTCACCCCGATGGCCTTCGCTCGATCCAACGCAGCCAGTGACCCGAATGCGTGCTGAAAGACTTGGGTGGGTGGCCATCGCCGGCCTGCTGGGCTTGATCGCGATTTGGCACCTGTGGTGGCTGCCGCCAAAGGACGTTCCGGCAGCATTGGCCGTCGCGTTGCACGCGCTGCCGCTATTGCCGGCGATACTCATGTTGGTTGGCAATAAGCATCGTGCGCTCTTGGTCGGAGCCATGGGCGCCTTGGCCTTGTTCAGTCACGGCGTCATGGAAGCGATGACGGCACCCGAAGCCAGACTGGCAGGATCGTTGGAGATCGCACTGTCGCTGCTACTCATCGGGGCGGCGTGCTGGAATGGCTTGTATCGGCGCTTTGCCCGAACGCGCGCCTCATGACGAAACCGTGATCGTGCTCGGGGCACGGCCGGACAATCCCCGGGCATGGCCAAGGCTATGACGCTTCGTCGGCGTGCGGATTTTGTGCCTGAAGCCCATGCCACACCAAGATCGATGCAGCCGAAACCACTGCAATGAACAGCGCCGCGGCAACGCGGCGCTTACTCATCCTTTCGTTACGGTGGAGCCTGTTCATGCGCGATCCAACGTGATTTATCGAGCGTGCGGAAACGAACTGTCGCCGTGAGCTGCGCCGCCGCTGTGCGGGTTCGAGTGCGTTA
Organism: Pseudomonadota bacterium; assembly: GCA_963205415.1. Classification (GTDB taxonomy): domain Bacteria; phylum Pseudomonadota; class Gammaproteobacteria; order Xanthomonadales; family Xanthomonadaceae; genus Denitratimonas. The sequence continues at coordinate 11,753 of CAUJJS010000133.1, forward strand.
TGATGCCCCCATTCATAACGAGATCGCATTTCCCATGGATCGGCTCTGCATCGTCGCCACCGGCGGCACCATCGACAAGATCTATTTCGATGACAAGTCCGACTACCAAATCGGTGAGCCGCAGATCGGGAACATCCTGCGCGAGCTGGGTGTGAACTTCCAGTTCAGCGTGATTCCGATCCTGCGCAAGGACAGCTTGCATGTCAGTGATGAGGACCGTGAATTGCTGCGCGCCACCATCGCCGCGCAGGAAGCCAAGCACGTGCTGGTGACGCATGGCACCGACACCATGGTGGCCACGGCCAAGGTGCTCAGCGCGATCTCGGACAAAACCATCGTGCTGACCGGTGCGCTCAGTCCGGCGCGTTTTCGCGGCTCGGATGCGGAATTCAATGTCGGCTGCGCCGTGGGTGCGGTGCAATGCCTGCCTGCGGGCGTCTATATCGCCATGAACGGCCGCATCTGGGATCCGCACAAGGTGCGCAAGAACGTGGCGGCCAATCGCTTCGAACCCATCGACTGAGCATCACCCCCACGATCGCGGACGATCGTGGGGGCGTGTTGCCTGGATCTCAGAAGCCCATCCAGAAACGGGCGAAGTAGCTGCGCCCATTGAGGCCGAACTGCACGCTCTCGTAGATGTGACCGTTGTCGGTTTCATCCGGATTCTGCGTGCTGGGGAATACGTCCAGCAGGTTGTTCACACCCAGTGTGAACTTGGCATTGTCGGTGAAGGCATAGGTCAGGCTGACATCGGCCGAAGTACGCGCGCCGTAATACTGGTACAGCGGTGCGCCCGACCAGGTTCCGAGCGTCTGTTTGCCGAAGTAGACGATCTTGAAGTTCGGGTTCCACGGGCCTTGGCTGTAGTCGAAGCCGACGATGGCCTTGGTGCGCGGGGCGGCGCTTTCGATGAACAGGCGCTCACGCTCACTCAAGAGGGTTTCTTCACGCCCGACAAGCGCCGCCGGCGTATGCACCTGCTCGATGCGGGTCTTGCCGTGGTTCATCACGAAGAAACTGTTGAGCACGCCTTCGCCCAGCTCGGCGCGATGGGACACGGTCAAGTCCACGCCCGTGGTGCGGGTATCGACGGAGTTGAAGAAGAACCGCGCCAAGCCCACGCCCAAGTCGTCCAGCACGCTGCCGATGTTGGGGTCGGTGTTGTCGAACTCGCCGCTCAACACCACGCGGTCGTCAATGCTGATGCGGTAGGCGTCCAAGGTGACCGACACCGCATCGGTGGGCGACCAGGTGAAGCCCAGTGTGGCGCTGCGAGATTGTTCCTCGGTCAGCGCGGGAATGCCTGCGGCATGCGCCAAGGCACTGTCGTTGGGTGCAATCACGATGTCCACCGGCTCGCCGCCGATGAAGTCGGTGATGGTCGAAGAAAAGTACTTTTGTTGCAGTGACGGGGCGCGGAATCCGGTACTGAGCGAGCCGCGCAGAACCACCGCGTCGCTCGCCCTGAAGGCCATCGCGAATTTTCCGTTGACGGTCGAGCCGAAGTCGCTGTAATCCTCGTAGCGCAAGGCGAAGGCCGTCATCAAACGATCGGTGACATCCAGTTCCACATCGCCATACACCGCATTGGAAGAGCGGCTACGGGCGCTGGCATCAGCCGGTTGAAATCCTGGAAAACCCTGACTACCGGCATTGCCACCTTCACCCACGCCGTCGTAATCGAGGTAGGAGCCTGCCTCACCCGGATGGATCGAGTAACGTTCCTTGCGGGCCTCGGCGCCGAAGGCCAAGTTCAGGCCGTGAGCCACGCCATCGAAATAGCGCGACACGTCGAAGTTCGCGGTGTTCTGGCGGAACTGGAAGCCACCGGCATTGAATTCACTCGGGCTGATGCCGGTGCCGCCGGTCAGCAGATCGAGGTTGGCGATGGAGGCATTGATGGTGTTGCGGATGGTGTAATCCAGCGCGTTGTGGCCATAGGTGTAGGACAGATCCCAGTACCAATCGCCAAAGCCGCCGCGCACACCCAAGATGCCGTAGCGGTCCTCAATGATGCCGTCGATGAAGGGCACGAAGCCATCGGGGTACATTGCCGCTGAGTTGCGCGAGGGAATGTCGTCGCTGCCGAGGCCGCCACGCGCCCAAGCGCCGGACGAGGCATCACGGTTCTGCCCGCCCAAGGTGAAATACGCGGTCATGGCATCACCCAGCGGCGTATCACCATTCAAATACAGGGTACGGTTTTCGACCTTGGAATCACCGATGATGCGCATCGGATTGGCATCGGTGGCGCGGTTGGAGCGGCCACGATCCTGCCATTCACCCGTGATCGCCAACACGCCATCCTGACCGAAGCCGACGCCGCAATAGGCCGAGGCGATCCAGTTCTCACCATCGCCACGCGAATACTCGCCATAGCCTGCCAGCGCCTCGCAACCCTTGTCGCGCTTGAGCGCGATGTTCATCACGCCGGCAATGGCATCGGAACCGTACTGAGCCGCTGCACCATCGCGCAGCACTTCGATGCGATCGATGGCCAACACCGGGATCGAGTTCATGTCGGTACCCGTATTACCGCGATCACGAGCGCCATAGATATTGACCAGCGAAACCGTGTGGCGGCGCTTGCCGTTGATCAGCACCAAGGTCTGATCTGAACCCAAACCACGCAGTGCCGCGCCATCGATCAGATCGGCGCCGTCTTCGCCCGTTTGGCGGGTGGAGTTGAACGAAGGCACGGTGTATTGCAGGGATTGCGCCAAGTCGAATTGCCCGCCCTTCTCGGCCGTGTCGGCCATCGGCAACACGTCCACCGGCACCGGCGTCGAGGTGTCCGAACCACGTCCGACGCGGCGCGAACCGATCGTGGTGACGGTTTCCAACTGCACGGCCGCCTCATCACTGCCCGGCGCAGCACTCGCCGTTTGTGCGACGGCAGAGCCCGGGGCCGGCAGAAGCAAAGCCACTCCGACGGCGCAGAAGAGAGCATGACGCGGGATTGATCGAAACATGAGGTTGCCTCAGAGATAGATGTAACAAAACATTAACACCATACGTCAGCGCACGTCCATTCGCGATAGCCAGGCATTGCACCCCCGCCAGTCCCTTTTACACAGGTTCGAAACGCTGGGTTATTGAGTGTCCTGACCACGTCGGCGCTGTACCGACAAACGAAGCCCCGCGCAGGCGGGGCTTTGTTTATGGCTGCTTATTTTCGATCACGCTGGGCAAGGCGGGCGCAGCGCGCACCCGCCTTGTACGGGCACTTACGGGGTATAACTGGCCTTGAGGGTCACGCCCGAATAGGCGCTGTAGGCACGCAGCATGATGTGATACGTACCCGCAGTCGGTGCACTGGCCTCACAGGCCTCGGCATTGCCGGCCTTGTAGGGGCGGCAATCATAGGTCGAGGTCGTGGGTTTGGAACCCAACCGCACGTACATGTCAGCGTCACCTGTTCCACCGGAAATCTCGATGCGCAAGTTGGTGGCACCTGCCGGCACGTTGACCGTCCAGTATTTGGCGCTGTTCTTGGCGCCCGACAATCCCGTCACCGGCACACCGTTGCTCAGCACCGATCCACCGCTGCTGCCACCGCTGACTGTGACACTGGCGGTCTTGGTGTTGGTTGCACCCTTGTTGTCGGTGACGGTCAAGCTGACGGTGTAGGTACCCGCGGCCGAGTAGGTCTTGCTCGGGTTGGTGGCGGTCGAAGTGGTGCCGTCGCCAAAGTTCCAGCTGCGCGATGCAATCGAACCATCGCTGTCACTCGAACTGTCGGTGAAGTTCACCGTCAAGCCGCTGACGCTGCTGCTGAAGTTGGCAACAGGCGCCGTGTTGGGTGCGGTGGTCGAATAGCTGCCGACCAAACTGACACCACTGAACGCCGAATAGCCACGAACCATCACGTGATACGTGCCGGCTTGAGGTGCAGCCACCGTGCAAGTCTCGGCATTGCCGGACTTGTAGGGGCGGCAGTCATACGTCGAGGTGGTGGGCTGGCTGCCAAAACGCAGGTACATATCGGCATCGCCTGTACCACCGGACATCGCCAATTGCAGATTGCTGGCACCTGCTGGCACCACGATCGTCCAGTACTGCGCACTGCTGGCGGCGCCAGCAATACCGTTCACCGGCACGCCATTGCTGAGCACGCTGCTGCTGGGTGTGCTCGCCACCGTGACGCTGGCGGTCTTGGTGTTGGTTGCACCCTTATTGTCGGTCACGGTCAAGGTGACGGTGTAGGTACCGGCCGCAGAATAGGTCTTGCTCGGGTTGGTGGCGGTCGAGGTGGTGCCATCACCGAAGTTCCAGCTGCGCGAAGCAATCGAACCATCGCTGTCACTCGAACTGTCGGTGAAGTTCACCGTCAAGCCGCTGACGCTGCTGCTGAAATTGGCCGTAGGTGCCGCGTTGCTTGAACCACCACCTATCGCTGCATTGACCGCCGCGTAGGCATCGACGATGCCCGCACCACAACCACCCGAACAGGTCCCTGGCATGGCACGTGCTGTGCTGACCAACATGCTCTTGATTTCAGCCGGCGTGCGGCTGGGCGATGCACTTAGCATCAGGGCCGCGACACCCGCCACATGCGGTGTGGCCATCGAGGTGCCGTCATAGAACGCATAGGTTTCGGCCGATGGTCCGGCGCTACCGCTGTTGAGCGTGGACAAGATGCCCTTGGCCGTGGTCGAGGTCTGGCAGCCGGTTTGCGCGGCATTGGGGATGCAGGTTTCGCCGCCCGGCGCGGTGACCGTGATCAGGTTGCCGTAGTTGGAGTACCACGAGCGATTGCCTTCCTTGTCGTTGGCGGCCACCGCCACGACGTTGGCGCAGTTGGCCGGCGAGGCATCCGAGACATTCTTGTTCTCGTTGCCAGCAGCGATCACCACCACGGTGCCACGCGACACCGCACTGTTGATGGCATTCTGGAAGGTGCTGCCACAGGAGCCGCTGCCGCCCAAGCTCAAATTGATGACCTTGGCCGGATTGGCATTGGCCGGCACACCGCTGACGCTGCCGCCCGATGCCCAGACGATGGCATCGGCGATGTCCGAATCGTAACCACCGCCCTTGCCGAGCACGCGCACGGGCTGAATCTTGGCGCCGTAGGCCACGCCCGCCACGCCCTTGTTGTTGTTGGTGACTGCAGCGATCGTGCCGGCCACATGCGTGCCATGCCAGCTCGATGGATAGCCACCATCGGCATCGCCCGGATCGCTCGGATCCGAATCTCGACCATTGCCGTCGGCTGCGACCGAAGCGGTGGAGATGAAGTCGTAGCCGGCAATCACGTTGCCATTGAGATCGCTGTGATTGGTGATGCCGGTGTCGAGCACCGCGACCACCACGCCGCTTCCCGTGGACAGGTCCCAGGCGCTCTGCACGTTCAAGCCACCGACGCTTTCGAAGTAGTGCCACTGCTCGCCGTAGCGGGTGTCGTTGGGCACAGACTTGATCTGGTTCAAACGATCCACTTCGACGTATTCGATGCCGTTCTGATCCGCCAAGGCCGCCATGAAGTCACGGGCTTCCGTGACGTTCAAGCTCCTCGCCAGCTCCAACACCTGCCCACCCACCGCCAGTTCACGTGACGATTTGAGCCGCGTTCCAACGCGCGTAAAGGCCAAACTCAGCGCCTGACTGCGCCCTGCGGCACTCAGTCGCGATTGGTTACCGTCCTGAAACTTGACGATGAATCGATCGTACTGAGCATTCACTTGTAGCGCCGAGGTCTGCATGCGTGCCCCGCTGCGGGAGATTTCGTCGCCCGCCGATGCGTCGTTGGTATAAGCAGTGCCGGTAATGGCCAGGGCCAAGGCCATAGCCAAGGCATTCGCCCGTCCATGACGGAAGAAGCAAGTGTTCACGTCTTGATGTCCCCAAAAAGTGTGAGTGGAAAGGTGGCAAGACGGATGGCCCGACAGACACGAGCCGCGCCTCCTTTCGCCCATCCTCGATGTCGCTTCCTGCGACACCCAGCCCCTCGCCGCGATGTGATCGTGCAGATGACGATCAATCGGTGTGGATGGACGCGTGTACCCCGTCCCCAAGGCAAACGCGCCGGGGGAACCTAGCAACAGGCTTCGAAGGGTGTCAACACATTCGTGAAGTCGATCACGACAAGGGCACAAAAACCGCGATCTGGTGCGCTTTTCGTGTGGGTCGCGGTACGACGAAAATCAATTTTGCACCGCAGCAATGCGCGAAAACATGCCGTAGCGCTGCATGAAAGTGACGTTGTGCGTCACTCAACACGCCCCGCCTCTGGGCATCAAGCCACGGCTTTCAGAACATGCCCGTCTCAAGCCGAGCGGCTTCGCTCATCAAGGACTGATTCCAAGGCGGATCGAACACCAGTTCGGTATCCACCTCGACGATGGTCGGGATCAACTCCAGTTTTTCCCGAATGTCGGCCACCAAGATGTCGCCCATGCCGCAGCCCGGCGCGGTCAGGGTCACCTTGATCGCCACGTGCCGACCGCCTTCACCATCGTGGGTCACATCACAGGCATACACCAAGCCCAGATCCACGATGTTGATCGGGATTTCCGGATCAAAGCAGGTGCGCAATTGGCGCCAGACCAACTCTTCCACATCCTCATCCCGCGCATCCTCGGGCAGGACGAGCGGCTCGGGTGGTTCCTTGCCGATGGCATCCGCCTCGTCACCAGCGATACGGAAGAGATTTCCCTCCACGAACACGGTGAAGCTCCCACCCAAGGCTTGGGTGATATAGCCCACGGTGCCGGCCGGCAAGGTCACTTCATCGCCGTGTGGCACCATGACGGCGGGGCAATCCCGCTCGAACTCCACTGGCTCACTGCTGCGGCTGTACATGAAACGATTACTCTTTTGCGCCGACGTTGCGGCAGATACATCGCCGTGACACTCGTCGCGACGCGAGCTGGCTATTCTAACGTATCGATGTCTTAAGCCCTGACTCAACCATGACGACGCCGCTTCGAAATCTTGCGACGCTGTGCTTTCTGGTGCTGCTTGCCGCCTTGGGCATGGCCGCCATCTGGGGCTCGCTGGCCATCTTCGCGCGCAGCGGCTGCGCTTGGATGGCGCTGGTTGTGGCCGCCGACGCCGCCCTGTTGTTGCGTCTGGCCGCCATGCCGGGAGGCAAAACGCGTGCGACACTGGCGGCAACCATGACCCTCATTGCCTTGGCCACGAGCACCTTCACCGTGGCCGCGGTGAGCATCGGTCTTGCGTTTGGAACCCCGCCACCCGAGTCGATTGGCATGATTGATCCTGCCTTGGCCCTGACTTGGTGGCGCCTGAACGTGTCGAACTGGGATGTGTTGTGGCTACTACTCGCCCTGCCCTTGGCGTGGTGGATGGGGCGTTGATCTTGGCGTGGCGCGCAGCGAAGGGTGCATGGTGACACCACAGCCAATGCCTGCTCGGGTATCGTTGCAACCCATGTCCGCACTCTCGCCTAGCCGACGTTGGATTGCTGCTCGTCGTGAGTGGCTCGAAGCTTTCCTGCGTTTTCTTGCGCGGCGCTTCATCGAGGACCGTTGTTTCGATTCGGCCGCCACCTTGGCCTATGCCACCTTGTTCGCGGCGGTGCCACTGGCGGCGGTGGTGTTCGGCGTGGTGTCGATGTTTCCGTTCTACGAAGACTGGGTGGCGCAGTTGACGCGCTTCGTGTTCGAAAACTTCATGCCGAGCGCGGCCGACAGTGTGGCCGGTTTTCTGTCGGAGGCCGCTGGCAATGCGCGAGCGTTGTCCGGCTTGGGTGCGGCGACGGTTTTGGTGACGGCGTTGTTGACCTTGTCACGAATCGAAGACACCTTCAACCGCATCTGGCGTGTGGCCGAACCACGACGCGCCTTGTCGCGTCTGTTGATCTACTGGGCCGCCATCACCCTGTTGCCGCTCTTGGCGGTGGCAAGTTTCGCGGTGTCCTCGTATGTGGCTTCCTTGCCGGTGCTGGGCGATGAAGCCGAGCATGGCGGCTTGCTGCGGGTGTTGCCGGTGGGGCTGGAACTTCTGGCCTTCAGCCTTGCCTATCGGCTCATCCCCAATCGCACCGTGGCAATGCGGCACGCGCTGTTGGCCGGTGCGCTGGCCACGGCCCTGTTCGAACTGGCCAAATGGGCCTTTGCCTTGTATTTGACGCGCGCCAACTATCAGGCCTTGTACGGCGCCATCGCGGTGATCCCGATCTTCCTGATCTGGCTGTATGTGTCCTGGGTGGTGGTGTTGCTGGGCGCTTCGTTTGCTGCGTCTTTGACGGCCTTTCGCTTTCGTCCCGCGCAACAACGCCTGCCTGATGGTTTCGAGTTTTACGCCATGCTGCGTTTGCTGGGGCGACTGTCGCAGGCGCAGGGCACGGGCAGTGGTTTGCAGACCGCGCAGTTGCAGCAGTTGGAGCCGGCGATCAGTGACGATACCTTGATGAGCCTGTTGCAGGCCTTGCTGCAGGCGCGCGTGGTGCGGCGGTTGGAGGACGGTGGCTATGCGCTGGTGCGCGACCTTGCGCATTTGCCGATGGATGAACTGTATGAAAGCGCGGGTTTGCGTATTCCCTTGGCGTTTGCCCAAATGCCCGAGCGCAACGATGCCATTGGTCAGCGCGCGCAGGCAGAATTGAATGCCTTGCGCGATCTCTTGCAACTGCACCTGCGTCGCACGGTGGCGCAGGTGCTTTCTGATGACAAGGACGAAAAATGATGCGTATTCGAAACCTGATGATGGCGTTTGGCCTGAGTCTGTTGGCGGCAGCGCCGGTGTCGGCGGTCGAAAATGAGCCCGAACTGGCCGGCGCCCTGAAGGTTCCCACGGTCCATGGCGCCACGTTCGATTTGTCGGCCCAGCGTGGTCAGTGGGTGGTGATCAATTACTGGGCGACGTGGTGCAGTCCTTGCCTCAAGGAGATGCCGGACCTCGATGCCTTCGACAAGGCGCACGAGAATGCCATGGTGGTGGGGCTGGCGTACGAGGACATCACCGTGCCGGAGATGCAGGCCTTCCTGAAGGAGCATCCGGTGTCGTATCCGATTGCCATCGTCGATGTTTACGACCCGCCGGCCGCTTTCCCTGCGCCGCGTGGACTGCCGATGACTTGGCTGGTCGATCCGGAAGGCCGCATCGCCAAGCGTTTTCTGGGGCCGATTACGGCACGCGATCTGGAAAAGGCCATCGCTCCGGCCACGCCATGATCGAGGCGCGGCGATTTTTCGTCAGCGGCCGGGTGCAGGGCGTGTACTTTCGCGCCAGCACGCGAGAGGCCGCCATGGCGCTCGGCGTGCGTGGATACGCACGTAATCTGGACGATGGTCGGGTAGAAGTGCTGGCCCTTGGTGATGCGACCGCGCTTGGCCAATTGGAGACTTGGCTGTGGCACGGGCCACCCCTCGCGCGCGTGGACTCGGTTCACACCGTGGCCGCCTCGGTAGACGAGGCAGGCGATGGATTCAGCACCGGCTGAACCGGCGCCTTGGACTCAACCGCGGGGCTTGTTGGTACGCGGTGCGCCGTGGCCAGGACGTGCGCCGGCGCGTGAGGGCGGCTTGCCGCGACCCTTGGGCCCTTGCGAGCCGCCCGGCTTGCCGCCGTAAGGACTGGCATTGCCGTGTGAGCGGTCTTGATACGGGCCGTTGCCGCCACCCGGCTTGCCTTGGTACGGACTATTGCCGCCACCGGGCTTGCCCTGATACGGACTATTGCCGCCGCCCGGCTTGCCTTGATACGGGCCGTTGCCGCCGCCCGGCTTGCCTTGGCGCGCACCATCACCACCAAACTTGCCTTGATAGGAGCCACCACCCGGCTTGCCGTGACCGGCAGCGCCAGGTCCTGGGCGACCAACATGCCGTGGCGGCGCAATACGACTGGTGGTGGTGACACCTTCCGGCGCGTACCAAGAACGCTGTTCGGCGGGATTCTCGAAGCCGGGGGCCGCCGCCTTGCGACGGTTCGGCTTGCCTGGGCGCGCGCCGCCCGGAGCGGTCAAGCGATTGCCGATGTCGTCTGGAATCGAGCGGCCGTGCCCACCCTTGCCACGAGGACCTTTCCCGAATGAGCGCTTGCCGCTGGGTTCATCACGGATGCGGTCGAAGGCGCGCAGTTCACGCGCTTCGTCGCCGTGCGAACCGTGCGTCCAGGCGCGCTGTTCGCGGGGTGCGGGACGGAACTCGGTGGGTTTGGCTTTGCGCTGGCCAATCACGTTCTGCAAGGTCAACACCGCAGGTCCACGCTCCAATTGAAGTTCCTTGCGTAGTTGTTCGACGGCTTCGCTTGGCAGTTCCTGAAAATGTCCGCGCAAGAGTTCGCGCGGCAGGCTCAGCGAGCCGTAACGAATGCGCTTGAGGCGGCTGACCTGATAGCCCAGTGCTTCCCACAGGCGACGCACTTCGCGGTTGCGACCTTCGCGCAGTACCACGCGGAACCAGGCATGGCTGTCGCTGGCGCCGATGGATTCGATCTCGTCGAATTTGGCCGGGCCGTCTTCCAGCACGATGCCGTTTTGCAGCTTGGCGACTTCTTCTTCCGTGGGTTCACCGTGGATGCGGCAGACGTATTCGCGTGTGACTGCGGTGGACGGATGGGTGAGGGCGTGGGTGAGTTCGCCGTCGGTGGTCAGCAGCAACAAGCCGGTGGTGTTGATGTCCAGCCGACCCACGTTGATCCAGCGCGAGCCCTTGATCTGCGGCAGGCGATCGAACACGGTCGGCCGGCCTTCGGGATCTTCGCGTGTGGTGACCTCGCCTTCGGGCTTGTTGTAGAGCAGAACGCGCGGGGTTTCGGTCTGCATCGCCGCGACGAAAGTCTTGCCATCCAGTTCGATGCGATCGCCGCTGGTCACACTGCTGCCCAGGCTGGCCACTTCGCCATTGACGCGCACTTGGCCCTGGGTGATGCGTTCTTCCAATGCGCGGCGCGAACCCAGTCCGGCCTGAGCCAAGACTTTGTGCAGGCGCTCTTCAAAGGCAGGCTCCGACGTGCGCTTGAGGGAAAGGGTGCGGCGCTGGGCCGGCGGTGTGGTGTCATGACTCATGCGATGTGCTCCGGCGCGGTATCGGCATCATCGTCCGCGGCCTTGGTGTCAAAGGTGGTTGAAATGGAAGGGTTTGAATCGCTGGCCGCGTCGGCCAAGGTCGTGATGACCGGTGGAATGACCACATCGGTGGCCTCGTCCAGCGATATCGGCAGGGCATCGTCGTCGGGGTCTGTCGCCAGCGCTTTCGGAGGCGGCGCCACGTCGAACGGAAGCTGGGGCTCCAGTTCGGTCAGGTCTCGCAATTCCGATAGTGGCGGCAGCTCGTCCAGACTCTTGAGGTTGAAGTAATCCAGAAACAGGCGAGTGGTGCCGAACAAAGCGGGCTTGCCCGGTACGTCACGGTGGCCGATGACGCGGATCCACTCGCGCTCTTCCAGTGTTTTGATGATGTTGGTGCTAACCGCAACACCGCGAATCTGCTCGATTTCGCCGCGCGTGATCGGTTGCCGGTAGGCAATCAGGGCAAGCGTCTCCAGCGTCGCACGGGTGTAACGTTGGGCACGTTCGGCCCAAAGGCGGGCAACCCAAGGGTGAACCTCGCGGCGCACTTGATAGCGATAGCCGCTGGCCACTTCCACCAGTTCCACGCCGCGCCCATCGCAGGCCGCGTGCAAGGCCGCCAGGGCGGCTTCGACTGCGCCCTCCGGCAGGGCCTGATCCAGCGGAAACAGTTCCTGCAGCTGTGGCAGCGTCAGTGGCTGGCTCGATGCCAGCAAGGCGGCCTCCACAACGGCTTGGATCAGCTCGGCGCCGAGACTTGAATCGGATTGAACGTCCATGGTCATGTGTCCTGCACGGCGGCTTCGTCGCCGTTTTCATCAAGGGGTTCATGGCTGTCGTCGTCGGCCTCGGCGTGCGCCAGCGAGCGCAGGTAGATCGGCGCGCACTGGGCTTCCTGCACGATTTCGATCAGATGCTCCTTGGCCAATTCCAGAATCGACAAGAAGCCGACGATCACGCCCAAACGGCCTTCTTCCACTGAGATCAGCTGGGTGAAGTCGTGAAACTGGCCGTCGCTCAGCCATTCCAGTACCTCGCCCATGCGTTGCCGCACGCTCAATGCCTCACGGCGAATGGCGTGATGGCTGAACAATTCGGCGCGCTTGAGTACGTCGGCCAGTGCGACCAACAGCTCGCGCATGTCCACGGCGGGCGGTTCGCGCTCCAGCTTCAGTTCCGGCACATAGGCGTGTGCGGGACTGGTGTCGCGTTCCAGACGCGGCAACAAATCGATGTCTTCGGCCGCCTTCTTGAAACGCTCGTACTCCTGCAAACGGCGCACCAGATCGGCGCGTGGGTCTTCTTCCAAGCCGTCTTCCGAGGGCGGACGCGGCAACAGCAGACGGGATTTGATCTCGGCCAGAATGGCGGCCATTACCAAATATTCGGCCGCCAGTTCGAAACGCAGGTCCTGCATCACGCCGATGTATTCCACGTACTGGCGCGTGATTTCCGCCACCGGAATATCGAGGATGTCGAGGTTCTGGCGACGAATCAGGTAGAGCAAGAGGTCGAGCGGGCCTTCGAAGGCCTCCAGGATGACTTCCAGCGCGTCGGGCGGGATGTAGAGATCCTGTGGCATCTGCAGCACCGGCTGGCCATGCACCATCGCCAGCGGCATTTCCTGCTGCTGGGGTGGGGGCGCGCTCATCGGTTGATTGGCGTTTGGCGCCGGTTGCGGTGTCATGCGGTGTGGCAGCCTTTCATCGGCATGCAAAACTCGAACGGGACAATGCGCGTCACCCGAGGTGACTGCGCGATGGGCCAAAATGGCCTGAAACGGTGTGAATCACCCGCAGGTGAATTCAACGCTTGCCGCAGATCAATCCAGATCCAACGGCACAAACCCCTGTCGTGTTACCAGCGGTTCCTCGCCACACAGATCCACGACACTGGTGGGGCCTGGCTGGCAATCCCCGGCATCAAGCATCATGTCGACGTGGCGCAACGAACCTTCAGCAACGTCATCGGCCTCGTGGTTGTCCATCGGTTCGTCGGGCAACACGAGACTGGTGGTCAGCAACGGTGCCCCAACTCCACTCAAGAGCGCCTGCAGCACCGTGTTGTCCGGAATGCGGCAGCCGATGGCGCGGCGCTTGCTCTGCTTCAGGCGGCGCGGAAGGTCCGAGCCTGCGGGAAGGATGAAGGTGACGGGGCCAGGAGTCAGCGACTTGACGATGCGAAAGGCACGATCATCGAGTTTCGCAAGACTTCCGATCTGGCTGATCGTGCTACAGAGTAAGGTGAAAGGGTGGCGCGTGTCCAGCAATCGCAGCCGTTGGACCCGTTCTTCGGCATCCGTGGCACCAACACCCCAGACGAAGGCATAGCCGGCATCGGTGGGTGTGATGACGAGTCCGCCGGCCGTAATGCAACGCGACGCCTGCGCGATGTAACGCGCCTGCGGGTTGACCGGGTGGATGTCGAGACGATCGCTCATGCGAGTGTTTGCAGCGTGGCGCCAGGGTGGAAAGCTGCCTATGATGCCGGGCTTTGGGTCTGAACGGAAAGAACCGTGTGGTACATGATCGTGGCAAAAGACCATTCCGACAGCCTCGAGCGTCGGCGCGGGGCGCGACCAGCGCACTTGGCTCGCTTGCTTGCGTTGCGCGATTCGGGGCGCTTGCTCTTGGCCGGGCCCTTGCCCGCGATCGATGCCGAAGACCCCGGCCCGGCCGGTTTTGCCGGCAGCCTCGTGGTGGCGGCGTTCGATTCGCTGGAAGCCGCGCGCGCCTGGGCCGCGGTCGATCCCTACGTTGAAGCCGGGGTGTATGCCACGGTCGATATCCACCCGTTCAAGAAGGCACTGCCCTGAGTGGGCAGGGCGACTGGCTATAATCGGCAATCGCCTCGATGCGCCACACGCTGACTTGCGCGGATCAACCGGCGGCTGCGAAGAATCCCGCCCTTGCGGCTTACCTCGATTACCCCAGCTTCTGACCTGACGCATGCGCCTATCCACGATCAAGCTCGCCGGCTTCAAATCTTTCGTCGATCCGACCACCCTGCACCTGCCCACCAACATGACCGGTGTGGTGGGGCCGAATGGTTGCGGCAAGAGCAACATCATCGACGCGGTGCGCTGGGTGATGGGCGAGAGCTCGGCCAGTCGCCTGCGTGGTGACTCACTCACCGATGTGATTTTCTCCGGTTCCAGCTCGCGCAAGCCGGTGGGCCAAGCCACGGTCGAACTCATTTTCGACAACAGCGATGGCACCTTGAGCGGCGAGTTTGCCGCCTTCAACGAAATCTCGGTGAAGCGACTGGTCAGCCGTGACGGGCAATCCAACTACTACCTCAACGGCACCCGCTGCCGTCGCCGCGACATCACCGATCTGTTTCTCGGCACGGGCCTCGGGCCACGCAGTTATTCGATCATCGAGCAGGGCATGATCTCGCAGATCATCGAAGCCCGGCCCGAAGATCTGCGCGTGTTTTTGGAAGAAGCCGCCGGCATTTCCAAATACAAGGAGCGGCGCAAGGAGACCGAGCAGCGCATCCGCCAGGCGCGAGAGAATCTGGATCGTCTCAATGACGTGCGTGAGGAAGTCGACAAGCAGCTCGAACACCTCAAACGCCAGGCGCGACAGGCCGAACAGTATCAGCAGTTCAAGGAACAACAGCGCATCAAGGAAGCGCAGGTGCGTGCGCTCGAATACCGCCAACTGGATACGGAACTTGCGGGCTTGCGCGATGCCATCGTGAACAACGAAACCTTGCTGGAAGCCAAGGTGGCCGAGCAGCGTCAATCCGAAACCCAGATCGAACTGTGCCGTGAGCAACAGGACGAGGCCAACGCGCGACTGGCGCAGACGCAGGCGGAAAACTACCGCGTGGGTGCGGAGATCAGCCGCATCGAGCAGCAGATCCTGCACCAGCGCGAATTGTCCGAGCGTCTTGCCCGCAGCCACACCGAGCTGGCCGATCAAATAGCGGCGCTGTCCGAGGATATCGAGCAGGATGGCGCGCGCCGTGAAACCCTTGCGCAGGACATCGCCGACATCGAACCGCGCCTGAGCATGCTCAGCGGCGATGACGGCGAGCGACAGAAGGCCTTGGCCGACATCGAAGTGGCGCTGGCGCAGTGGCAGTTGCGTTGGGATGAGCACAGCCGCCTGCGCAGTGAAACCACGCGCGCGGCCGAGGTTGAACGCACCAAGATTGAATACCTCGATCGACAGGCCTTCGATGCGGAACGTCGACGCGAAGCCTTGAGCGTCGAGCGCGCGGCGCTGGACGTGACGGTTCTGGCCGAGGCGCTGGAGCGCATGAGTGCCGATCACGACATGCAACGCGCCGGTCTCGACACGCTCGGCGATACGCTCGACGAGCGCAAGCAGACGGTGCAAGCCACGCAGGAACAACAACGAGGTCTGCAAAACGCGTTGGCGCAGTTGCGCAACGATGGCGAAACCGCACGCGGACGCTTGGCCTCACTGGAAACCTTGCAACACGCAGCCCTCGGGCAGGAACAAGGCGCCGCGCAGCGGTGGCTGGCAGCGCAGGGTTTGGATCATTCGCAACGCCTGGGTGAAGTGCTGCAGGTGGAGGCGGGCTGGGAAACGGCGGTCGAAACCGTGCTGGGGCAGTTGATCGAAGCGGCGGTGGTGGATACCAGCGCGCAACTGTTGCCCGTCGTGGCCGATTTTGCCGAGGGCCATCTGGCCTTGGTCGATGCGCGCACCGGTGATTTCGAGGTCGCCGCGGACTCTTTGGCGAGCAAGGTGCAAGGTCCGGTCGCGGCGCGGCGCTGGCTGGCATCGATCCGAGTGGCCGAGGGGTTGGACGAGGCGCAATCACGCTTGCCGACACTGGCCGTGCACGAGGCGATCATCACCCGTCAGGGAGAATGGATCGGTCCAGGCTGGTTGCGTTTGCTGCGTTCGGGTGTGAGCGGGCAGGGCACCTTGCTGCGCGAGCGTGAAATCCACGACCTGCGTGCGCAGATCGAACGGCAAGCCGAACAGGAAGCCGAACTGGGCGAACAGATCACCCAATGCCGTCATGCCGTGGGCGAGGCCGAACAGCAGCGCGAGGATGCACAACGCGCTTTGTATCTGGCCCACCGCAGCGTGGCCGAATTGGCCGGTCAGATGCAAAGCCAGCAAGGCAAGCTGGAATCGGCGCAGGCGCGCCTGGCGCGCATCGATGCCGAGTTGGGCCAGTTGCAGCAGGACACCCTCGGTGCGCAGGAACGCGCCCGTGAAGCGCGGCAAGCGCTGGAGCTTGCACTGGCGCGCATGGCCGAGCTGGAAGACCAGCGCGTCGCCTTCGAACAAGAACGCAGGGAACTGAGCGACAAGCGCGATCTGGCGCGCACCGGCGCGCGTGAGGCGCGCGATGCCGCGCACGATCTGGCGCTGAAGTTGCAAAGCGCGCGCACCGAGGTGGCCGCACTCGAACAATCCCTGTTGCGCATGCACGCCCAACGCGATGCTTTGCAGCAGCGGCACACCGAGGTCGCAGCACAGTTGGCGCAAGGCGATGCGCCGATCAAAACCTTGGAAGCCGAACGCCAGACCAGCCTCGATCAACGCGTCGTGGCCGAGCGTGAATTGGCCGCAGCGCGCTCCGGCATCGAAGGCGTGATGGCCGAACTGCGTCGTTACGAAGGTCTGCGCCAGTCTTCCGACCAGCACGCCCTTGCGTTGCGCGAAGAGATCAGCCGCAAACGGGTGAACGAAGAAGGTTTCAAGCTGCGCATCGAGAGCTTGCTCGAAGCCATCACCGGCGCCGGACTGGAACTGGCGCAGGTGCTGGATGAATTGCCGGGCGATGCCGAAATCAACGGATGGCGCCAAGCGGTCGCGGATCTGGAAACCCGCATCCGACGCCTGGAGCCGGTGAATCTGGCCGCCATTTCCGAATACGGCCAGGCGCAGCAGCGCAAGGAATACCTTGATGCCCAGAACACCGATCTGGTCACCGCACTGGAAACCCTGGAAGCGGCCATCCGCAAGATCGATCGCGAAACCCGTGGCCGTTTCAAGGACACTTTCGATCGCGTCAACACCGGCATTCAAGCACTCTACCCACGCCTGTTCGGCGGCGGCCACGCCTATCTGGAGCTGACCGGCGAGGACTTGCTCGATACCGGCGTTGCGATCATGGCGCGACCACCCGGCAAGCGCGTGTCCAACATCTCCTTGCTATCCGGTGGCGAAAAGGCCATGACCGCAGTGGCGTTGGTGTTCTCGATCTTCCAGTTGAATCCTGCGCCCTTCTGCCTGCTCGACGAGGTGGATGCGCCACTGGACGAGGCCAACGTCGGCCGTTTCTCCTCGATGGTCGGCGAGATGAGCGACAAGGTGCAGTTCCTGTTCGTCACCCACAACAAGGCCACGATGGAAGCCGCACGACAACTGGCCGGTGTCACCATGCGCGAACCGGGCGTGTCGCGTCTGGTGTCGGTGGATTTGGCCGAGGCCGCGCGTCTGGCCGGTGCTGCTTGAATTCAACAAGGATTTGCCCATGAACTGGAACCCCGACATCGGTATCCCGCTGGCCATCGCAGGCGTGTTGATCCTGGTGGCCATAGCGATTTTCGGCCGCCCGCGCAAACCCGATCAGGGGCGACGCATCGAGCCGGGGCGTGTGCCGCGCAACGGCAATGGCGAGCGCCGCGAACCGCGATTGGGTGAGGATGATGCCGTGGTGTCCGATGTGGGAGCCGATGAGCACGGCGAGCGCCAATTCAATTTCGATGCGGCCTTGGATCAGCAGCCCGATGACGCGTTCGCCGCACCCGGCAGCACCGTGGCGGCGCGCGGCAAGCGCAACGGCGAGGCGCCGCAGCGCATCATCAGCCTGTTCGTCAATGCGCGTGATGAAGGCATGATCGATGGCGCCGCGATCGTGGTGGCGGCAGAAAAGGCCGGCCTGGTATACGGCGACATGGGTATCTTCCACCGCTTGGTCGATGGCCGACCCGATGCCGAACCGATCTTCAGCGTCGCCAACTTGGTCAAACCCGGTCATTTCGACCTGCGGCATGTGCACGACATCGAAACGCCGGGTCTGGCCTTCTTCATGACTCTGCCAGGGCCGGTATCGGCGCTGGATGCCTGGGAAACCATGCTGCCCACCGCTCAGCGCATGGCTGAACTGCTCGATGCCGTGGTGCTCGACGAGGAGCGCAACGCGCTCGGGCGGCAACGTATCGCCCACATCCGCGACGATTTGCGCAGCTTCGATCGCGCTCAGGAAAAGGAAGCCCAGCGCCGCTGGTGAGTCCATTGGCCTCGCCGTTTCGCGGGTCGTTCACGACCTCCGGCACGGGTGAATGCTGCACCGTCTGGTTACCATGGCGACTGTTTTTCGTCATGGGACCCCTCGCATGCGTATTTTCGCCATCCTGTTTGGATTTGGCCTCGCGGCCGCGGCTGCAGCCCAAAGCCCGGGTTACTTCCGCTATCCCGCGATCGGGCCTGAGCAATTGGTGTTCACCAGCGAAGGCGATCTGTGGTCGGTGCCGATCGACGGTGGTCAGGCGCGTCGCCTGACGACGCACGCGGCGGAAGAAAGTCGCGCCGCGCTCTCGCCCGATGGCACGCGCGTGGCCTTCACCGCGTCCTATGCCGGCGTCGAAGAAGCCTATGTGATGCCCGTGGCGGGTGGTGTTCCCAAGCGCATCAGTTTCGACAACGGCCGCGCCTTGGTGGTGGGCTGGACCGCGCAGGGCGAGGTGCTCTACGCCAGTGTCACCGCCGGTGGTGCGGGCGGCAGCCAACGCGTGATCGCTGCCGTCAATCCGGATACCTTGCAGCGCAAGATCCTGCCCGTGGCCGAAGCCAACGATGCCGTCATCAGCGCCGATGGCAAGACCCTGTACTTCGTGCGCTTTGGCTTGGGCGTGACCAATGACAACGCGCGTGGCTATCGCGGTGGTGCGCTCTCGCAGCTCTGGCGATTCGACCTGACGTCGGACGCCGAAGCTGTCCGCATCGGGCCCAAGGATGTGAATCTGCGCCGGCCGATGTTGGCGGGCGATCGTCTTTTGGTGATCGCCGATTCCGATGGGCGCGATGCTGTGGCGCAGTTGGATCCCGCCACAGGCGCGCTCACGCCCTTGCCGGTGTCGCGCACGTTCGATGTGCGCTCTGCCAGTGCATCGGGTCAGCGCGTGGCCTATCAATCGGGCGCCGAGTTGCGGGTGTTCGATCTGGCGTCGGGTCAGGATCGCGCCGTGCCAATCCAATTGCCGTCCGACTTTGCCCAGCGCCAAGCGCGTTGGTTGGAAAAACCCTTGAAGTATTTTCAGGGTGCGGATCTCTCCCGTGATGGCGAGCGCGCCGTGGTGGTGGCGCGTGGCCGCGCCGTGGTCGCCGGTGTGGGCGCGCCGCGACGGGTGGATCTGGGTGTGGCCGAGGGCGTGCGCGTGGCTTTTGCCACCTTCTCGCCGGATCGCAAATTCGTCTATGCCGTGTCCGACGCCAGTGGCGAGGAAGAAATCTGGCGTTACGCCGCCGATGGCAGTTCGCAGGCGCAGCAATTGACCCGCGATGGCACGACTCAACGCAACGGCATCTTCGTGGCGCCGGATGGCAAGCATCTCGCGCACACAGACAAGCGCGGACGCTTGTGGTTGTTGGAACTGGCCAGTGGCACCAATGCGCTGATCGATGACGGTGGCGCGGCGGGCAATCAAGAGTATGCCAACGTCGAATGGTCACCCGACAGCCGTTACATCGCCATCGTGCGTGCCACCGGCAGCGATGGCCACAACCGTCTTGGCTTGTATTCACTGGATCGCAAGCAGGTTGCGTGGTTGACGAGTGACAAGTACGACTCCGGCAGTCCGGCTTTCAGTCCGGATGGTCAGTGGTTGTGGTTCTTGTCGGACCGCGAATTCCGATTGGTCAATGGCGCGCCGTGGGGCGATCGCAACACCGGGCCGTACTTCGACAAACGCAGCCGCATCTACGCGCTGGCGTTGCAAGCGGATGCGCGTTTTCCGTTCCAGGCCAAGGATGAATTGCAGCCGGCCAAAGACAAGGATGCCGGCAGCAAGGACGACAAGGCGGGTGGCAGCGACACACCCAAGGCGCTGCTGTGGGAAGGCTTGGCCGAGCGTCTCTACGAAGTGCCGGTTTCCGCAGGGAACTATTCGAGCTTGAGTGCAGATGCGCAGCGGCTTTACTTCTTGGATGGTGCAGGTTGGGGGCCGAAGACTTTGCGCACGCTGGCGTACGACGACAGCAAGGCCAAGATCGACACCTACTCGGAAGGCGTTGCCGAGTACACGCTGGCAGCCAAGGCCAAGAAGCTGCTGCTGCGCACGGGCGGCATGGGGTTTGATGATCCCGGCAAGCTCTACATCGTCGATGCCGGTGCCAATGCACCGAAGGAATTGGCGGAAAACGCGTTGCGGCTGGATGACTGGCGCCTGCGCGTGGAGCCGGTGGCCGAGTGGCAGCAGATGTTCAACGACGCTTGGCGCATGCACCGCGATCACTTCTACGATGCCAATCTGCGCGGCGTGGATTGGGTCGCCACGCGCCAGCACTACGCACCTTTGTTGACGCGGGTGAGTGATCGCCTCGAGCTGGATGATCTTCTGGCGCAAATGATGGGTGAATTGGGCGCCTTGCACTCGCAGGTGCGTGGCGGCGAGTTCCGCAAGGCCATTGAAGTGCCGACCTACGCTGGGATCGGTGCCACTTGGAGCCGCAGCGCGGACGGTTGGCGCATCGATCGCATCTATCGCACTGAAGCCGAGCTGCCTTCGCAACGTGGGCCGCTGCAAGCCAGTCAGGTCGATGTGCGTGAAGGCGATGTGATCGTGGCGGTCAATGGCCGCAAAGCCTCAGACGCTGCTGACCTGTCCGAATTGCTGGCCAATACCGCTGGTCAACAGGTGCTGTTGGAAACCTTGCGCGCGGGCAAGAGCCTGCGTGAAATCGTGGTGCCGGTGGACGCCATGCGCGAGGATGCCTTGCGTTATTCCGACTGGCTGGAATCGCGCCGTGCGGCGGTCGCAAGCGCCGGGCAGGGCAAGATCGGTTATCTGCATCTGCGCGCCATGGGCCCCAACGACATCGCCAGCTTCGTACGGGATTTCTACGCCAACATCGATCGCGAAGGCTTGATCATCGACGTGCGCCGCAACCGTGGCGGCAATATCGACAGTTGGATCATCGAAAAGCTGCTGCGCCGCACCTGGATGTTCTGGCAATCACCCGGCGGCCTGCCTTACGGCAACATGCAGCAGAGTTTCCGTGGGCATCTGGCCGTGCTGACCGACGCGCTGACCTATTCGGATGGCGAAACCTTTTCCGCCGGTATCAAGACCCTGAAACTGGCGCCACTCATCGGCACGCGCACCGCCGGCGCGGGCGTGTGGTTGAGTGATGGCAATGCGCTGGTGGACGGTGGCCGTGCGCGCGTGGCGGAGAACCCGCAGTTCGGACTCGATGGCACCTGGTTGGTCGAGGCGGTGGGCGTCAGCCCGGATGTGGAGGTCGACAACCTGCCGCACGAGAGCTTCAAGGGTGTGGATCGCCAGCTCGATACCGCCATCGATTGGTTGCAGCGCAAGTTGCAGGCCGAGCCGGTCAGGCCCTTGCGCGCCGGCGCGATCCCGCCTTTGCCGCCGCGGCCTTGATGCTGCGCCGGGCCACGTCGCTGGCGTGGCCCGGTCAATCGTGTCGCCGTCTCAATCCAGCAGCGTGTTGGATTCGATCAGCGCACACACCGACGCGACCTCACCATCCATGGCTCGATCACGCTGCATGAAGCCGATGTGCTGACGCAGCTTGGCATGGGCACGGCTCACGCGCGGGGACGGATGGAAATCCTGATCGGCGGCCAATTGCGTCATCAGTTGCGCGCACTCGGACAGGAACTGCGGGTGCGCCGCATCGCCGGGCAGGGGCGCTTGGTTGATCTTGGCCGCAATGGCATTCACGTCGCCACGACGCGCCAGGCTGCGTGCCGCTTCGATCATGTCGCGGCGGTAATCCAAGGCCTGCGCCGCGGTGTACAACTCCAGCGCCAACACGTGGCTCAAGTCCGCGGTCATCTCCAGCACATGCCGGGCCTCGTTGGCACCCATCGAAACGTGATCTTCGGCGTTGGCACTGGTCGGGATCGAATACACGCTGGTCGGCATGGCGCGACTGGCGAGATCGTTGACCAAGGCCGCAGCGGTGTATTGCACGATCATGAAACCCGAATCGATGGCATCTTCGTTGCCGATCAGGAAGGCCGGCAGACCATCGTTGGTGGCCGGATCGACCAGTTTGTTGAGGCGTCGTTCGGAGATGCTGGCCAATACCGGAATCGAGGCCTTCAGGTAGCTCATTGCCAGCGCCAATGGCATGCCGTGGAAATGTCCGGCGGAGATGACTTGGTCTTCGATCTGGCGCGCGTCTTGCGCGTCTGGAAACACCAGCGGATTGTCGGTGACCGAGTTGAGTTCGATGTCGATCACCCGCTGCGCCTGCGCCAAGGCATCACGCACCGCGCCGTGCACCTGCGGGATGCAGCGTAGCGAATAGCTGTCCTGCGGTTGGTGCTTCTTGCCACCACGAAAGGGCAGGAAACGGGTGTAGAAGGCCTCGCGCCCGTGGCGCTGGGAGACCGGCACCCAATCCCATCGGATATCGAAATGACGTTGTTGGTCACTGACATCGCCCCAGCTTTCCGGCAGCCAGGTTTGGAACTTCGGCACCAAGTGATAGGGCACATCCACGAGGGTGGAGCCGGTCAGCATCTCGCGCAGATTGCGTGCCGATTCGACTTGCCCAGGGTGCGGTCGCAGCGCGTGAACCTTGGCGTCGAAGGCGCTGGTGCGACCGGCAAACGCCTCCAGCGTCATCGCGGCCGCGAGATCGGCGGTGCGCAACAGGTCTTCCATGCGGCCAATGGCCAGCGTCGCCGTGGCGAGCATCTGTGCCGTGCCATTGTTGAGCGCCAGCCCTTCCTTGAACGACAGGCGCACGGGCGCAAGACCGGCGCGCTTGAGGGCTTCCGCTCCACTCACGCGCTCGCCCTGATAAAAGGCCTCGCCACCACCCAACAGCACGATGGCCAGATGCGACAATGGAGCCAGGTCACCGCTGGCGCCGACCGAACCCTTCTTCGGTACCACCGGCACGATGCCGGCATTGAATACCGCCGTGAGCGCCTTCAAGGTTTCCACCCGAATGCCCGAGTGGCCGTGCATCAAAGTATTGATGCGGATCACCTGCATCGCGCGCACCACCTCGGGTGCGAACGGCTCGCCCACGCACACCGCGTGGGTGATGATGAGGTTGCGCTGCAATTCCTCCAGCAGACTGTCTTCGGATGGGCGGGCGCTGGCCAGACCATCGCGTGCGCGATGCGCGCCGAGCAATTTGTCGGCATTGCTGCCAAAGCCCGTGGTCACGCCGTAGATCGGCTCCTGCCTGGCGACTTGGCTGGCCAAAAAATCCGCCGCCGCTTGCACTTTGGAAAGTTGGGCTTCATCCAATTCCAGTTGCGTCTCGCCCCGTGCTGCCGCACAAACCTGCGCCCGCGTCAGAGAGCGGCCATCGAGTTGAATCGTCTGCATCGTTTGGTCCAGTGGGTTACGGCGAAAAATGGGCAGGCCCTTGGGAGAGCCTGCCCTTCGATGGATTGCGATCCATTGTAGAAGCCGACCTTCGAGCAAACAAACATCCGTATCGGCTCAGTCTTGCAAAGGGCATGGACGCTAGCCGCCAACAACCACGCGCTATTTTAAGAGTTGCTGATGGTGCATCATGCCGTGGCTCATGGTTCGATCATGCGGCTTGGAAGTAGGCGATCAAATCATGTGCGCCCCTTGGAGCCTGATGAGCTCAATCACACCACAGATCGGAATACAGACACGACAAAACGCCATTGAGGGAGACAATCATGCGACTCGCTATTTTGATTTCCTTGTGCTTTTCGTTCGTCATTGCGTTTGCTCAAGTGCCGCCGACTCCCCAACGCCCGGTCACGGATAGCTATTTCGGAACCGAGGTGGTCGATCCGTGGCGTTGGTTGGAGGATTCCACTTCGTCCGAAGCACAGGCCTGGTTCATCGCGCAAGGCGCTTATGCGCGCGCGCAACTCGATGCCTTGCCAACACGCGCGGATTTTCTGAAGCGTGTGCGCGAACTCGCTGCAAGCGCACCCCCCGAGTTGTCGCTACCCCGAGAGGCGGGCGGAAGCTGGTTTTATACCGTGAGTCGGCCTGACGAGGTGGTGCCGAAAGCTTACGTGCGCAACGGCTGGACCGGGAAGGAGCGGCTCCTGGTCGACCCGGCTGCGATCGAAGGCACCGGTGCTCGCGGGAGCAACGCCTTGGGTGCCTTGTCACCATCTCCGGACGGACGACTGTTGCTCTACGGCATCACGTCCGGCGGCTCGGAGGAAGAAGTGTTGCGTGTGCGCGATGTTGCCAGTGGGAACGATTTGGATGAAATCATTCCGCGTAGTCGTTGGGCCGTCACGTCGTGGATGCCTGATGGACGATCATTTCTTTACTTGCAGCTGCGTGAACTTCCAGATGGCGCACCGGCCGTCGACTTCTTCCGTAACGTGAGTATCCGGCACCATCGGCTAGGCAGGCCAACGAACGAAGATCCTGTTGTGTTCAGCGCAGCCATGGTTGGGGCGGATGCGATGTTGCTGCCGGAATCGGTCGACGTATACGCCGCCGCCGGCGTGATGATCGCAAGGCTCGGCAGTGGCGTCGAGGAGAAGGGCCGCTACTACCTCACCACGATTTCGCAGCTCGAGGCAGGAACTCCAGTGTGGCGAGAGATCTTCACGCTGGAGGATCAGGTGGAGAGTTTGATCGTTCACGGGACGAGCGTGTACTTCCTGACGCGCCAGAGTGCACCAATGGGTCGAATCATGCGTACGCCGCTTGATGCGCCCGCACTGGCAAACGCGGAAGTCGTCTTGCCCGAGACCGCGCAGAACTTGGTAGGCATGCAGGCGGCGTTGGATGGCTTGTACGTGAAGGCCTTTCGCGAAGGTGCTGTGGGACTCAAGCGGATTGCTTGGGGCGCAGCGGCGGTCGATGTCACGCTACCCGCCGGTAGTTCGATCTGGGAACTGGCGGCCAATCCAGCGCAAGCCGGGGCCTTGTTGGAGCTGGGCAGTTGGACGTCCCGCGCGGTTGTCTATCGTTACAGTCCTTCGACGGATGTGATCGAAGACATGGGGCTTCGCCCCCTCGGTCCGAACGATCGACTGGCAGATTACATCAGCGAGACGGTCATGGCTGTCAGTCACGATGGCGTCAAAGTCCCTCTGAGCATCATCCGGCCGAATAGCATGCCGCGCGATGGTTCGACGCAGTTCATCATGTTTGGGTACGGCAGTTATGGCACTACGGATGAGCCCGTCTTCATCCCCGAATTTCGTGCATGGAGCGACGGGATTCGTGCGACCGCGACCTGCCACGTACGTGGCGGAGGCTTTTACGGTGAGGCTTGGCATCTCGCCGGGAAGAAAGCAACCAAGCCCAACACGTGGTTGGATTTTATCGCCTGCGCCGAATACTTGACGCGTGAGGGTTACACGCGCCCCGAACGTTTGGCAGTCTCCGGAACCAGTGCCGGCGGCATCTTGATTGGTCGCGCCATAACCGAGCGCCCAGAGCTTTTCGCCGCCGCACTCATCTCGGTTGGCTTGAGTGACTCGCTGCGCGCCGAGACCACGGGAAACGGACCGCCCAATGTGCCGGAGTTTGGCTCGGTCGGCACCGAGGAGGGGTTCCGCGCACTTCATGCCATGAGCCCGCTCCACCACGTCGAGAAGGGGGTGAGCTACCCGGCCGTCCTGCTGTCGACAGGGCTCAATGATCCGCGCGTCGATCCGTGGCAACCGGGAAAGATGGCTGCCGCGTTGCAGGATGCAACGCGAAGTGGCAAGCCCATCCTGTTGCGCGTCGACTCCGAGGCGGGCCACGCTTCTGGTGGTACGACAGATCGGTGGCAGGCAAATCTCGCCGACATGCTGAGTTTCGTGGACGCCCATACGCGTGGTATTACGGCCAAGGGAAAATGATGAACTTGAAGCCGAATAGATTGCGGAAGGCGCCCTCGATCTGGCAAGCCGAGATCATCCGAGATCATCCGGACTGCCAGATCGACATTTGTGGCTCGGGCAGGCGGAGCCAAACGTATGAAATGAACAGTGCACATGGCTTCTGGATCGGGATGATCTCCACTCCAGAGTGGCGCAAGAAAACCGACTCATTCCATTGCGTCCCACCTCACGGGCTTGGAGTGCTCGCGAATCAACCCATCGCTCGGGCTTGTTCCAGTTCGATCCGCAAGGTGCGGGCAAGGTCGTGGCTGGCCACTTCGAATTGCTCGCCGCGACGCAGGTCTTTCACCGACACCGCGCCGCGCGCCTCTTCGTCTTCACCCAGAATCACGACGAAGCGGATGCCGGCACGGTCGGCATACTGAAATTGCTTGGCCATCTTGCGTGGCTCCAGCTGCACTTCGGTGTTTAGGCCGGCGCGGCGCAAGTCGTTGGCGATGGCCAGATACGCGGGCAAGCGCGCTTCGTCCATTTGGCTGACGAGCACGTGCACGGTGCTGTCGGCAGTGTTGACCAAGCCCGCGTCCTGGAGTTGCCAGTACAACCGCGTCAGGCCGATCGAAATGCCGACGCCGGGAAGTTTCGATTTGGTGTAGTGGCTGGCGAGATTTTCGTAACGCCCGCCCGAGCAGATCGAGCCGATTTGCGGATAGTCGTCGAGCAAGGTTTCGTACACCGTGCCGGTGTAGTAATCGAGGCCACGCGCGATCGAAAGGTTGATGGCGTAATGCGTCTCCGGTACGCCCAATGCGCGCACCAGTTCCAGGGTTTCGCGCAGTTCGGTGATGCCTTGCTCGAAGCTCGCACTGCCTTGGCCCAAGGCATCCAGTTGGCTCAGCGCGTCGGCGTGGCTCGTGGAGCGGATCTGGACAAAATCGAGGATGCGAGCGGTGGCCGTCTCGCTCAGGCCGAAGCCTTCGCCGGTGAGCGTGGTGCGCACGTAATCGGCGCCGCGCTTGTCGAGCTTGTCCACCTCGCGCAAGACCGCCATCTGTTGCTCGGCATCGATCACGCCGAGGTTTTCGAAGAAGCCACGCATCAACTTGCGATTGTTGAGCTGGATGGTGAACTTGCCGATCGCAATTTCACTGAATACGGCAAAGATCACCGCCGGCAATTCGGCGTCGTAGCGCACACTCAGGGCGTCTTTGCCTATCACATCGATATCGCACTGGTAGAACTCGCGGAAGCGTCCACGCTGGGCGCGTTCACCGCGATACACCCGTTGCATCTGGTAGCGGCGGAAGGGGAAGCTCAGGTCGTGCTCGTGCTCGGCGACATAGCGCGCCAAGGGCACGGTCAGATCGAAACGCAGCGCCATCTCCGGCGTGCCGCTTCCGCTGCCGGCGGAGTTGTTCAATGCGCCGGTGGATTGCACGAAATAGACCTGCCGCTCGGTCTCGCCGCCGGTCTTGGTCAGCAACACCTCGCTCAGTTCGAACACCGGCGTTTCCACCGGCAGGAAGCCGAAGCGTTCGAAGTTGCGACGGATGGTGTCGAGCATCTGCTGGAACGCGATTTGGTCGCGCGGCAGTAGCTCCATGACACCGGGCGGGGTGCGGGGTTTGATCAAGGCGCAATCCTCAAAGGCGAAGGCGAGCCATGCATTCTAGCGGTTCGCGCACGGGTGGAATGACTCACGGGACTTGCCTTGTTTCGCGCTTGTCGTTCTCGTTGCAGTGCCGCTTGCCGTGGCTTTCAGCGCACGCTAAGGTGCCGTGCGTTTCGAAATGCGCGTAGTTGCGCGCACGTGCCGCCATCCGTTATCCGAGGGGAGCATCACCGCATGTTGAAGAATTTGCTGGCAATCAAGCCGATTGCCCCTGCTGGCCACGTTGATGCCGGCGAGCCGGTCGAAGGCGGGCTGGAAGGGGAAACCCATCTGCGCCGCACCCTGACGGCCACTCAGTTGATCATGCTGGGCATTGGTGCCGTGATCGGCGCCGGCATCTTCGTGCTGACCGGCACTGCCGCTGCCAATCATGCTGGCCCAGCCCTGATGTTGAGCTTCGTCTTTGCCGGCGTGGCCTGCGCCTTGGCGGGCATGTGCTATGCCGAGTTTTCCTCGATGCTGCCGGTGTCGGGCAGCGCCTATTCCTATTCCTACGCCACGCTCGGCGAGTTCGTGGCCTGGTTCATTGGCTGGAATCTGGTGCTGGAATATCTCTTTGCCGCTTCGACCGTGGCGGTGGGCTGGTCGGGCTATTTCAATGAAATGCTCGAACTCATCTCGGGTTGGACGGGATCATCCTGGACCTTGCCCGCCAGTCTCGCCAGTGCGCCGTTCACCTTCAAGGAAGGTTCGCTCGTCACAACCGGCACCCTGATCAACTTGCCGGCGATCGCGATCATCCTGGCGGTCAGTTACCTGTGCTATGTCGGCATCAAGCAGTCGGCCATCGTCAATTCGGTGATCGTGGCGATCAAGGTCACGGTGATCCTCTTGGTGATTGCCTTTGCTTTCCGCTACATCAACCCAGACAATTGGGTGCCCTTCATTCCTGAATCCGAGGGGCCGGGTCGCTTCGGCTGGGATGGCGTGATGCGCGCCGCCACCGTGGTGTTCTTCGCCTACATCGGTTTCGATGCGGTCTCCACCGCAGCCGGTGAAGCCAAGAATCCACAGCGCGACATGCCCATCGGCATCCTGGGTTCGTTGATTCTCTGCACCGTGCTCTACATCGCGATGGCCGCGACGCTCACCGGCATCGCCGACTACCGCACCCTGGACACGCCCGAGCCGGTGGCTACCGCCTTGGCCAACTATCCTTCGCTCGACTGGTTGCGCACCTTGGTGGTGATCGGCGC
>CAUJJS010000134.1 GCA_963205415.1 Pseudomonadota bacterium
AATTTCTTTCCCTTCTGGGATCAGGTCACCCATGACACAGCCTCACATTGAACATCCCGCCGTCGGCTTTGGGCGCGGCCCGCTCACGATCGAGGACATCGTCGCCATCGCCAGCCACGGTGCTCCGGCACAGCTTTCGACCGATGCGGCGTTCCGCGCGCGCATTGCCCGAGGCGCGGCGTATCTGGATCGTCTGCTCGAAGACGACGGCGTGGTGTATGGCGTCACCACCGGTTACGGGGATTCCTGCACGGTGGCGATTCCCCGCGAACTGTTGGGCGAATTGCCACATCACCTGTTCGCCTATCACGGCTGCGGCCTCGGGCGCTTCCTCGATGCCGATGAAACCCGCGCCGTGTTGGCGGCACGTCTGGCCTCCTTGTGCGTGGGCATGTCCGGCGTCAGCGTGGCCCTGCTCGAAGGCTTGGAGGCCTTGTTGCAGAACGACATCCTGCCGCTGATCCCGGCCGAGGGTTCGGTGGGTGCCAGTGGCGATCTCACCCCGCTCTCGTATGTGGCGGCGGTGTTGTGTGGTGAGCGCGAGGTCATGCATCGCGGGGTGCGTCGCAGCGCCGCCGAGGCGCTCGCCGAAGTCGGGCGTGCGCCCTTGCGCCTGCGGCCCAAGGAAGGCCTGGCGATCATGAATGGCACCGCGGTAATGACGGCGCTGGCCTGTCTTGCTTTTGACCGCGCGCAGTACCTCTCGCGTTTGGCCACGCGCCTGACGGCCTTCAACGTAGTGGCCAATGCCGGCAATGCGCGTCACTTCGACGCCACTTTGTTCGCCGCCAAGCCGCATCCGGGGCAAGGCCGCATTGCCGAACGCCTGCGCCATGATCTTTACCACGGTGCCCAGACCAATGGCGATCATCGCTTGCAGGATCGTTACTCCTTGCGCTGTGCCCCGCACGTGATCGGGGTGCTGGAAGATGCACTGCCCTTCATGCGCCAGTGGATCGAAACCGAGCTCAACAGCGCCAACGACAACCCGCTGGTGGATCCGGAAGCCGAGCGCATCCTGCACGGCGGCCATTTCTATGGCGGTCACATCGCCTTCGCCATGGATGCGATGAAAAATGCCGTGGCCAATGTCGCCGATCTCTTGGATCGCCAGTTGGCGCTCTTGGTCGATACCCGCTTCAACCATGGCCTGCCGTCCAATCTTTCCGCCGCGACCGGCCCGCGCGCGCCGATCAACCACGGCCTCAAGGCGCTGCAAATCAGTGTGTCGGCCTGGACCGCCGAGGCCTTGAAGCTCACCATGCCGGCCTCGGTGTTTTCGCGATCCACCGAATGCCACAATCAGGACAAGGTGAGCATGGGCACCATCGCCGCACGCGATTGCCTGCGCGTCATCGAATTGAGCGAACAAGTGGCCGCCGCGATGTTGATTGCTGCGCGACAAGCGCTGCATCTGCGCCGCCGCGTGACGCCCGAGGCCGGGGTGACGGAGGAGGCTGCGGCCATGCTGGTCGACCTGGAGGCACATATCGAACTGGTCGAAGAAGATCGAGCCCTCGATGCGGATTTGCGCGTGCTGCTGGCCGCGATCCGCACGCAACGCTGGAGGCTGTATGCCGAATGATCGCAAGGATGCCGTGGATGATCGTTTCGCCATCGAAATCGACCTAGAGCCACCCTTCCACGACTGCGATCCAATGCAGGTGGTATGGCATGGCAACTACTTTCGCTATTTTGAAATCGCGCGTTGCGCCTTGCTGCGACGCTTTGATTACGACTATCCGCAGATGCAGCAGTCTGGCTATCTGTTTCCAATCGTGGATACGCGGGTCAAGTACGTGCGTCCGCTGCGATTTGCCCAAGCCTTGAAGGTGCGGGCGCGGATCGTCGAATGGGAAAACCGCCTGAAACTCGACTATGAAATCCGCGATGCCGGCAGCGGCGACGTGCTGACCCGCGCCCACACCATTCAGGTGGCTGTGGCGGCGGACAGCGGCGAAATGCTCTATCTCAGCCCGCAGGTCTTGCTGGACCGACTGGGAGTGGCGCTGCCATGAACCGATGCCTGAAGCTCGGCGGCGCAGCGCGCGCCTTGATCCTGTTGTCTTGGGTCGCGGCCTGGCCAGTCAGCAGTCGTGCGCAGACCGAATCGACTGCGCAGCCAAGCGAGATCAGCGCTGCCGCCAAGGATTCTGCCTTGCAGACCATCCAGGCCCGCATCGCGCACGTGGCCGTGTTGCGCGGTGCCTTTTCGCAGGAGAAGCAACTGGCCGGCTTTCGCCATCCACTGCGCTCGCAAGGTCGCTTCCTGCTGGCGCGGGATCGGGGTGTGGTCTGGACCACGCAGAAGCCCTTTCCCTCGGAAATGGTGGTGACCCAGGATCGCATCCTCACCCGTCAGCGTGATGGAAAAACCCGGGTCGAAGCCGATGCCAGTCAGCAGCCGGCCCTGCGTTCGATCAACACCCTGCTGTTTGCCCTGATGGGCGGCAATCTGGAGGCGCTCGCGACGCGCTTTGATGTGGCGGACATGCACAGCGACGCTGCCGGTTGGCACGTGGCACTCACGCCCAAGTCGGGCGCGCTGACGCAGGTCTTTACACGCATCACCCTGGCCGGCGATACCACCGTGCAAGAGGTGGACATGGAAGAACGCAGCGGCGACCGTACCCGCATCCAGTTCTCCGAGCTGGATGACAGCGCAAGCCCGCTGAGCTCGGCCGAGGCGCAGCATTTTGAGTGACGCTCTCCATCCACGCCGATGGCGATGGCTGGCCTTTTTCTGGCTGGCGGTGGTGCTGCTCGTGGGCGTGCATCAGGTGCAGTTCTGGACCAGCAACCGGATCGAGAGCGATGTGCTGGCCCTGCTGCCCGAGGATGCGCACGATCCGGCGCTGGCGCAGGCAACGCGCCGCATCGCCGATGCCAGCGCGCGGCGGGTGGTGGTGCTGCTGGGCACAGCCGATGCGCGTGACACGCAGCGTGCACAGGCGGCCTTTCGTGCCGGCTTGCCGCTGCACGCATCGCCCTTGGTGGAGAACACCAGCCTCGCCGGCTGGTTCGAGGCCAGTCGTGCGTTCTATCAACCGTGGCGTGATCGGCTGTTGACCTCGGCGCAGCGGAACAGCTTGCAAGTCCGCTCGATCGACGAGTGGACCGAAGACGCCCTTGGCGCGCTCTATAGCCCCTTGGGTGCGCCACGCTTGGCCGACTGGCAGACCGATCCGCTCAACCTTTGGCCGCACTGGTGGCAAGCGCGCGCGGCAGGGTCGGGCTTGCAACTGGATGCCGATGGTTTCGTGCAGGCCGAGGGACAGGTCTGGGCGGTATTGCAGTTTGATACGCCGGGCTCGGCGTTTCGATTGGATGGCGAGCCGCTCATCAAGACGGCACTCGATCAGGCCGTGGCGGCCGCACGCGCGTCCGTGCCGGCCTTGCGCGAATTGCGCACCGGCGTGCCGCTGTATGCCGAAGCGGCCGCGGTGCAAGCCAACCGCGAGATCAACATCATCGGCTGGGGCTCGCTGGCGGCGGTGCTCTTGCTGGTGTGGTTGGCGTTTCGGTCGTTGCGGCCAATTGCACTGGTCGCACTGTCGCTGCTGGTGGGCGTGGCCTGTGCCTTGTCGTTCACGGCGTGGTTGTTTGGTTCGGTACACCTACTCACCTTGGTGTTCGGAGCGAGCCTTGTGGGCGTGGCCGAGGATTACGGCATCCATTGGTTTGCATCACGCCAAGCGCATCCGCACGCAGAACGTTGGGCTCTGTTGCGCGGCCTCTTGCCGGGCTTGAGCTTGGCGCTTGGCACCAGCGCGCTGGCATATCTGGCGCTGGGTCTGGCGCCCTTTCCCGGCTTGCGACAGATGGCGGTGTTTTCGGTCGTTGGCTTGAGTGCCGCCTTTCTCACCGTGATCTGCTGGTTTCCATGGCTGGGTCGCGCAGCGCCGGTGCCCACGCGCTTCGCCGCTCGCCTTTCGGACGGCTTGGTGCGCTGGCCGCGGTTGCGCTGGACGCCCATCAATGGGGTCTTGGGTCTGTTGCTGACCGTGTTCACCCTCGCAGGCATCGCACGGCTGCACCACAACGATGACCTGCGCACCCTGCAATCCCTGCCGGCCGAGCTGGTGGCGCAACAAGCGGAGGTCAGCCGCGTGCTGGGCTTGCCCAGTCCGGCGCAGTTCTATCTGGTGCGTGCGGCCGATGCGGCAAGCCTGCTTCAACGCGAAGCCGCGCTCACGCAACGCTTGGACGCCTTGGCCAAAAGTGGTGTGATCCGCGGCCACCGCGCGATCAGCGATTGGCTGCCCACGCCGGCGCAGCAGCAGGCCGATGCGGCCCTCAGCGCCAAGGTCGAAACCGACGTACTGGCGCGCCTCGCCGAGCAGATCGAACAACCCTTGCAACGCCGCGACTTCGCTTCACAGCCCTTGACGCTTGAGGCCTGGCTCGCTTCGGCGGCCTCCGTACCGCTGCGGCACCTGTGGCTGGGCGCGGTCGGTAACGAGGTGGCCAGCGTGGTGATGATCGATGGCCTTGCCGGCCCACACGCGCTGAGCGATCTGCGTGCCGCCACGGCGGGTCTGGAGGGCGTGCGCTGGGTGGATCGCACCGCCGAGTATTCCACCCTGCTGGGTCACTACCGCAGCCTGATGAGTGCCCTGTTGCTGGTGGGTGTGGCGCTGGTGGCACTGACCTTGGCGGCGCGCTATCGGCGGGCGTTCTGGCGCGCCAGCGTGCCGACGTTGCTGGCGGCGATTTTCACCTTGGCCCTGTTGGGTTGGTTCGGCGTGCCGTTGCAGCTGTTCAATGTGTTGGCGTTGCTGTTGTTGGTGGGCATGGGCATCGACTATGGCATCTTCCTGCTGGAACACCGTGGCGATGCCTCGGCCTGGCTGGCGGTCTGCGTGGGCGCGGCCAGCACGTGGTTGTCCTTCGGCCTCTTGGCCTTGTCGGCCACACCGGCCTTGCGTGCCTTTGGTTTGACCTTGTTGTTGGGCATCGGCCTGGTGTGGCTGCTCTCGCCCCTGTTTCGTCCTGACGAGAATGCATCCTCGTCCAACCCTGAACCTTTTCCGGATGCAATGCCATGACCGCCTTCAGCCATGACACCCTCAGCGCCATTGAGGCCAAGCAGCAAGCCCAACACATCGCCTTCGGACCGATCGTGTTTCAGGCCGCCAAGGCCATGCGTGATCTGGGCGTGTTGCGTGTCATCGACGAGGCCGGTGATGCCGGTTTGAATCTGGGCGCCATCAGTGCGGCAACGGGATTGTCGCGCTATGCCGCGCGGGTGCTGGCGGAAGCGGGCCTCGGCATTGGAATCCTCGTGTGGCGCAACACGCAGTTCCACTTGACCAAGCTCGGCTGGCACCTTTTGCACGATCCGATGACGCGGGTGAACATGGATTTTGTGCACGACGTCAATTACAAGGCGTTCTTCCACCTGCAGGACGCGCTCACCCAAGGCCGACCGGCCGGATTGGTGGAACTGGCGCCCGAGGCCCGCACCGTGTACGAGGCCTTGTCCGGCCTGCCCGAAGCCGTGCGTCAAAGCTGGTTTGCCTTCGATCACTTCTATTCGGACAACGCCTTCAAGACGGTGTTGCCGATGATCTTTTCCCAGCCGGTGAATGCGGTCATGGATGTCGGCGCCAACACCGGCAAATGGGCCATCGCCTGTGCCCGGCACGCACCCGATGTGAAGGTGACGATGTGCGACCTGCCCGGGCAATTGGCGCAGGCGCGCGTGCAGATCGCGCAACACGGTTTGAGCGAGCGGGTGTCCGAGCACGTCATCGACATGCTCGACCCCGACAGCGCGCTCCCGCCCGATCACGACGTGATCTGGATGAGTCAGTTTCTGGATTGTTTTTCCGAAGACGAAATCGTCATGATCCTGGGCAAGGCTGCGCAGGTGATGCGTGCCGACACGCGTCTTTTCATCCTGGAAACCTACTGGGATCGCCAGCGTTTTGAAAACGCCGCCTTCTGCCTGCAGCAAACCTCGCTCTATTTCACCTGCGTGGCCAACGGCAACAGCCAGATGTATCACGCCGACGTCATGCGCGCCTGCATCGAGCGCGCCGGACTTGTCGTGGTGAAAGAAACCGACGGCATCGGCATCAGCCACACCCTCATGCAGGTGATGAAGCGTGCTTGAGGCCCTGCCAGGCGCCGCTCGTCGTGGCCTGACGATCATCTTGCTTTGCCTGTTCCTGGCAGGCTGTGCCGCGCTGAGCCCACGCCCACGGCAGGCCCTGCCGCCGCTGCGGCTGGCACCCAAGGCTTTGGGTTATGAATTGGCGCTGCAACAACAATTGCGCTTTCACTTCGGCCCCCATACGCGCACCCTCGATGCCATGCTGGAAGTGGATGCGCACGAGGTTCGGCTGCTGGTACAGGCCATGGGTCAGGCAGGCGTACGGGTGCTCTGGGATGGCCAGACCTTGCAGCAGCAACGCGCCGATTGGTTGCCGGCCTCGGTGCGTGCCGAACGGGTGCTCGATGACTTGCAGTTCGCCTTGTGGCCGGTGGACGAAATTCGTGCGGTGCTGCCGCCTGAGTGGTCGGTGCGCCTGAACGGCCCCACGCGGGAATTGATCCATGCGGGTGCGGTGTGGCTGTCCGTCACGCACCCTGGCGCGGAGCACATGCATTTGGTCAATCGCGCCGAAGGCTATGCTCTGGACATCGACTCGATCGAAACCGACGACACCCGTCCGATGCCGCCATGACGAAACCTTCGGTCTATCTCAATGCACTGGGCATGGTCTGCGCTCTGGGGCGTGGGGCTGAGGTCATCGCGGACGCGCTGTTTGCGGCCGATGCGCCGCGCGGCGTGCGCTCCAGCACACGCTACACGCCCGGTCGTTGCGTGGCCGTGGGCGAGGTCGATGCGCCATTGCCGTCGTTGACGCATTTCGCCATGCCCTTTCATAGCCGCAACAACGCTTTGTTGCTGGATGCGCTCGATCAGATTCGCTCACAGGTTGATGCCGCGATCGAGCAATTCGGTGCCGCGCGCGTGGCGGTGATCCTGGGCACCAGCACCTCGGGCATCGGTGAATCCGAGCACGCCATGCCGCAACGTCTGGCATCGGGGCAATGGCCGGCGGGCTACCACTA
>CAUJJS010000135.1 GCA_963205415.1 Pseudomonadota bacterium
GCAGTGATGGTGTATTCGCCCACCGGCAAGGAGCTGGCGGCAAAGCGACCGTTCGCGTCCGCCGTCAGGGTGCGGGTAACGCCGGTCTGACTGGTGACGGTGACAGTGGCGCCAGCCGGGGCCGAGCCATAGACACCTGCAGTCGTGGTTTGTGCCTGCACGCCGCCCGCAAAGCACAGGCCCAGCGCGACGGTCAGCGCGCTTCGCTTCAGGCCCTTGGTGAAGTAGTTAGAAGCCATTGTTGTGTAACCCCCATTGGGTAAGGTTGACCAAGTTAGTCCGTCGAACAGGTCTGTCCGACTTTTTGAGTATAGGGGAATGAATGACTTGTTAACAATGGTCGATGGTGGGATGCGTGGAAATGAGATTGTTCAGCTAACAAAAATGCGACTGATGTCATCCCTATCGCTTTGTTTATAAAGAGTTATCACGACGTCACTTGACCGACTTGTCGGCCGCAAAACGTACTTTGAAACCGTATGGTTTGACGGTACCGTGTTGCAACGCACCATGCTAGTCTGCCGACATTCAGCTTGCCTGTGATGAGCCCATGACGCGCGCGTACAACTTCAGTTCGGGACCGGCCGGTTTGCCGGAATCAGTGTTGCGCCAGGCGCAGGACGAGTTATTGGAGTGGGGCGGCGAGCGCGCTTCGGTGATGGAGGTGTCGCATCGCGGCAAGGCCTTCATGGCGATGGCGGCGCAGGCCGAGCAGGATTTACGCGAACTGATGGCGATTCCGGAAAACTACAAAGTGCTATTCCTGCAGGGCGGCGCGAGCCAGCATTTCGCCCAGATTCCGATGAACCTGGCCAAGCCGGGGCAGGCTGCGGACTACGTGGTCACGGGAACCTGGAGTCAGAAGGCCGCCAAGGAAGCCGCCTTTCACCTTGAGCCACATGTCGCTGCCAGCAGCGAGGACGATGGCTTCCGCCGTATTCCCGCGCGTGCGCAGTGGGCTTTGCGCGAGGATGCGGCGTTCGTGCATGTGGCTTCCAACGAAACCATCCACGGGGTCGAGTTCCACGAGGCGCCGGAGGTGGGCGCGGTGCCGCTGGTGGCGGACATGAGTTCCAACATCCTGTCGCGGCCGATCGATGTCTCGAAGTACGGGCTGATCTACGCCGGTGCGCAGAAGAACATCGGGCCTTCGGGTTTGGTGATCCTGATCGTGCGCGAGGACTTGCTCGCACGCAGTGCCGGGCGCTTGCCGCGCATTCTCGATTACGCCGTGCACGCAGCGGAGCAGTCTTTGCTCAACACGCCATCGACCTTCGCCTGGTACCTGTCCGGGCGGGTGTTCCAATGGTTGAAGGCGCAGGGCGGACTTGAGGAAATGGCCCGACGCAACGATCGCAAAGCGGCGGCGCTGTATGCCGCCATTGATGGTTCGGGTGGCTACTATCGCAATCAGGTCGAGGTGGCGGTGCGTTCGCGCATGAACGTGCCCTTCGTGCTGCACGACGCCGCGCTTGATGCGATCTTCCTTGAAGAATCGCGCGCTGCGGGCTTTTTGGCACTCAAGGGCCATCGCATCGTGGGCGGGATGCGTGCTTCGATCTACAACGCGATGCCGGAAGAAGGCGTCGCGGCCCTCATTGCCTTCATGCACGACTTCGCCACGCGCCATGGCTGAGGCGCGTTGCGGCACAATGCCACCGCTTTCCGATAGGTGAACTCCAGATGGCTTCCCGTAAATCCGGCAAAACCCCTGCCAGCAGCACCACCCAACGCTCGGCCAAGGCTGTGGCCGCGACCACGCCGCCCGTGCTGGGCGAAGTGCGCGAACGCATCGATGCCATCGACCGCCAAATCCAAAGCCTGATCGCCGAACGCGCGGGCTTTGCTCTGCAGGTCGGCAAGGCCAAGGGCAAATTGGCGGCAGCGGTGGATTACTACCGCCCCGAGCGCGAGGCGCAGGTGTTGCGCATGGTGGTGGATCGCAATCAGGGGCCGCTCAGCGACGAAGTGCTGGTGCACGTGTTCCGCGAGATCATGTCGGCCTGCCTTGCGCAACAGGAGCCTTTGAAGATCGGTTATCTCGGGCCGGAAGGCACCTTCAGCCAGCAGGCCGTGCTCAAGCATTTCGGGCGCTCGGCGCATGGCCTGCCCTTGGCCAGCATCGAGGAAGTGTTTCAGGAAGTGGAACACGGCAATGCCGATTTTGGTGTGGTGCCGGTGGAAAATTCCGGCCAAGGCACGATCCAGATTACGCTCGACCTGTTCTTGACTTCGGGTTTGATGATCTGCGGCGAAGTGGAACTGCGCGTGCATCAGTACCTGCTCTCGCGCACCGGCCATATCGAAGACATCGAACGCATCTACGCGCACCCGCAGTCGTTTGCGCAGACCGCCGGTTGGTTGCGCATCAATTTGCCCAAGGTGGAGAAGATTCCGGTATCGAGCAATGCCGAGGGCGCGCGTCGGGCGCGCAATGCCGATGACGCCGCCGCCATTGGCGGTGAGAGTGCAGGGCATGTGTATGGCCTCAAGAAGGTCATCATGAAGCCGATCCAAGATGACAAGGACAACACCACGCGCTTCCTGGTGATTGGTCGGCGCATCTTCCCGGCTTCCGGACACGATCGCACCTCGATCTTGGTGTTCATCCACGACAAGCCCGGTGCCTTGTTCGACGTGCTCAGCCCCTTCGCGCGCCATGGCATCAGCATGAACCGAATTGAGTCACGTCCTTCGCACCAAGCCAAGTGGGAGTACGCCTTCTTCATCGATGTGTCGGGCCATGTGGAAGATGAAGGCATGAAGCTGGCCTTGGCCGAACTGGCGCAACATTCCACTCAGGTGAAGGTCTTGGGTTCCTATCCGGTGGCGGTGCCTTGAGGGCCGGGAATCGGGAATCGGGAATCGGGAATCGGGAATCGGCCAGGGCTGGGTTGGGTTTTGTAGGTCGGGCTTCAACCCGACGTGGGTTTGCAGACATGAGTGCGAATGATCGTGATGGATGAGTGGATTGCACGGCCCGGTGGGTCTTTGCGTGGCACGATACGGGTGCCGGGCGACAAGTCGATTTCGCACCGAGCGATGATGCTGGGTGCCTTGGCGGATGGCGTGTGTCAGGTCAATGGCTTTTTGGAAGGCGAGGACACGCTCGCCACCGCGGCCGCCTTTCGCGCCATGGGCGTTCGCATCGAAGCCGATGGCGCCGGTCGGCGCATCGTGCACGGCGTGGGCATCGATGGTCTGAACGCACCGACTTCGGCTATCGACTGTGGCAATGCGGGTACCGGCATGCGCTTGCTCACGGGCCTCTTGGCCGGGCAGCGTTTTGATGCCACCTTGATCGGTGATGCTTCGCTGTCCAAGCGCCCCATGCGCCGTGTCACTGAACCGCTGGCGCGAATGGGCGCACGCATCGAAACCGCGGATGGTGGTGTTCCTCCCTTGCAAGTTCGCGGCGGTCAGGTTTTGATCGGTGCCGAATTCGATTTGGCCGTAGCCAGTGCGCAGGTCAAGTCGGCACTGCTGCTGGCCGGCTTGTACGCGCAGGGCACGACCACGGTGCGCGAGCCGCACCCCACCCGCGATTACACCGAACGCATGTTGGCGGCCTTGGGCTGGCCAATCGAGTTCTCGCCCGGATATGCCAGTCTCACCGGTGGCCATCGGCTGCGTGCAGCGGATATCACCGTGCCGAGCGATTTTTCATCGGCAGCGTTTTATCTGGTGGCAGCCAGCATCGTGCCGGGTTCGGATCTGGTGCTCGACGGTGTGGGCATGAATCCGCGCCGCACCGGCCTGCTGGCAGCGCTCCGCCTGATGGGCGCCAATATCCAGGAACGCAATCGTCGTGAGCAAGGTGGCGAGTCGATTGCCGACCTGCATGTTCAGCACGCGCCCTTGCACGGTATCGAGGTGCCCGAACATTTGGTGCCGGACATGATCGACGAGTTCCCGGTGTTGTTCATCGCCGCGGCCACGGCCTCGGGCGTGACCTGCGTGAGCGGTGCAGCCGAGCTGCGGGTCAAGGAATCCGATCGCATTGCGGTCATGGCGACGGGCTTGCGTGACTTGGGCATCCGCGTGGACGAGCGTCCCGATGGCGCCATCATCCACGGCGGCACCGTGGGTGGCGGCAAGGTCATCGCTCATCACGACCACCGCATCGCCATGAGCTTTGTGGTGGCCGGTCAACGTGCAGCAGGTGAGGTGCGAATCGAAGGCTGCAGCACGGTGGCGACCTCGTTCCCCGGCTTTCGCGAGCTGGCCACGTCGTGTGGCATGGGCCTGAGCTGACGATCTCGACGCGCGTCGATCGTCAGCCGCAGGCGAGCGGTTCGCCGTCTCAGCGATGCACCAGCACCGGCACGCTGGAGTGGGTGATGACTTTCTGGGTTTGGCTGCCCAACAGCAGGGCCGCCATGCCGCGCCGCCCGTGCGATGCGATGAAGATCAGATCGCAGGCGTGGTCTTCGGCCGCTTGTAGAATGCCTTTCCACGGCGTGTCGGTGACATTGGTGGTGCCTTGGCAGCTGATTCCGGCGGCAGCGGCGCGGGTGGTGATGGCATCGACTCCAATCTGGGCCTCGTTCAAGGCCTCGGCGATCAAGGCGGTTTGGTCGATGGAGGCCTGCACCACGGCAGGCAGCGCATACACCTCAGCACCGGCCCACACCACGAGTTTGGCATTGAGTGCCTTGGCCAGCGCAATGGCTGAATCGGCGGCCTTGATGGAAAGATCGGAACCGTCGGTGGGAAACAGGATGCACTGATACATCGGAAGGCCTCAAGGCTGGATGAGTGTTCCCTACTATCGCCCATTTGCCAGGACCTGTCTTGATCGCGATCAAGCATAGGGCTGGCGCGGGTCTACCGTGGCAGCATTGAAGCCGAGCGGGACATGCACTCTTGACCAGTGCATCTAGACGCCACAACACTGGTCTCGGCCTCGTAGCCGACTACAATGGCAGGTTCCATCCAGAAGGAATCCGAGCATGTCCACGCTCCAAGCCGAAATCGTCACCAATCGCGGCACCATCCAACTGAACCTGACGCCCGATCAGACCCCCCTGACCGTCGCCAACTTCGTGAACCTCGCTCAGCGCGGCTACTACAACGGTTTGAAGTTTCACCGCGTGATCCCGGACTTCATGATCCAGGGCGGTTGCCCGAATGGCGTGGGCAACGGTGGCCCGGGCTACAAGTTCGAAGACGAATGCACACCGGCCCTGCGTCACGAGCGTGGCGTCTTGTCGATGGCCAATGCCGGCCCCGGCACCAATGGCAGCCAGTTCTTCGTCACCCACGTGCCGTGCTCGTGGCTGGACGGCAAGCACACCGTGTTCGGCAAGGTGGTCAGCGACGCCGATCAGAAGGTCGTTGATGCAGTGCAAGGTGGCGATGTGATCGAAACCATCCGCATCGTGGG